>CAKTOT010000051.1 GCA_934590135.1 uncultured Muribaculaceae bacterium
AAGTACACGGTTGAGCTCACGACTCGGCATCGTTATACGACTTTCCGTTCCGGCGGTGATATCCGACACGGCTACAGGACGCGCTCCTTCTGTGCCTGTCAGACCGTGGTCGGCGCGTATCGAAGTGCTCACACGTTGTTCCACCATAGTATTCCATTCGCCGCATTCGCTGCATCGCCCCTCCCATTTAGGAAATGTGGCGCCGCAGTTGTTACACATCCATACGCTTTTATACTTGGTTTTTGCCATAAACTAATTATGTCTTTTCATATTATTTTTCAGGAATAATCAGCTATCATATTCGAGCTATTATTTAACTATATTACTCTAATAGACAGCCGTCGTTACTCCTTCTTATTATCCATCTTCAACGCATACGGCGGCGCCATTCTGCAACAATGACCGAAGCGGCCACGGCCACGTTGAGACTTTCGGCCGTTGATGCGTCGCCGGGATATGGTGGTATGGAAATGCTATTTGTAAGACATGCACAGACTTCCTCGGACATTCCTCGACCCTCATTTCCCATAACAATCACCGCCTTCGCAGGCAACTCGGCGCTATACACCGATTCGCCGTCCATAGCCGTACCGTACACGGGGGTACCGGCTGCCGAAAGACGTTGTAGTT
The DNA here is from genome assembly GCA_934590135.1 of uncultured Muribaculaceae bacterium. Taxonomy (GTDB): domain Bacteria; phylum Bacteroidota; class Bacteroidia; order Bacteroidales; family Muribaculaceae; genus CAG-873. The sequence continues at coordinate 631 of CAKTOT010000051.1, forward strand.
GTGGCACAAGGTCGGTATAATGTACACGCACGCGCGCTATCGACCCCATAGTGGCTTGTACTACCTTGGGGCTGAATACATCAACGGTGCCTTTGGAGGCTATGATATCACATACGCCCATCCAATCGCACATTCTTATAATTGTGCCGAGATTACCCGGGTCCTGAATATGATCGAGCGCCACCACAAGCCCCATAGAATCGGGGAGTAACGTATCTTCTGGAATATTGTATACCGCAATAACATCACGCGGGCTTTTCAGCAGCGACATCCGCTCCATATCTGCACTATCGGCACAATACACGGCATCGGCTCGGGCACACATATCATGGTGCGTCTCAAGCCATTGTCGCCGTCCGATAAGAATACGGCAGTCAAAAGCATCAAAAGTATCACGTACACATTTATCCCCTTCGGCTACAAACGCGCCCTCCCGCCGACGGTGTACCGCCGTATCCAGAGCACGCACAAGGCGTCGTATGGCTGCAGTTGGCCGTGCATAGCCTTCCGCATCCATAGTATATTCGGTTCTGTCGTTTTCGTTCATTGTATAATGATCTGTAAGTCGTGAGGCTTCAATTTGCGTGTACGTTATTCCTGTTATAGTTTCCTGCCGGGGAAATTCTTAATCGCAAACTTCTCTTAGAACTCGTATCCGGCCTTGGCTATGAGATCGCGGTCGTCAACGATAGTGCTTCCAACCGTGGTAAGCATATCGCCCATGATAGCGCCGTTGGCCCCTATACGCATAGCCAGCACCTGGCTCTCGGGGCTAAGGCGTGCACGCCCGCCGGCAAAGCGGATATGAGCCTTGGGGTGTATCAGACGTATCATCGCGATGGTGTCTATAATCTCGTCCTCAGGTATGGGCGGCATATTCTCCAGCGGTGTACCCGGTATGGGACACAATACGTTGACGGGTATGGACACGGGGTTGATGCGTCGTAAGGTCAAGGCAAACTCGACACGCTGTCGCGGTGTCTCGCCCATTCCGATAATTCCGCCGCTGCACACTTCCAGTCCTTCTTCGCGCGCCATCTCTATAGTGTGAATTTTGTCCTCGATGGTGTGCGTAGTGCACAATGTTCCAAAGAACGATGGAGCCGTTTCGAGGTTGCAATGATAGCGAGTGACACCGCTACGGCGTAATTCACGCAGACTTTCACGGTCAAGTAACCCCAAAGACGCACAGGTCTTGATACCCACCGTATCGTGTATCTCGCGGAGCATAGCACAGACTTTACCGAAGGCTTCACCTCGCACAGCACGTCCGCTACCAACAAGCGAAAAACGTGCGATACCTCGCTCGTGATTATATCGTGCTTCGCGCAGGCATTCGTCATGATCTACAACATCATAGTTTTGGCATCCGGTAGCAAAATGTGCCGATTGAGCGCACCATTTGCAGTTTTCGCTGCAATGACCCGAACGGGCATTGATGATTGAGCAGCTGTCAAACTTGCGCGGCACCATTTGTCGGCTGACAAGCAGCGCTGCTTGACGCAGCTCTTGTGACGGCATATCAAGCAGAGAATATGCTTCATCTTCTTTGAGCATATATCCATTGCAAATCCTTTCGGCTAATTCCTTGGAATTATACATCGTTGTGTGTTATATTTTTAAGTAAAAGTTTAGCATCCGCCTGAAAAAAACGATTCTATTTGGCGCGGTATTCCCAACGCTTATAGTATTCGTTCCATTTTTCATATCCTACAATCTGTCCCTTAGCGTTATAAACATCATATCGCTTATAGTATTCGTTCCATTTACGATAGCCGATAAGACGTCCTGACGCATCGCGTGTTTCTTCGCGTCCGTAGAAGTCGTTGTGTCTACGAGTGCTTTCAAGTTTTCCGGAAGCATCGCGGGTTTCGGTGCGATCGTAGTAGTCATTATACTTTTCGGTACGTTGTAGTCTACCATTGGCATCATAGTACTCGGTGCGATTGTAGTATGGGTTGATCTTTGAATACCCGACCAACTTCCCGTGTGCGTCATAGTACTCGGTACGCTGATAGTATTCATTATACTTACGTGTATAAGTCTGCGCCCCTATCGTGATAGACGATAATAGCGCCGCACAAACTATCGCAGTGACTCTTTTATACATCGTTCCTATTGATGGTTATATCGGTAGAATATAGGTAGGGCAGGAGTGCCTGCTGCACGTCTGCCCTACCCCGGAGTTATCGTCAGTCAAGAAGGTGTATCACCAATCCCGAACGCAACTTGGGTTCAAACCACGTCGTCTTGGGCGGCATAATATTGCCGGTATCGGCGATTGTCATCAGCTGCTTCATTGATACGGGATACAATGCCAAAGCCATTGCCATCTCGCCCGAATCAACACGATGCTTCAATTCGGACAAACCACGTATACCGCCTACAAAGTCTATGCGCTTGTCGCTACGCAAATCCGTAATACCCAGGATGTCCCGCAATATAAGGTCGCTTGATATGGTTACATCAAGCACGCCTATAGGATCAGCGGGATTATATGTGTCGGAATGTGCCGTAAGCGAATACCAGTGCCCGCCAAGATATAGCGAGAAGTTATGCAACGCATTAGGCCTATATTCTTCGGTGCCCATATCTTTTACATCGAAGTTCTCAGATAGTCTGGCCAGGAATTGTTCGGGAGTCAAGCCGTTAAGGTCGCGTACAACACGATTATAGTCGATAATCTTGAGCTGAGACGCGGGGAAAGCAACGGCGAGGAAGAAGTTATATTCCTCATTTCCTGTATGATTGGGGTTGGCCTTTGCCTTCTCGTGTCCTACAAGCGCGGCAGCAGCAGTACGATGATGGCCATCGGCGATATACAATGCCGGCATCTTGGCAAATTCGGCCGTAATTGTATCTATGGTTGCCTTATCGTCTATGACCCAAAAATGATGACCGAAGCCGTCATTGGCCACGAAATCATACTCTGGTTTGGTGGCGGATACGCGTTTGATGATGTCGTTGAGCACATCATTGTCTTCAAAGGCGAAGAACACGGGCTCGATATTGGCATTTTGGGCGCGAACATGCTTCATTCGGTCTTCTTCCTTGTCTCGGCGTGTCAGCTCATGCTTCTTGATTACACCGTTAAGGTAATCATCGACATTAGCGGCTACTACAAAACCATATTGGGTACGGCCATCCATAGTTTGGGCATACAAATAGTATTTTTCTTGCGGATCCTGTACCAGCCACCCGCGTTGACGGAAGTCCTTGAAGTTCTGCACTGCACGTTCATATACCTTGGGATCGTGTTCGTCTGTGCCCGGGGCAAAGTCTATTTCCGGCTTGATGATATGATATAACGACATCGGATTGCCTTGAGCCTCGATGCGAGCTTCTTCGGAGTTGAGTACGTCATAGGGACGTGATGCGACCTTCTCCACATACTCGCGCGGAGGACGGACGCCTTTGAAAGGTTTGATTCTTGCCATGGTAGTTTAATGAATGAGGTTGGTAATATGATTTATCAACATTAATTTGTGGTAAGTCTTCATTCTATTCCACGAATATTAAGGCCGAGACAACTATCAGCCCTTAGCCGGATTAAATCCCTCGCGGAAGATTGTCTGTGTACGATCCGGTCCTACTGAAAGCACGGTGATGTGTACTCCGACATATTTTTCTATAAAGTCTATATAGTCTTTGAATGCTTGTGGCAACGATGCTTCATCGCGCACGGACGTAAGATCGGATTTCCAGCCGTCAAAGATAGTATATTGCGGCTCAATGGGGGCATCGTTGACATCGAAGGGGAAGTGCGTGGTTATATTTCCGTTTATGGTATATTCAGTGCACACTTTGATTTTGTCGAAAGTGTCAAGCACATCACTCTTCATCATTATAAGTTGTGTCACACCATTAAGCATTACCGAGTACCGTAAAGCAACCAAGTCAAGCCATCCGCAACGGCGCTCGCGTCCTGTAACAGCTCCGTATTCGTGACCGCGGTCACGAATTTCACGTCCGATTTCATCATGTAGTTCGGTGGGGAACGGACCGCTACCTACGCGCGTACAATAGGCCTTGAAAATACCGAAGACCTCGCCTATGCGTCGCGGAGCAATACCCAGTCCCGTACATGCACCTGCGCACACGGTGTTGCTTGAGGTTACAAAAGGATAGGATCCAAAGTCTACATCCAGCAATGTACCTTGAGCGCCTTCGCACAATACTGCACCGCCATTGTCGAGCACCTCGTTGACGTAGTACTCGCTGTCGATACGTTCAAAGGTGCGGATATACTCAAGTGCATCCATCCATGCCTTTTCGCAACGTGCAAGAGCATCTGTGTCTACAGATGCTCCCATACGTGCCAAGCGGTCAAGGTGTGCAGCTTTAAGCCGAACATATTTGGCCTCGAAATCATAATCGATATCGCCAAGACGGAGTCCGTTACGTCCGGCCTTGTCCGTATACGTAGGACCTATACCCTTGCCGGTGGTACCGATGCGCGCAGCTCCTTTGGCATTCTCGCCGGCGGCATCAAGCAGACGATGCGTGGGCAATATAAGGTGCATCTTGCGCGAAAGACGCAACGATGTGTGCAAGTCCACACCGCCATCACGCTCAAGGGCACGTGCTTCATCGGCAAAAAGCACCGGATCAAGAACGACACCATTGCCTATGACGTTGATTGCGCCTTTTTGAAAGACTCCGGATGGTATCGAACGCAATACAAATTTCTTGTCATCGAATTCGAGGGTATGTCCGGCATTGGGACCGCCCTGGAAGCGTGCCACTGCGGCGTAATGCGGTGTGAGCACGTCTACGACTTTGCCTTTGCCCTCATCACCCCATTGAAGCCCGAGAAGTACGTCTGCTTTCATTGTGCTGGTAGGATATTGTTATAAGATGTTTTTAATTACTTAGACGAATTTTTTCGTCTTCGCCTTTGACTACGCAAATTTACGCATTTCTCGCCAAATACCTGCCCGAAATCGGCATTTGTTTTCATTCCCTACTTCACGACTGTTTCCTCGTTGATGTTGAAAGCGTCATCACTATAGCCTAAATCACTAGTTACAATACTTTTACGCTTTGCATGATAATACTCATTGCTGTTATCGTTTGGCTATTCGGCGGAAAGGCCGTACCTTTGCAGCCGTTTTTAGGTATAATAAAGATTTGTTATGGTTTATCAATGCGGAATCATTTTCGGATTCCTTGCTATCGGAGAGCTCATAGTATGGCTCACCGGAATCAAATTGCCATCAAGCATCATCGGTATGCTTCTACTAACCGCATGTCTGCAACTGAAGTGGATCAAGTTGCGCCGGGTCGAGAGTATCGCCAATTTTTTGGTAAAGAACCTCGGATTTTTCTTTATCCCGCCGGGCGTAGCTCTGATGCTTCATCTTGACATCATTAAGGCTCAACTACTTCCTATTATCGTGGCTTCGGCGGCAAGTACGATTGTCGTAATTGTTGTCACCGGATGGATACATCAATTAGTCCGTAAATACCAACGTCATGGAATACATTAACAATCCGTACTTTCTTTTGGCGTTGACCTTCGTCATCTACGGGGCAGCCCAACTTATACAACAGCGAACCCATTTCTCCTTGTTTAGCCCCATTTTGGTGACTATCGCCCTAATCATAGTCTTTCTGACAGCCTACGATATTCCCTATGACACATACAACCAATATGGTAAGTACATTGAATTCTGGCTCAAACCTGCCGTTGTGGCTCTCGGCGTCCCGCTATATAAGCAAATATCCACTGTCAAGAAACAATTGTTGCCCATCACTCTATCGGCTCTCGGAGGATGTATATCAGGCATCATCTCTGTAGTGATAGTGGCTGATATGTGCGGTGCTTCGCATGAAATTGTTATGTCTTTGGCCGCCAAATCCGTAACCACGCCCATTGCGATGGAGGTGACCGGTTCGTTGGGCGGCATTCCGTCACTCACGGCAGCCGTGGTCGTCAGTGTAGGCATATTCGGCGGAATCATCGGCTTCGGTGTAATGCGATGGTCGCATGTACATAGCCCTATGGCTCAAGGACTTTCGATGGGTGCGGCGGCTCACGCCGTAGGCTCGTCACGTGCCTTCGGAGTGAGCGATCGCTATGGCGCCTTCGCCAGCCTTGGACTGACACTTAACGGAATTTTCACCGCAATCCTCACCCCATCAATACTGCACATCATCGGCTATTTCTGAGCACATACAGAGTATTTACGCTATTCACGCGACATAAGTCCAGCACTGAAAAAAACTTTCGGCATCTCTTTTATGCAACCTATACTCACGACATAGTCCGAGCTTGACGATTTTTGGAGTGGGTCATATTTGTCCGCTCTATTATGGCATCCGGCCATTGTCGTGGTAGGAATAATAGCCGCCATCCGTGACTATGAGGTGATCGTTGACGCTAATGTCAAAAAGCCTCATGGCGTCATTGATTTTGCGCGTAATGGCATCGTCTTGCGCGCTCGGGGACGTATTGCCGGACGGATGGTTATGAAACATGATTACGGCCGAGGCATACGCATCAAGGGCGGCACGCACTGCCACCTTTGCATCGACGACCGTTGCGCTGAGGCCGCCCACGCCAAGACGTACACTCTTTAGCGGCATCAGTGCCCTATTGAGAAGCAACAGCCAAAACTCCTCATGGTCAAGGCCCAGAAACACCGGTGCCATTTTCCGAAAAGCCAAATCGGAGGTACATATCTTTTCTTTTTGTCTTTCGACACAATCGGCACGCGACCGCTCGCCCAAGTGCAAGGCAGCCAACAGCGTCACCGCCTTGGCTTGTCCTATTCCTTTGTATCGTTTCATAATTTGCTGTGGCGTCATACGTGTGACCATCGAAAGATGACCGTCATTGTCTCTAAGAATGTCCTCTGAAAGCTCAAGCACCGATTTACCCTTAATGCCTGTGGAAAAAATTATGGCCATGAGTTCGGCGTCAGTCAAGGCGTCAAAGCCTCGTGATATAGCCTTCTCGCGCGGCTTTTGGTCCGCCGGAAGGTCGCGTATCAGTATTGGGGTCGATTTGTTATTTTCCACGACGCATTTCAATTTCTCGGTTCACATCACGTCCTTTACGCAGCACTATCTTGGATACGTAGGCCTGTATAAAGCCTATTCCATAGCCGCCGAGCTGAATGACAGCTGCGGGCACGGCCTTGGCCGCTATTACTATCGAATGCGTAGCGATCAGAGCCATAGCAAATACCGCTACAAGGTATACGCCCATCGGCAGAAGCCACCACGGGGACACCGTAATGGCAAGGATAATCATAGCCGCAGCCAGGAGCACGGCAACTGCCGGAAGGGTGTGTACCGCCTTTAGCGACTCGGGGTATAGCAACTTGAGCGTGACGCGGGACATCCCGAAGACGTATACCTGCCGTAAAAACTTGCGAAAATCGACGCGACGCTTGTGCCATACAGGCGCTTCGGCTATAAGCGATATCGTAAATCCGGCACGGGCTATGCGTTTGCTCATGTCTATATCCTCGGAGAACATCTCACGGAAGCCACCCACGGCCTCGTAGACCCGCCGCGAAAAACCCATATTAAAGGTGCGAGGAGTGAATTTTTCGAGGGCGACCTTGCCTCCGCGTATACCTCCGGTGGTAAGGAATGATGTCATTGTGTAATTTATGGCCTTCTGCGTAGTGGTGAAGGTTGAATGTGCGGCATCAGGACCCCCATAACAATCGGTGGGATGTTGGGCCAGCACCTTGGACATGGTCTCAAAGTATTCAGGCGGAATCACACAATCGCTGTCAAAGAAAACGAAGTAGTCTCCCTTGGCACGTTCCATACCATAGTTGCGTGCAATGGAACGGCCCTCGTTTTCTTTAGAAAAATACTTAACATCAAGGCCGGCGAAACGGGCAGCGTCGCATTGCTCGTTACATGGTATCGTTGAGCCGTCCTCAACAATAATTACTTCAAAGTTTCGAGCACGTTGCGCCAGCAGGCTGTCAAGAAGGTCGTGGACTTCGTCCGGACGATTGTATACCGGTATGATGACTGAAAATATCATTGTAGGCTGTTATTGTTGTGTGTGATATGATTCTTCGAAGTGTCACGCGTGAGGTAATAGAGCGCGAACATCACTAAAAGCATCACTCGAATTTATATTAGTTTATATACTGTAATACAAATATTTATGACATTCTGTTTTTGTAATCTTCATAGCTGTAGCGTCGCAGGTATCGGCATCGGCCGTCGCGGTCGCATAAGACAATGTCCGGATGATGTATGCCGTTGAACATAGTGGTCTTGACATTGGTGTAGTGGTTCATATCTTCAAACGTCAGACGCATTCCGGGATGCAACGGCTGCTCAAAGTACCAATTGCCTATAAAGTCGCCGCTAAGACACGAATTACCACCGAGTCTATAGGCGATAGTCTGTCCGGGCTGTTCGGGGACACTTTCGCTCACTATGGGTTGATAGGGCATCTCGAGAGTATCCGGCATGTGGCAGGCAAAGGATACATCCAAGATCGCGGTATTAATGCCGTCATGGCTCACCACATCCACGATACTACTTAGAAGGTCACCGGTACGCCACATAAAAGCGCTGCCGGGTTCAAGTATTACTTGTATATGGGGATAGCGACGGCGGAAGTCTTTGAGTAGCCCTATAAGATGTTCCGTATCATATCCTTGACGTGTCATCAGATGCCCGCCTCCCATATTGACCCATTTGACTTGCGGCAGCAAATGCCCGAATTGTCTTTCGAAAGCCTTGAGTACTTTGGCCAAGTCGTAAGACGAGGACTCGCATAGAGCGTGAAAATGCAAGCCCTCGATGCCTTCGGGTAGTACATCACCGATTTCGGACGCACTTACTCCGAATCGACTACCCGGAAGTGCAGGATTGTATATATCAGTATCTATAACCGAGCATTGGGGGTTGACGCGCAGGCCGGCACTAACGCCCGAGCCACGCAGTCGGACGCCGTAACGTTCCCACTGGCTCAACGAGTTGAAGGTTATATGTGTACAGTTGCTTACATATTCATCGATGTTGTCATCGGTATATGCCGGCGAGTAGGCATGTACCCTGTCGGTAAGGTATTCGCGTCCCAGACGCAATTCGTTGATGCTGCTTGCGGTGCATCCGAAACCGTATTCGCGAACAATGTCAAAGGTCCGCCACAGGGCATTAGCCTTAAAGGCCATAATTATTTCTACACCGGCGCGCGCAGCTACATCTGATATCAATTCGAGGTTGCGGCGTATCCTGTCTTCGTAGACTATGTAGAACGGAGTGGGCAGTTGGTCTATGGTCATTGGCATATTTGGCTGTAAAGGTGTCGATGTTAAATCTCGTTTAGATAATATTTTAACGCTGAATAGAATTATCGCACACTATATAAAGTATCACTTAAAGTATGGTAAATCGTGCGAATCCCAGCATCAGGATCTTGATTTCGCCTGTATCAAAGCGTACTTTTATACGTGCTCCACCGAGATTGTTTCCGTCTATTTCGGTGATTGTCCCCTTGCCGAAGCGGCTATGTCGTATATTCATACCCACTGACAACTGCGATGCTCGGAATGTAGTTTCGCCGGGGGTTGAAGTCGATGTCGATGTATTTGGCTGTTTGGCGGACATCGGCGGTTTACGGGTGAGCCACGTCTTCACTCGCTGCGTTTGTACTCGGCTACTTTCTGCAATATCCGATCCGGAGGGGAAGGATAAATATTGCGGATCGATATCATTGAGAAATGGCGAGGGAGATGTAAACTCCGTACTGCCGTTGCGAAAGCGCGAAGTGGCATAGGAGAGCATACAGTAGTTTTTGGCTCGGGTAATGGCGACGTAAAGCAGACGGCGTTCTTCTTCTATCGCCGCCGGCGAGTCTTTACTCATCATTGATGGCAAGAGGTCATCTTCCACCCCCACTATAAACACATTATTATACTCCAGTCCCTTGGCTGCATGTATGGTCATAAGTGTCACCTTGGGGATGTCGGCATCCGCCTCGGATGTATCGGCGTCCGTAGCCAGAGACGCTTGAGCCAGGTATTCGGGCATTGTTCCTTCGCCAAGACCTTGTTCTTGCTGAGATTGTACAAAGGTCTGTACATCGTTGGTGAGTTCTTCGAGGTTCTCGCGCTTGGTGATACTCTCCGGTGTATTATCGCTCTTGTACTCATCCATCATATGGGTCAGCAGGAGCATTCGCTCGGAAATGACATCGGCGGCGACACCGGTGGCCGCCATATCATTAAGCTCGGTGACAATGTCTTCGAAAAGGTGCAGACGACGTTGCGTCCCGGAATTAATATTGAGGCCGTATTGGAGTGGCTTCTTGACCACAGCCCAAAGGGAGACCTCGTGTGCAGCTGCCGCTGCAAGAATCTTTTTAAGTGTAGTATCGCCGATGCCGCGTGCGGGGAAGTTGATGACCCGTTTCAATGATTCTTCGTCATCGGGATTGATAGCCAAGCGAAAATACGCCAAGGCATCCTTAACTTCTTTACGTTGATAGAAGGATAGTCCGCCGTAGATACGATACGGTATATTGCGCTTACGCAACGACTCTTCCAGTATACGGCTTTGGGCGTTGGTGCGATACAGGATGGCGAAGTCTTCGAAGGAGTCGCCTGTGGACATCTTGAGCTGGGACAGCCTATTGGTGACCAAAAAACTTTCTTCATAGTCACTGTAGCTACGCACCACTTCGATGCGCGCCCCTACTCCGTTTTTCGAGTAGACATTCTTGGGTATCTGCTTCTTATTCTTGGCTATAAGACTTCCGGCTGCATTGATGATATTTTGGCTTGAACGATAGTTACGCTCAAGCTTAAATGTCTTGATGGTGGGAAAAGTGCGTTGCAGATTTAGTATATTGGCGATATTGGCGCCTCGAAACGAATATATACTTTGTGCATCATCTCCCACTACACATAATCCGGGATTATCAGGGCATAGCTGCGATACTATCATGTGCTGCGCAAAGTTGGTATCCTGATACTCGTCTACGAGTATATAGCGATAGAATTCCTGATAATGTCGTCGCACATCCGGATGGTCGCGCAATAGGATATTGGTATAATAGAGCAAGTCGTCAAAGTCAAGGGCATCGGCTCGCCGACACCGCGCACAATATGCAGTATAGATCTCGCTCAAGCGAGGCATGTTCCGTGCAATGTTGAGACGTATTATATCAGCATCGGCGGCATACTGCTCTGGCGATATCATATCGTTCTTTGCATTGGATATGACAGATGCGACAGTCTGGGGCTTATAGACTTTTTCGTCAAGGCTCAATGTCTTAATGATGGTCTTAATCAAATTGCGACTATCGGCGGCATCGTAAATGGTGTAGTTGCTGTTTAGTCCCAACAGCTTTGCATTGCTACGTAACATCCGAGCGAATACGGAGTGAAACGTACCCATAAGTATGCGTGAGGCTGCCTTGGTACCAACCAATGTAGTGATACGTTCGCGCATCTCTCGCGCCGCTTTATTAGTAAATGTGAGCGCCATTATGCGCCATGGTTCATATCCATGGGCCAATAAATGCACAATTTTATAAGCCAGTACACGGGTCTTGCCCGAGCCGGCACCGGCGATGACCAATTGTGGCCCGTCGGTATATAAGACGGCGGAGCGCTGTTGCTCGTTGAGTTGAGCCAAGTAGTCCGGTGTATCCGTACGTGTATCGCCCATATTTACCAGAATTTATTAAGCGATGCGTTGTACTCAAATCCGGACTGCGCGAGTTTCGCGATAAGCGCCTCGCGGTCTATGCCGAGGTCTTCGCATAGTTCATCAAGCGAAGCATAGCGGTCGCGCAACATTGTATTGATATAACTCATCAGTATTGCCGGGTCTTGCGGCAGTTCGTTGGGTTTCATTGGCTGTAATTACATACTTTATTGGAGAGCACCGTAGTACTCCATCCTATCTCAATGCAAAAAACAATAAAACGGGCGCATCCGGAAGGCTACCTGACGCACACGAATAAGTTCCTTTGCACTATGCAAAGTTAGTAGTTTTATTTTAATAAAGTATGCCCACTTTCCGAGTATGTGCAAATTTGTGCCGCGCATCTTCGTATAAGCATTCCTCGCACGCAAGACGCAAGGCCTCGGCTTATCCGACCGCGTGTGGCGTTACACGGAAGCCTTCAAGAATGAAATCGAAATGGGGCTCGACCTCGGCATCCGCTCGGGCAAGAGCGCCGCAGCCATGACGCGCGACCTGCGGCAATATTTGCAGCATCCCGACAAACTATTCCGCCGAGTGCGAGACGAGCACGGACTGCTCAAACTTTCCCAAGCAGCCAAAGAGTTTCACCCGGGACGCGGAGTGTACCGCAGCAGCTATATGAACGCACGCCGCCTCGCCGCCACCGAAACCAATATCGCGTATCGTACCGCCGACCACCTGCGCTGGCAAAAAATGGATTTCGTTGTCGGCATCGAAATAGTCCTGAGCAACAACCACACCATCCGCCTGCAACCGGGCGAGAAGACCTCGGACTTGCCGGGGCAAATGCGTGCCGACGGAACGCCCAAAGCCAACGCCGTGCGCACGCTCACGGACATCTGCGACACCCTCGCAGGACGATACCCGAAAGATTTTAAGTTCACGGGCTGGCATCCGCACTGCCGCTGCCGCGCCGTCACCATCCTCAAGACCGAGGAGGAGATGGCACGCGACACGCAGCGCATCCTTGACGGCAAGCAGCCGTCAGCGGACAGCGACAACGCCGTCAACGACACGCCCGAAGCATTCAAGGACTGGGTGGAGAATAATCGCGACCGCATCGCCACAGGCCACTCGCTGCCGTACTTCGTCCGAGATAACGCCAAGTACACAGGCATCACCGCCAAGCAGGCACGCGCATCTTCGACAACGCTCGACATCGCCGCCGAACGGCACGCCAAGCGAACAATCGCACAGGTGCAAGACATCAAGCGCCGCTACTGGGAACGCTTCGAACCCGATTATCTGACCGACGAGCAAGAGCTGGCCAATATCGAAGCATATTTGCAAATCGAAAAAGACCTCGGCTTAAAGCGAGGCCGACCAATGAGCCACGAGCAGGCCAACGAGATGCACGGCAATCCGCATTACGGCGAAAGCAAGGCTTACAGCGTCAATTGCCAAACTTGCGTGGTGGCATACGAGCTACGCCTGCGAGGCTTCGACGTTTCGGCATTGCCCAATACAGCCGGTTCGGCGCTCAGCAGGCTGTCGAAAGCAACGCACACCGCATGGCAGGGTATCACGAGAGAAGACATCCCGGTAATCGCTAAGACAACGCTGGACAGATATGGGCGCATCAAGCAGCCGCCTCTAAAATGGGCGAAGGTCTTCGCCGCAATGACCGAGACAGGCCGCTATCATATCGCATGGCGATGGAAGCGCAAGCGCTCGGGACATATCATCACAGCCGAACGCCTCCCAGATGGAAGCCTACGTTTTTACGACCCTCAGAACGGCATGTCGGGGGCGCTTGACCTTTACAAAAAGGACATCGCCGGGAACGTCAGAATTTACCGCGTTGACAACCTCGCGCCAGACGCCAATGTTGTCAAGGACGTACTCACCAAGGGCGAAGCCAAAGCAGCGACAGGAACGGCAGCGCAGGGAGGAATAAGTGCCTTGCCAAAGGCGAAACAAACTGCATTAAGAAAAGAGATTGCACAATGGAGCAAATCTAACTTGCCCGAAGAAATTCTCCCTAATGGTACAGCCGGGAAAAGAGCTTATATCATTTTGTCCAACATGCGAATTGTTGTTAATCGCGATTTCTTTATGGAGGTTTTCGCAAAGAACAAAAACCGAAACAATCTCGAAGAGATACTTGAAATAGCGAAACAATACAAAACATGGATGCAAAAGGCCAAGTTTATACGGCAGGAAGCAGGAAAGCATCACGCGTTTTCGTTCAATGTTTACGAGGCTAAGGTGAACAACTTGACAATTGAGATAAAGACAAAACAAACCACAGAAGAAATACTTTACAACATTAGAATAAAAAAAGAAGATTGAGGGTCCGCCCGAATCTGCGCACCGAAGTGCCGATCTGTGGGAAGCATGCTCAATCTTCGACTGCAAATTTACTAACTTTGCGGAAATTAGCAAAATATGAACAAGAAGAATTTATCAAAGGCGCGAAAAATGGCGCAGGAAAGCATCTACGATGATGCTCAGTATGTCGGTCGGTGGAACGACTTCGAGGTTAACGAGCCTATATTCAACGATGAAGAGGAACGCTTTATCGGGCTTCCGCAGTACATCCTCGCCAAAGACGACACGCTGCGGTGGACACACGACACCGAGGGACTGGAAGTGCTGCGCGACTTGCCCGAAGATTAACGACCGCAGACCACGAGCAAAGAGAGAACGAAAGCGACCGCGCCATGTAGAGCAGACGCGGTCGCTTTCGTTTTATTCCATTTCAGAAGCCGAGACCGCTTCAAGACGCAGACCGAGCGCTTCGCAGATTTTGGCGACCGTGTCGATGGTCACATTCATGCGTCCGTTTTCGATGCGGCAGAGGTGGCCGGCATCAAGGCCACAGCGGTCGGCGAGGTCGCGAACAGATAGCCCTGCGGCATTACGAGCGCGAGCGATGGCCGAGCCTACAGCCTTGCG
>CAKTOT010000052.1 GCA_934590135.1 uncultured Muribaculaceae bacterium
ATCATAGACTGTACCACTGAGGGTGACAGCCGCCTGACTTTGCGATTGAGGCTCGGGATTTGCCAATGCGAAAACTTGTCCGCTGAAAGGCAAGCCACAAGTCAACAACAGAGTCACAAAAAGATGTTTTCTCATAAGGTTGTAGTGTTGATTGTTACTTTGATGCCCGCCGCCACGCCTTTTTAGGGGACACGGCAACCGACATCGGGGTTAGGGTAAATAGATTATTTTTTGGTGTTTGTTGTTTCTAATTTAGGTAATTGTTTCGCTGTCTGTTTTTTAGACTAATTTTTATAATTTTAAGTGTTAGACTTAGTGTATTTAACGATTATTTCATCCGCTAAGTTAATCAGTTTTTTTAGATTATCAGATAATTTTTGCAAAATTTAACGCTAAAAGTATCTTCAATTCTGTCAACCTGCGGTCACACCGACAAATTTAGTATCTTTTAGCCATACGCGCAAAAAATAATGAGTAACTTTGCACTCTATCGGATGGGCGCCTGCCGATGCGGGGCTCTCCGGGATACACATTATTAATAAATACATACTTTAATATATATGCGTAAGGTGCGCACCTAAGTGCTTGAGCGCATAAACAAGGATATGAAATCGTTCAACAATTTTTTGCGTCCGATAAGCGTGCTGTTTGCGGCATTGACGTTGCTGATGTCTTCGGCACCGGCGGCCAAGGCTCAGTGCGTACGCGGACAGAAGTCTTTCGGCGTGGACGCGGGCTATGTCTCGCGCAACAAGTCCGCTGTGGCGGGCATACAGTTCCAATATGGGTTCAGCAGCCACTTCCGCGTAGCTCCGGGGGCGCGTTGCATCTTCCGCAACAACGACCGCGATGCCATACAATTGGACTTGGACACGCATTATCCGTTCAATTTCACGGGCGACCGCGCGGCGCTGTATCCTATCGTCGGCCTCAATTACTCGTGGTGGAACAGCCACAGCCGTCCGCAAGATGACGAAGAGCAGGAGGACGTATCCACGCGTAAGCGCAATTTCGGACTTAATGCCGGCGCGGGCTTCGAGTTTACAGCCTCATCGACACTGAAGATACATATCGAGGCGCGGTACTCTATGGTCAAAAGCAATTCGTCGGTCCAATTGACCGCCGGCATTGCATATATCTTTTAACATAGTACGCCCGAGCGCATTAGCAACATTATTTAGCGCATGAACAATATTATTTTAGGAATCGAATCATCGTGCGACGATACCAGTGCCGCCGTCATCGGCGATGGTCTGCTGCTGAGCAATGTCATCGCTTCGCAGAGCGTCCACGAGGAATACGGCGGCGTGGTACCCGAACTGGCTTCACGTGCTCATCAACAAAATATTGTCCCGGTAGTGGACACGGCCATCAAGCGTGCCGGTATATCCAAGGCGGATATCTCGGCCATAGCATTCACCCGCGGTCCGGGGCTACTGGGCTCGCTGCTGGTGGGCACTTCTTTTGCCAAGGGGTTGTCGCTGGGTCTGAGACGTCCGATAGTGGACGTCAATCACCTGCACGCGCACGTATTGTCTCACTTCATACGGCGCAAGAGCGAGGACGAAGTGCCGGAGTATCCGTTTCTGTGTCTGCTCATCTCGGGCGGTAATTCGCAGCTGATACTTGTCAAGAATTATAACGATATGGAAATTCTGGGCAAGACCATAGATGATGCCGCCGGAGAAGCTTTTGACAAGTGCGCCAAAGTCATGGGGTTGCCCTACCCCGGCGGTCCGCATATCGATGCATTGGCCAAGCAGGGCGATGCCAAACGCTTCCATTTCTCCAAACCGCACATTGCCGGACTCGATTACAGCTTCAGTGGCCTGAAGACCTCGTTCTTGTACACCCTGCGCGACGGCATACACGCCGACCCGGATTTCATCGAGAAAAATCGTGCCGACTTGGCGGCATCGTTGCAAGCTACAATTATAGACATTCTTCTGGACAAGCTGGACAAGGCTGTGCGCCAAACGGGCGTGCGCACCGTGGCCATAGGCGGCGGTGTATCGGCCAATTCGGGCGTACGTGCCGCCGTGGCCGAGTATTGCACGCGCCATGGTCTGAAGGCCTTCATCCCGGAGCGCGCCTTCACCACCGACAACGCAGCCATGGTGGCCATAGCCGGATATTTCAAGTTCCTGGATCGGGAGTTCTGCGATTACGACAAAGTGCCCTTTGCACGAGTATCGGTCTGACCGAGTGCCGAATAACTTTTGCCCGAATTTCGGAGCTTAAGAGCATTACATTAAGGACCCGACAATTTCAAACGATAGTTCAATGAAAGCATACGTCATAGTCATCGGCGACGAAATCCTGCTGGGACGCGTCACCGACACCAATTCGGGCGACATTGCCCGCAGTCTTAATCCGCTGGGCATCCCCGTTGTCGGAGTTGAAGTCGTAGGCGACGTCGCCGCCGACATCACCGCGGCAGTACACCGCGCCATGGCTGCCGCCGATATCGTAATCACCACCGGCGGCCTCGGACCGACCAAAGACGATATCACTAAGGCTGCACTGATGGACATCTTTGGCGGAAGCCTGCGGCGAGACCCGGAGGTAACGGCTAATATTAAGCGTATTTTTGCCGCCAAAGGCCGCAAGCTCAATGCCTTGACCGAAAATCAGGCTCTCGTGCCCGATACATGCACGGTGATACAGAATATCTACGGCACAGCGCCCATAATGATGTGGGAACAAGGCGGTCACGTGCTGGTGGCGATGCCGGGAGTACCGTCCGAAACGCGCGGGATGCTCAGACAGGCAGTGGTACCTATGCTCGGCGAACGCTTCCACGGCGACAAAACACTGACACACAATACTCTCGTCATCACCGGAATTACGGAGAGCGCCCTTGCCGAACGGCTTGACGCTTGGGAGAAGACACTGCCCGCGGGCTTCCATCTGGCCTATCTGCCGGATGTGCCGGTGATACGACTACGTTTGGACGGCGTAGGCGAAGACGAAGATGCCACACGCGCCACCGCCGCGGCACTCACCGCCGACCTGCGCGAGCGTCTGGGTTCGCTCATCGTCGGCGAAGGCGCAATGTCCACCGCCGAGATGCTCATCACCAAGCTACGCAGCCTCGGATACACCCTCGGCACGGCCGAAAGCTGTACCGGCGGACGAATCGCCTCGGCCATCACAGCCGTAGCGGGATGCTCGGACATATTTGCCGGAGGCATAGTATCTTATTCTAACGAGGTCAAGCACAGCATCTTGGGCGTATCCGAACAAGTTCTTGACAGCGATGGAGCCGTCAGCCGTCCCGTAGTCGAAGCCATGGCCGAGGGTGCGGCACGATGTCTCGGATGTCAGTGCACGGTAGCCACTTCGGGCATAGCCGGACCCGGCGGCGCGACGCCGGACAAGCCCGTAGGTACCGTATGGATAGCGGCACGTACCCCACAGGCACACACTTCCGCATTGTACCATTTTTCGGGCGACCGAACCACCGTGGCCTCGAGTGCCGCCAACGCCGCAATGCTGATGCTGATGCAGCTGCTCAACGCTGAGCACTAAGCTCGCGCAGCGCCGAAGATCTTCAAAAAAAATAGCGGAAAACACTCAAAAAGGCTCGTGCTGTGCCGGAAATTTTCCAAGAACGACGTTCTATGGCACCTATCGGTTATTAAGAGCGATATCTATATGCAGTTCAGGCTATTCAGAGCCCACAATCTCGTTGTATTGCGGCAGGCCGTCCAAAAAGCAATATCCGCCGCTGTCGGGATCAACCTGTACACAGTAATGTCGTAAGCCGTTGGACACAAATAGATAAGGCGTCTTCAGCACCAGATTGTACCGCACGATTTGATCAAAGGTTTGCTGCTTGACCGTCACCGAGGGCGCCTTGTATTCCACTATGGCTACCGGGCGGAGGCAATCATCGTAAATCACCGTATCACAACGGCGCTGCGTTTCGTTGAAGTGCAGTCCTACTTCATTGGCCATACGCAATAGAGGATAGCTCAGATGGGAGATGAGATAATGCGTAAAGTGCTGACGCACCCATTCTTCCGGTGTCAGCATCACCCAAAGACGGCGCAACTCGTCATACACCTCGATGGCGCCGTCGGCGTGGCGGCGGCGCAGTTTTATGTCGTAAGTTGGTAGATTTAGCGGCACAAATTCGCGCAAATCAAATGTGGGACGTGGTGACATCGAATGAAATATTTGTCCGAAAACGGAATAATGCGTAAATTTACGAAATAATTTCGAGACAGACATTATGGCATCCGCATCTACGACTTTTGCCTCGCTGCGCGCCTCGCTCAAAAAAGGCGAGTATGCCCCCGTGTACCTGCTGCATGGCGAGGAAGGCTATTTTATAGACGTGCTCACCAAGGACTTTGAGAATATTCTCAGCGAGGACCAGAAGGTGTTCAACCAGTACATTCTGTACGCGCCGCAGACCGATATGGCGGAAGTCATGGACATCTGTCGCCGCTACCCAATGATGTCCGACCGCCTTGTAGTGATACTCAAGGAAGCTCAAAGCGTGCGTGCCGATGTGCTGGACAAACTGGCCCGATACGTGGCCGCGCCGTCGCCATCGACCACACTGGTGATATGTTCGCGCGGCGCCGCAGCCAAGGGTAAGCAACTTATGGCCGCCGTCAAGTCCTCGGGCGCCGTAGTCTTCGAATCCAAGAAAATACCTGATTATCAGATAGGCACACACATTGCGGGTTTCATCAAGGAACAGGGCCTGAACGTAGACCCCAAGGCCTTGGAAATGCTCAAGGAATACGTCGGCAACGACCTCAGCCGTCTTTACAACGAGATCTCCAAACTGACGACCATATTAGGAGCGGGCGCCACGGTGACGCCGCAAGCCATTGAGCGAAACATCGGATATTCAAAGGAATACAACGCTTACGAGCTGGTGGATGCCCTGGCCCAGAAGGACGCCCTACGCGTATTTCGCATCGCAGACTACTTTCGCAGCAATCCCAAATCGACGCCGTTGGTACTGGCCTCGGCAGCTATATTCGGATTTTTCTCGGACCTGCTGGTGTCGTGGTACACCCCGGACAAAGGCGATCGCGCTCAGATGCAAGCCCTGGGGCTGAAAAGTCCTTATCCGCTGAAGCGCTTCGCCGTTGGACGCCGCAATTACAATGCCTCGCAAGTCATCGAAGTGATACGCGCGATTCGGCAGTTTGACGCGCAAAGCAAGGGTGCCGGGTCACGCCAAAACGAGCACGCGCTATTCCACGACCTCATGTATCACATCCTTAGCGCCAAGGGCTACCTCGGCGTATAAGGCCGCTCGGGCATATCGAAGCATATTGTCCAAGGGAATCTCGGGATGTAACGGCGTATAAGGCCACTCGGGCTCAGAAGGCTGCAAGAGAAGGCGCCAAAACGCCGCCACGTCAAAAACAATCGACTCTATAACAGCAAATTTCTCAGCGAAAGCGGCGGAAACGCACACTCATCGGCTGCGCCCCGAGATTCAGAGTCAATATCGAACCGCCCTCGTCGAGAGTCGCGTGCAACTGTCCGCCAAGCTCCGCCCCGTCAGCACAATACCATTGCAGGTCATAATCGCGGACAAAGGACGTAGGCATCAGCCGCCCTTTGATATCCATCCGTTGCCATACTCCGAGGCTGTCATATCCGCTCAAATAGACTATGGCATATCCGGCGCCGTCACGCAGCGTCGCTATGCGCAGCGGTGCCGTCACCATCGTTCCTTCGACTCCTATATCGCTGTCCATAAATTCCCATAGGCCTTCGGTAATATCGGAACTCTCGGCCATATATGCGGTCAAGCGATCCGAATTCATCTCATATTTGTGTGGTTTGAAGCGATATACAATCGGAGCGCGTGCAACCGTGGGATGCACTCGGCTGTCGTATCGCACAACTATCGGACTGCCCACGGCAAAATCAATATCCATATCGGCTGCTTCAAGTTCCTCACCGTTCACGGCATACATATGCGTGCCGTAAAGGTCTTTGGCGAGGCGCAACGACACCGGCCCGTAAGCATCCTTGACATCGACGTCCCAATGCGCAATCACACTGTCCGGACGAGCCGTCACACTATCCGTTCCGACGATATATTCGACCGAGGCCTTGTCCCCGTAAATATTGTCGCGCCGGACGTCTATGACAAGACGTTGCGCTGCAGCCGTAGCGGCATCGCGCCATTCGATACTGAACGGCGCACGACACCGCACGTGAACATCCGCAGCCGCGACAGGAGCCTCGACCCGAGCACACAATGTGTCCGTGACCATGGCAAGCACGGCAAAAAGGGATGCAACAGACATTTCTCAGTTGATTTCTCAGTTGATTTCTCAGTTGATTTCTCAGTTGAATTTTCCCGAACTCACCTGTTTTCAGGTTTCAATCGGCTTTTTCTCCGGGATTTTATCGTATCCTTTGATTTCATCTGTTTTCCGGATCTTACCGAGTTTTCGGACAAATCAACATCTCGAGGCAAGCCGTCATCAGAAAGCGTTGGACTCGCCGTGTACGGCATTAAGCACGGTGCGTGCTATAATCTTCATATCCAGGAAGAAATGCCAATGTTCGATGTACCACACATCGTACTCGACGCGTTTTTCCATCTTCCAGACCTCGTCGGTGAGGCCGCGATAGCCGTTGACCTGCGCCCAGCCGGTGATGCCGGGCTTGACCACATGGCGCACCATATACTTGTCTATCAATTGGGTATAGCTTTCGGTCTGCTTAAGCATGTGCGGGCGCGGACCTACGACTGACATATCGCCGAGAAAGACGTTGATAAACTGAGGCAGCTCGTCCAGCGATGTCTTACGCAAGAAATCGCCGACTTTGGTTTTGCGCGGGTCATCCTTGGTGGCTTGAGCTGTATCGGCGGCGGCATTGACGCGCATCGTGCGGAATTTCAAGCAATTGAACGTACGGCCACGGTATCCGGTACGTTTTTGCTTGAAGAACACCGGTCCGGGGGATGACAACTTGATGGCTATAGCTACCGGAATCAAAATGAGCGGGAAAAATATCAGGAATATTGACGAGAATATGATGTCAAACAGGCGTTTGATGCCTCGGTTGAGCGGGTTACTCAGAGGATTGCGCAGAAGGCTCAGGACATTCATGGCGCCGATGCTCTTGCTCTCGAAATGACGGCGCACGTAGCGCGAGATTTGCGGCACGTAGTAGAACGACACCACATTGTCATCCGCTATTTTGAGCACACGGGACAGTGCCTGTGCTTTTTCTCCCGACCAAGCAAAATAAATCTCATCGACTCCATGTTCCTTGACATAGGAGTCAAGCACGTCCAACGAACCGATATATGGTGCCGGAAGCTCGCCATCGGGTTTGTCATCGTCTATAAATCCCATGACATAGAAACCATATCCGGCATCGCTGTTCATTTCTTGATACAAGCGTTGAGCCGTCGAATTGGTACCCACTATGACCACGCGCACAAAATTGCGCCCTTGTTTGCGTAAGTGCTTGAGCATAAAGCGCGACATTGTCCACACCAACGGCCAGGCCACTATCAGGATGCCGTAGAATTTGCCATACGAGGCCAACCCGAGGTTGCATCCGAACAGCTGCTGCAATGACAGAAAGGCAAGGCAATGCAGGCCGACGGCGCGAAAGGCACGCACTACAGTATGGTCCAGCAGGATAGTGCGACAATTGTCGTGCTTGACAAATTGCACTGCCAGCGGCAGCAAGTAGGCAATATTGCATAAAATCCATCCGCGGCAGATAACCTCGTCGTCAAGGTTGCCCATAGCTATAGTCAGCCAGTACAGCACATTGATCATCAGGATGTCCGTCATATTGAACAATGCCGGAATCCATGCGCCGTACCTTTTTTCGGTTCTTTTTTCAATAAGTGATTTATCGGTCATACGTGATAGGTACTGTCTTTTGACACATAGAATCCGTTGTCAGAATTGCAAAGGCTAAGTCTGCTCTTATGCATGTGGCGGGTTGATCGGTTGCTATTAATGTTTCGAAAGACAACGGACATATTACAAGTCTTTTGTATCAGTCTTTAGAGTAATAAAGATATGCTTTCGGGCAGTACGGCAGGAGTACCGCCCGAAAGCATTTAAGTCTACTTCACGAAAGCTTGTCGTCTACCAGCCGCATCCGCTGTTCGATGTCGGCTATCTCGGCTTCGAGGCGTCGCATCTTGCTCTCCATTTCGCGCACCAGCGAGTCGCCGCTCTTGCTCTTGGAGGACAGGAAGCCGAGGTTGTTGGCGTACGTACGCAGCTCTTGACGGCGTGCGTCCAAGGCGCGTGCCATACGCTCGCGTTCGCGGCCGAGGCGGTCTTTATCGCCGGCCATCTCGGAGATATTGCCGGCAAATTTTTCCATACGTTCGCGGCTGCCGCGCAGGTCAAACTGCTGACGTACTTCGTCTATGCGCTTGCGGAATGCGTCGTATACCGCATCTTTTTCCTTGAAAGGCACATGGCCGATGCTCTTCCATTGCTCTTGCAGATCGGAAATCAGCTTGCGTGCCTCGTCTTTGGGCGTCTCGGCCGTGATTTCGTCGAGGCGTTTGATGAGGTCGCGCTTGGCCTGGAGGTTGGCCAATTCGGTCTGACGTGTGCCCTTGGCTTGGGCTTTTTTGTTGGCGAAGAAGGTGTCGCAGGCTTTCTGGAAGCGTGCCCAGACGGTGTCGCTCTGCTTTTTGGGCACCGAGCCTATGGTCTTCCATTCTTTTTGCATTTCGACAAGCCGGTCGCCGGTCTTGCGCCATTCGGTGCTGGTGCTCAGGGCCTCGGCTTCTTCGGCCAAAGCGGTCTTACGTGCCAGATTGGCGGCCATTTCTTCCTTGATTTTGCGGAAGAATGCGGCCTTGGATTCGAAGAATTTGTCGCAAGTGGCGCGGAAGCGGTTGAACAAGGCGTTGTTGGACTTGCGCGAGGCATATCCCAATTTCTTCCATTCTTCCTGAGCCTCAAGTATCTGCTTGGTCATATCCTCCCATGCCGGGAAGGTTTTCAAGCCCTCGAAATCGAGGGCTTCGATACGCTCGCACAGAGCTGTCTTGCCGGCTTCGTTCTCGGCCTCACGGGCTTTGCGCTCTTCGAAGAATGCCTGGTAGCGTTTATTGACCACGGCACAGGCGTCCTTGAATTTGGCCCATATTTCGTCGCGAAGTTCTTTGGCTACGGGGCCTATTTCGCGCCATTTGTTATGAAGTTCCTGTACGCGTTTGAAGGCTACGATGATGTCCGATTCGTCGGCGAGGCCCTCGGCTTCTTTTATGAGCAATTCCTTGGATTCCAAGTTTTTCTTAAAGTCGTAGTCGCGTAATTCTTTGTTGATTTTCAGGTTGTCGCTATATCTTTCGCGAGCTTCCTGGAAACGCTTCCATACGGCTGTTTCTTCGGTCGGCGGCACATCGCCTATGGCGTTGAATGCGTCTTGCAATTCGCGATATGTCGGGAAGTTACGTCCCACATTGTCCGTATCGTCAGCCAGGGCATTGATTTTTTCGATAATATCGTTTTTTCGCTCGAGATTGGCCAAACGTAATGCTTCCTGTTGGGCTAAGTACTCGTTTTTCTTGACGCGTACGGCCTCGACAAGAGCCGCAATACGGCTTTCGGTATCGTCTTCTGCAGCAACGAAGTCCTCGGGGGCGTTACCCTCGGCGACCCATGCGGCACGGAGTTGTTCTATATGCTTGTTACGCAGCGTGGAAGCCTGTAGGCGCAGACGCGATACGGCATCGCGCGAAATTTCGGCTGCGGGTCCGTCGGCAAGTGCTTGCAGGGCATAAATAACGCCCTCGACGGTATCCGGCAAGGTGTGACGCAGGTGTTCGGATTCGGGCGAAGCCGCATCTGCAGGCAGCGGTTCGTCCGGTAGAGAGGTTGTAGGGGCTCCTTGTTCGGCATCTACAGACGGCTCGGCGGCAGTCACTTGTGTCTCGGGCGCTGTCACATCTTTAATGCCTTCGGAGGCTGATAGGGGTTGGTCTTGGGCTTGGGAAGCCGCGCCAACGGGATCGTCACACTTTTCCATATATTACAATTTAAGTTTTTAGGGGCAGATTTGACCCGTGCCCCAAATGAGGTTGTGGTTAGTAAATCATACGCGCCAAGCCCGCGGGCTTTTGCGCACCCCAAAATTAACAATTTTTTTTCTAACACCGGCTACTTTGAGCAAAAAAAACGGCATTTTGAATGTCGTATGACGCACGGCAAACGTCAATGACCGGCCGCGCCTTTTTTTTTTGAGGAATTCTTTGTCCCACGGGGACTTTTGGAAATTTTAGGCGCCGTGGTTTTGTGGCCTTTTGCGCACTTCCGGCATTTTTCGACCTTACGGGCTTTCGGCGTCTAAGGGTTTTACGCATATTCGCGATTCGAAGAATGCTGCCGGCGATATTTCGCCGTAGGCCGAAACCGACGCCGCGGCGATTACCGCCTTATTGTTTTCATACCAAAAACTATTTACGCCTGCTGCGCGAGCGCGGCCGAGCGTCAGCGAGGCAAAAAACTTCTCTCTATACTCTCTCTTGAAATATAATATTTATTATATTATTTCTTTCTTATATTGTTGTTAGTTGTTTGTTAAGAGCTTGTTAGAGCCTTGTTGGAACCCTGTTGACGGCTTGTTGTTTCGGAGTTTGGACGGGATGTCGGTTGTCTTGCTAATGTTCTTTCTCATCGGTATTTACGTGTGTTATTTCGAGTGTTGGGTATTTGTTGTTTTTCGGCTGTGGCTGCGCTTGATTTTTCGCTTGAATTCAGTCGTAGAATTATGCAGAAATCGGCAACTCGGAACATCCTGACTGGTTAAAAAAACGCGAATGACACCATCCTGAGATGACGTCATCCGCTGTACGTCCTTTAACCGAGGAGTCTGCATGCAGACATCGGCTAAGGAGCGGCTCAGATCCGAGGATGTATCACTTGAGCGTGCCGGCTTCGGCTTGCTGTATCATTTCCTGACCGGCGGTGATGTAGATTTCGACACGGCGGTTCATAGCGCGACCTTCGGGAGTGTCGTTTGAAGCTACATAGTTCTGCATGGGCAGACCCTGCGCTGTCAGACGATTAGCATCTACGCCACTATTGATAAGGTAGTTACGAACTGTATTAGCACGCTGGCCCGAGAGCTTCTGATTGACTTCGAAGCTGCCTGTATTGTCGGTAAATCCGTAGATTTGGACATTGGTGCCGGGGTTATTGTTGAGGTTGGAAGCGAAACCGGTGAGGTCGTTCTTGGCCTGAGCATTGAGCGCATACTTGCCGGTCTGAAAGAGGATACCGCCGTCAAAGGTCACTTTGATTGCTTGCAGTCCGTTTTGGTCGGTAGTCTGCTCCACCTTTGCCTGATCAGCTAATTGCTGCTCAAGCTCCTTCTGCTGCTTGTCCATCTTATTGCCGATAAGCGCGCCTGCTCCAGCGCCGACGGCTGCTCCTATGGCACTGCCGATGCCGGCGCCTTTACCACCGCCGATGAGTGCTCCGATGCCGGCACCTACGGCTGCGCCGCCGCCACCGCCTATCAGTGCACCCTTCCCCGTATTGGTCATAGAGTTACACGCTGTTTCTCCCACAAGCAATGCACCTGCCAAGGCTGCAATGCCCAAATACCGTAATGCTTTCATAATAAATCGCTTAGTTATATTGGTTAAATCTATATATTCCGGTTATATCATTGTATTCGAGCGAAGCATCGCCGAAATACACGAATACAAAATTAGCGTTTTTTCGGCAATACACAGCGCTACCCTCAGGAATATTTGCTAAATTTGCACTGTATAACGATCGGGATGACGGCAACCGACAGCCGGCCGATTAAGCCGAAACCCTATAACAGAAACACCCAAAGACCTCTAAGACATGACACTAAAAACTGACAATGCACCTTCCGGACGAGCCTCGCACAGCCCCGCCTTATGGCTGGTACATATCGCCGCACTCATATTCGTACTGATGTGGGGAGTGTCTTTCGTGTCTACCAAGGTCCTCATAGACAAGGACGGACCCGGCATGGGTCCCGTGGAAGTATACGTCTACCGTTTCGCCATTGCCTACCTGATGATTTTGCTCATCAGCCATAAACGCTTCCGCTCGTACTCGTGGCGCGACGAATGGCGCTTTCTGCTCTGCGGCCTCAGCGCCGGCTCGATATACTTCATCGCCGAGAATACGGCTCTGAAATACACCTTCGCCACCAATGTCTCGCTGCTGACCTCGCTGTCGCCGCTTATCACGATATTCCTACTGGCTTTTATCTACAAGACCGAGAAACCGGGCCGAGGCATGGTACTGGGCAGCTTCGTGGCATTCATAGGCGCCGCCTGCGTCATCTTCAATTCATCGGCCAATGTCGGCTTCAATCCCCTGGGCGATATGCTCAGCCTCGCCGCCGCATTCTCCTGGGCCGTATACAGCATCATCCTTCGTGGCCTCAGCGCCAACTACGATGTATGGTATATCACACGCAAGACATTCTTCTACGGCGTGGTCACCGCCCTGCCCTTCCTGGCCATAGAGCCGCAACTACACAATCCACTGACGCTGCTGACAGACACCACCGTACTTACCAACCTGCTATTCCTTAGCGTAGGATGCTCGGCCGTAGCCTACCTGCTGTGGTCGCTGTGCGTACGCCACCTCGGGGCCGTCACCGCCAACAATTACATGTATCTCCAAGCCGTAGTCACCATGGTGGCATCGTATTTCATCATCAATGAGCCCATAACCGCCATCGGCATCATCGGATGCGCACTGGTCATCGGCGGCCTTTGGATAGGCGAGAAACTCAACCGCCGCCCCAACTAACCCCGTCCCCGACTCATACGCTGCGGCGCCACAGGCTATTATCTTCACATCTGCCTATGGCGCCGCAACGCATCTTCTCGGACGGTGTCTATCCTTTATGAGGCTCAACGCTCGCGCCCGTAGTCACCATCACTGCTCGGGATTGAGCACAAAACGCGCTTCCTCGGCCAGCATGGACGCCACATGCCGCGTAAGCGGACAATCTCGTCGCGCCTCGGCCAAGGCCACGCGCAGACCCATAGCGGCATCCTTGTACACCAGATTAAACGCCAAACGTACCGCCGCATAGCGCGGCAGGTCGGCATCCTCGCGCACGCTCAATTCGTTCACCAGCTCCGCCGCCCACGACTGATGCCTCAGCTGACGATGACACAGAATGTCCACATCCTCGGTGCTGAGGCATTGATCCAACCACCGACGCGCGCGTTCCATAGTCATATCCTCGCGAGGACAAATCATAGGCGCCAACAGGCGGCTCTCGCGAGTACTGTCATTGTCCCACAACATCTGCGCCAATGTCGCCGTATGCGGTGTCACGGACGCCACCTCGTCCAACTGCGGCAGCGTCAGCCCGAATATTATTCGATACGGGCAGCCGCCGCGACGCAAAGCCTCGGCCACCACGCCGTTGCGCAGCGCAAACATACGCCGCTTCACATTCTGCATATCGCCAAATTCGGGATCGTTCTTATCAAAAATCATACTTATCGTATTAATACATAATCGGATACTAATTGCTCGCTATTGGGCGCCGCAACGCCGTGCCGTCCAAAGACAGCCCTATATAAACATCGGCATACACGCCCTTGAGCGCACGATTTTTCCGCCCGCAAATTTACCACAAAAATTTTTTTCGGTGAAATTTGGCCAAAAATTTGGCCGTTCCAAAAAAACATCGTACCTTTGCAACGCTTTTGAGGGACAACATCGCCCGCGGCGATGCCTCCATAGCGAGATTCGCTAGCTCAGTTGGTAGAGCACAACACTTTTAATGTTGGGGTCCTGGGTTCGAACCCCAGGCGGATCACCCAAAGAGTCAAGACCGGTATGGTTTTGACTCTTTTATTTTATCTCCACATGTCAGACTGAGAGCTTCTGCTTGAGCCAGAGCTTCTGCTGTAGCTGTATTACGAGAGGCTGTCCCAGAAGGAGCGGCCGACGTGGCGGCGACGAAGGATGGCAGTCAACGCCAGCATACAAACGCAAGCCGCAGGAGCAATGATTGCCGGAGCTATCCAGACCTTAAGCCACACGTAACTACCTATGGTAAAGGCGGCTGCGCAAAGCCATAATAGTATATATCCATAGCGTTTGAAGGCCATAAGTCGATTGAGCGCAAATAGTGCAAAACCGGCGTCTATAAGGCTGGGAGCATTGAGCATCACAATCTTGGATCCGACAAAACAAAGCCCGAAAGCCGAGACGGCATAAGACAGAAAAAACATCGTGGACGCAAGGTAAAATAGATTTATCGATAACGGCCTTTGACGCCATTTCTTATCGCCCAAAACGATATACGCCGAGGCAGCGAAACATATCGCGGCCGCCATAGTGGCGACAAACAGCGACAGCGAAATATTTATGTGAAATTCGCCGCTAAACAGCATCATACCCAAGGCCATAAGCACGGACAGAACGCCCGAAAAGCACAGACACGCCCTCTTATACTCGCCTGCGAACCCACCCGGAGGCTGCGGAAGCTGCCCCCCGGCAAGCATAATAGCGACGCCCTCCAGCAACTTCTGCGTCGTCTCGGGCGTCTTGCCCCCGAAGCTGTCGATATATTGCAAAGGGACGAGCATCAGCTCATACCTTACGTTGTATTCCGACCCGTCCAAGCG
Organism: uncultured Muribaculaceae bacterium; assembly: GCA_934590135.1. Taxonomy (GTDB): domain Bacteria; phylum Bacteroidota; class Bacteroidia; order Bacteroidales; family Muribaculaceae; genus CAG-873. The sequence goes on from CAKTOT010000052.1 coordinate 14,627, forward strand.
CACCGGAAGTATCGGCTTATGCTTATTAACAGCCAACGAAACTTCGCCCGTAGTCCACGGCGACTTATTGGAATTCTCGGACGAGAAAAACACAAAGAGGCGCGACGCTGCAATGGCTCGGTTAATAACCTCGGAGAACTCAGCCCCGCCATACAACCCATCGCGGTCAAACCACACCTTGTACCCTGCATCCTTGAGTGCCTGCACGTAAGCATGCACCGTCTCACAGTCACGGCTTGAGTAGCTGATAAATATGTCGTAAGTCTCGTCCATTGTATTCGGCAAAAAGTGTCGCACCGCACACTTGGCGGCACATTAGCTGTCGCTGACGGAGCATTTGCAACCTCCGTCAGCGCTTTCGGGACTACAAAGGTAAACATTTCCGAGCAGCGATACAACGGCCTAATAGCTATCGGGGATGCAGAGAGTAATGAGAACGGCAGGAATTATGGAAACAATAGCATTCGACATCCAAGTGTGCGCTGCGCGATGTCTTTCTCCGCTTCGCTACGAAAGCGCTGCGCGATGTCTTTCTCCGCTTCGCTACGAAAGCGCT
>CAKTOT010000053.1 GCA_934590135.1 uncultured Muribaculaceae bacterium
TACGTCACCGACTACCTCGGCAGCAACATCGCCGTCATAGACGAAAACGGCTTCCTCGTCCAGTCCGCCACCTACTACCCCTACGGCGAACCACATAGAGCGCCCAGAAACCTCACAGCCACATCCTCTCCCACCACAAACGCCTATCTTTTTGGCGGCAAAGAGCTGATGACGCAAGACGCTCTGGACGAATACCTCTACGGCGCACGCACCTACCTCCCCGCCGCCACCATCTTCACTTCCATCGACCCCCTCTGCGAAAAATACTACCACCTATCCCCCTACGCCTTCTGTGCCGCCAACCCCATCCGCTACACGGACCCCTCGGGAGCGCGAATATACCTATCACAAGACATGAACCTCAAGCAAATATTCACGGTTTTGCTTGACTTGCAACGTCTCACCGACGACAAATTGGTGTATCAAACACAAAGCGATGGGCGCAGAATGATCAAAATCGCAAAACTCGGCAAAGGTAAACACACTGCAGGTACAAGTCTTATTCGTAGGCTAAATACTTCGTCTAAAAATGTGACCATAACCTACGACCAACTCTCAAGAGATAAAACTAATACGTTCAGACATAAAGCGATAAACGATGAAAATTCGACAAATGGCACCGGCAGTGATGCTAGAGTAAATTATTCATCTACTCAAAAAGTTGATGTTACGACATCTAATGCAGCAGGTCGTAAGCCAACCAAACAAAACATCCCATCTCATATCTGTATTGCACATGAACTTATACATGCTTTGCATTCAATAGAGGGAACACGATCTAAAGAACCAAAAGAAAAATACTTATACTATTTTCAGGATATGCCAATTAAAGTGGAAGCTACCCCGGAGGAATTACGCACTGTTGGTTTGTTGTACGTATACCCCGGTGATATTACAGAAAATGACATAAGACGAGAACAACTATTAGGATACAGATTGAATTATGGTGAACAATAAGTTTGTTAAAGCTTTGATGCGAAGCATTGCGACAGTGAGTATCGCTGTTGTATTGTCGGGATGTAGCAAAGGGCGGCAAGAGGTGCAGGAAGAGCCCCACTCTCGCTCTTCGGAGATGCCGGTGTACTTTTCTTTGGATAGTTGGGCAGATTCAATAGCGGTGTATTTGACATTTGAGAAAGACCGGATTATTACGGTAAATACGCATAAAAAAACAGGTGAAACGGACACCTTAAGTTCGGCAATAGCAGATAGTTGTGCAGAGTATATACATAAGCATATACTGTTGGCACAGGACGAACTTGCGCATCTAAGTGATCCAATTGAGTCTTGTAGACTTGTTGAATATGAAGGAGAGTTGCTCATTCCACGACGTAAAGGCAATACGTCAAATATAGATGCGACCACCCTCCAAAGTCACAAAGAAGCCATCTTGCTCGAGAATAAATATGGTAAAATTCCGAGTGTGAAAGTATTGATTGAGTCGTTTGATAAGTTTATACAAGACAGCGATATATGAAAGTCCTTTTGCCGTTAATAGCGCTTGTGCTGTTGCAAACAGCAGCCTCATGCCGTAATTCTGATACGGAATTGAAAGATGATGAAACCGCGACACATCATCACATAAAATATTATTCTGATTTATACTCCTTCGAACTTATTGATGACACGTTATATTATGTTCGAGAAAAAGTTTGTCATAATCAAACGATACAAACAATACCTGTAACGTCAGCTGATTTAAGAATCATAGACAGCTTGGCATCAGCCATCGACTATACATACATCTATGGCACAAGCGAAACAGATCTGTATGAAGATGCGCTTGTCATTGATGGAGAAACGGTGTATTATTCATGTGAGCAATTGCGATTTAGACCTGACGAGGGGAATTTACCGACAGATTTGAAAAAGATTCATACGACATTGGAGCTTATAGACAAACTTATATGCCTTGGCGATAGCAACTTTTATAAACGCTGGGAGTGGTATCCATACGCGCCACAATCGCCGGCAGATGACTGATAAACAAACGTCCGAATAATATATCTCACGCCCGATTACTCGCCCCTATTAGCAAGGGCAGATTGCCGATGCTATCCGGCGCGACTAATCGTTGTGCATAGAGTGTCAGAGGTTCGCTTATTGCCGGAGCGGTTTTGTCTTCTTGGGCTTCTTGGCTGAGCGAATCGGCGACCACGCTTAACGTTGCTGCTCGTCGATGAAGGGATTGCGACGTTGGGCAGCCAGAGCCAGAGCCTCGACGCGGCGCTGGCGGCGGCTGTTGATGTGTCGGCGGGCAAAGATGGTGGGTACGGCTACGCCTAAGGCGATACATAGGATGATTAGCGCCGACTGCACGCCGTTGTATACGGCTTGAGTCAATTCGCCCACCACGCCGTGCATATATATTATTGTCATAAGTGCGCGGTACATGAGTACGCCCGGAACCATTACGATGACCGAAGGCACTGTGATGACATTCATCGGAACGTGTACGAGGTGTACCACCTTGATGGCTAAGATGGCAATGACAGCAGCTGCTACGAAGGCCCCGAGAGCCGGACCCAGACCCAGTGTCGAGGCTACGAATGTGCGGATGCTGACGGCGGTTGCGCCACCTAAGGCGACAACCCATAATGCCCGGCGTGGGATGTTGAATATCGAGGCAAAGCCCGTGGCGCCCATAGCACCGGCCAATGCCGCGGCCGCGTACGAGGTGCCGCCCGAGATACTCTGCGCCATGATGCGGTCGATGGCGTCCGGCATTGTGGGCGAAATCAGACGCAACGCTATGGCAATGCCGAAAGACATTGCTGCTACAATCATCAGCGTATTCACCGCGCGCGACACACCCACCATGAGGTGATCGTCGAGCATATCCGAGACAAAATTGATGAGCGGTACGCCCGGGACGATGAACAACGTGCAGGCGCATAGCGGGTAACCGCCCGTGTCCCAGCCGGTGAGAGCTATAAGCATCGCGGCACAGCAGGTGCTGGCAGCTGCCGCCGTGGCTATGATGACATAGACATTTATGCTTGTGGTATTGAGCCATCGGCGTAAGAGGTAGCCCGGTACGGCTGCCATAGCCGTGATGGCTGCGGCGTCCCATCCGCCGCCGAAAATTCGGCAAAATCCGGCGCAGGCCATGGCTGCGCACAGGCATAGCAACCACGGAGCGTAAGTGCCGCCGATGCCGCGCTCGATGTCCTTCAAGTGTGCGGCATAATGTACTACATCGTAATTATGCGATATCGCGCGCCAGGACAACTTGCTGACAACGGCCATAGTATTCATGTCGATGCGGTGATGTCGCACCTTCTGAGACTTATATACCGAATGGGTTGCATCGCTGATATTGACGGCCACGAGGCTCCATCGCACATCTATGTGTATGCTTTCCTGCGGTATGCCGAAATGTACCGCCAGGCGTGTCATTGTGCGCATGATGCGCGAGGTGTCCGCTCCGCACTCCATCAATAATACGCCCGTACGCACAAGCAAATCGGCTTTGCGCCGCAGTGTGGTGAATGACATAGTGTTGTTCATAATGTGATTGCCCTATTGGATAAATACAAATATAGCGAAAACTATATTGCCGTTTATTGTGAAATGCCTTATTGAGTGTGCAAAGGTAGCGAATATTTCCGTATCGGCGGGCCGAATCGATGGGTATTTATGTGTTGAGTGCGATAAATGCCAGATAATCAGGCCGAATGATATGGTGTGTATATATTCTGCCATGAGAGTACTTGTAGTAGTAAAATTGGTGAAATGCCAAATAATGTTAAATATTAAATTTGTGTTTTGTCAATTAAAATAGTTGCTGTAACTTTGCGGCGTAACAATCAAACACCAATTATCAATTAAGCAAAAAACAAAGATGAAAACAAACGAAAAACACAAGACCGCAGTCTCGGGCACTGCCGCTTCAGTCGAGAAGCTACAGCCGTCCACCGTACCCGCCACACCGAATGTTTCTGTCACACCGACCGTGTCCGATGTACCGCTCATGCCCGCTGCACCGGGCGTGTCAGCCGCCTTTGTCGCGACCACGCAGTCCGAAGACACTCAGACACAGCCCGAGTCCGACGGCAATGTTGCCGGAAAAATTCCGCCTCTTGACCCTGGCGAAGATCGATTGACGCCGATCACCGCGCCGATAGTCCGTGTAGACAACCCCGATGCGACATCGGTAGCCGACAAAGTTACGGCCCCGAAGGCCGATATGTCCGCAGTTATCAAAGCTATCGTTACCGCTATGGACATAGACGCGCGCCTCGCCCACGCCTTGGTAGACATACATACCGGTGTCGATACGGCAGAAGCCTTCGGCCGCGCCTACGGCATCACACTGCCCGCCCGAGAAGGCGAATCCGTGCCCGATATCCGTCCCAAGCCGACAGCCGAGACCGAGATACACGAAAGTGATGCGCCTGCCGCCGTAAGCTCCGTTGCTCGATTGCCCGAGCAAGCCGCGAGCGTTCCCACCTTCCTTTGCAATCCACGTCGCGGCTTCTGGGACTGATCTTCCTTACCTGATACAAATCCGATACTACCGAAAAACACACCGAAGAAAAACACGCTTATCGGCCGATAAGACACAACGTCCGCGTCACCCGAGATCGGACATATAATAACCAAACAATTTATTCACAATCCAAAATTCAATTACAACTACTATGAGTACAAACACTTACCAAAGCGCCTATGGCACGCAAGTCAGCGGCGCACCGCTCACCACCGCCATCACCGAGGCCTCTGCGCCCGGGCTGTTGCGCAACGATGTAGACCAACGTATCGTCAAAATTCGTCCCATGGCCACGCCTGTCGACCAGCTGTCACGTTGTGCGGGCGCTCGCAACTGCGCATCCATGAAAGTCAGCTACTATGCCGTAGATGTCAAGCCCGTAGATGCATCGTTGGTCACCGGCTTCGGTGCGACAGATACTATCGTAGAAGACGATGCCGCCAACGTCTATGTTCACACCGATTGCGATGCCATATTTTCGGTGAGCGAGACCCTTATGCTGCCCGATGTCAAGGTGTCGTACAAGGTGGACGGCGTGGCTGTTGCCGGAGCACTGATGCTTTATGTCATCAGTACAGGCGATGCCAAGGGCGTGCTGTGTCGCATCGTCAATGCAGACATCAAGACCGGCTCGGACAACAAGCCGCACGCCGACATACCCGATGTTGAAGAAGGCGCAAAAGTCGTGCGTATGGGCCGTGCCGCCGCCGAATTGGATGTGCAGACCGCCCAGTTTGAGGCACTGCCCAAGCGAAATACCAACAACTGTCAGATATTCAAGATGCAAGTCGAGCAATCCACTTTCCAGAAACTTGCCAATAAAGAAGTCGGTTGGGACTTCTCCGACCAGGAAGAAGTGGCCGTCATCGATATGCGTATGGGCATGGAGAAAAACTTCATCTTCGGCACCCGTTCCCAGCTGTATGATCCCGTCAAGAAAGAGACTATATACCTCACCGGCGGCATCTGGGGCCAGACCGACAAGCAGTTCAACTACACCCCCGGTGCCATGGACCGCGCCGTACTGGTCAATATGTGTCGTCGCGCCTTTACCGGCAACGGCGGGTCCTGCCGCAAGATACTTATCGGAGGTTCGGGCTTGATACAAGAACTCTCCAATCTGCAGTATGACAAGGTGATCAGCGCCGGTCAGACCTATACACGTTGGGGTATCGAGTTCCGCGAGATATGCTCCAATTTCGGTACGCTGTATGTGGTGCATAGCGAGATTTTCGATCAATGCGGACACAGTAACGACGGGTTAATTCTCGACCCCGACTATATGACCAAGTACTGCCATGTACCCTTCCATGCCGAGACTTTGGACCTGCGTCGTAGCGGTCTTCGCAATACCGATGCCGTTGTGTTGACCGAGGCCAGTTGCCTTGTATTGCGTCATCCCGCCACCCATATGCGCGTAGTGGCCAACGAATAATCCCTGCCAAAGGGTAGGGCGGGAGGGTACATCAAGCCGCAAGGTGCGCCGACAATTCCAAGTTATAGTGTCGGCGCACCGCCACGGCCGAGATCCGAACGGCCTCAAGCCTACTTACGGCAATAATTACAGACTAAAGGCAAAACACAATATCCGATACGATGAAAATCACACTGACACAAGCACAGATGCTGTCGTTGTGGCGACGTGCCCAGGGGCTTGAACCCACCGCCGCCGCTGTTTCGCTCGAGCAATGGGACAGCATAGACACCGAAGCCCAATTGGCGCTGCGTATGCGGCAATGGTATCTTCGTCTACTCGATACGGGAGACGAGGCACTTGTGGCCACTTCCGACATTTCCTCGCAGATTTCTCTGCGCCGCCTTGATTTCGGCGTGTATACCGCCGCGCTTCCTCTGGCCTGCCGTCGATTGCTTCGCTTCAATATCACCGATGACTGCGGCACCTCGATGGTGGTACCCGACACCGAGAATACTTCCGAGCAGGTCGCGACCCGTTACCGTCGCCGTCGTGCCAATCCATGGGGCGCGTCCGCATATATCCCGCCGCGCGCCTGCGTTAGGGGTCAAAGCCTGATTGTGACGTGCGGCGCCGGCCCCGACGGAGCAGAGACTCTGCCCGTAATCAGTGATGCGCAGGCCGTTGTCGATCCCGGCGATGAGACCTACATCTTGGACGAGTCTGCGCTGACAACCATCCCCGGCAATGTTGATCTGAGCACATTTGTATGACACCGGAAGCCATAGCAGCTCGGACGATAAAACATAAAACACGAACCTTCAAAATAACCGAAAAAAATACGATGACAAACAATATAGAAAAATATGTACTGGACGCCGCGCGCGATGCTTATTCGGCGCAATGCGACCTACGTCGGCGCCGTATGCGCTACAAGCGGTTTACCTACGGAGACCAATGGGGCGATATGGTGTGCGACAGTCGCGGTGCCATGGTGCGAGAGGGCGACCTTATGGCTGCCGGCGGGCGTCCGCCGTTGACCAACAATTTGATACGCCGCTTGGTCAAGACCATCGTCGGGCGCTGGCGCACTATGGCTTCCGAGAGCCGTCGTTACGATGATCCGGCACTGGGAGCGCGGCTCAACAGCCTTGCCGAACTTGATGCACGTATGCTCGAAGAATTTTTGATTAGCGGCTGTGCCATCCAACGCGTGAGCCGCGAGAACCGCGTGCCCGTCGGTAGTGCCGTATGGGTGGACAATGTCAGTCCGCGCGATTTCTTTGTCAATGCCTTCAGCGATCCGCGCGGTCACGACATTCGATTGGTGGGGATGCTGCACGAGATGACGCCCGTCGAATTGGCCGCGCGCTTCGGTCGCGGTGACCGTGTGCGCATGGCCGCGCTGCTGCAACGGGCGCGAGCCGAGGCCGGTGGCGACGGCATTCCGGCCGAGCCGCTGGTGCGCGACTCTTCGAGCGAAGACTTTGCGCGAGCACGCAGCGGATACTGCCGCGTCATTGAGATTTGGACTTTGGACAGCGCTGTGGCATCTTGCGGTACCGATATTTCCATGGGATGGCACTGCCGCTGGATGCAGGCCGACGGCACCCTGTTGGAACAATATCACAGCCCCTACGGCCACGGCTCGCATCCCTTTGCCATCAAATACTATCCGCTGACCGACGGCGAGGTCCATTCGTTTGTCGAAGACGTTGTCGAGCAGCAGAAATACATCAACCGGCTTGTGGTGCTCATAGACAAGATGATGGGTGCCAGTGCCAAGGGCGTTCTGTTGTTTCCTATGGCACAGAAGTCGCCCCTGGTCTCTTGGGAAGAAATAGCGGAGCGATGGAGCCGTACCGACGGCGTCATTCCCGTGATGGGGCGCGGCGAGACTTTGCCCACACAGATAACCGGCAGCGGAGCCGATGCCGGGGCGCATCAATTGCTGTCGCTTGAACTGAAGCTTTTTGAAGATGTCAGCGGTGTCAGCAATGCCCTGCTGGGTCAATCCACCAATGCCGCCGGCGGTGCCGGGCTCTTCGATGCGCAGGTACGCAACTCCACCATAGCCCTTGCCGATATTTTCGATACTTTCGAGTCCTTTCTGTCCGACCGCGACCGCCGCATCCTGCTGTGCGGACGTGACGCGCCTGCAACGACCGTTCCGATAGAAGGTTGCGCGCCCTCGGCCGCTGATGCCGTGAAGAGAGCTACTGTCGGCACGGGTACGGATAAGAGAGTCGGTAGGGAGAAGACTATGAACGACACAAACGCGACACAGCCATGAAGACGCTCACCTTACAACGCAACCGCGCCTTTGCCGACTTGTGCCTGCGTATGGCCGACGCCGATCTGCGGCACGGGCGGCGTGTTAATGTTGATGTGATAGTACGCCGCGCCATATACACTCCGGCCGCCGGGTATTACCTGTCCTATAATCGTGCGCTACGCCTGATATACGGCTGCAGTAATATATGCCGCGACGAAGACGGCATAGGTATGCAACGCTCCGAGGCCCTGCGCCGTGCCGTAGACGAATATCGCGCCCGTCACCCGCGCGCCTCGATACCGCGTGCCGTGGCCGATGTGCTTACCGACAACGGCGCTCCGCGATATTACTTTCGTCCCGAACAAGGACGCCGGATTCTGGCTGACGAAGTGCGTCGCCGCCTGCATGATAGTATGCTTTCCGGCACTCCGTCGTTGCTGGCTCTTGCTTTTGCGCTACGTCTACGCCGAAGCTGAAGTCTGACGAGATTATTTATGCCAAATGTATTTACCTAACATCAAATACTCGAAAACAATGCTAACCATCAATGATATAATAGAAACCGCGCTTGCCGTAGATGCCTTGCAGACACATGTCAGTGTCGATGCCTCCGGTGTAGACGTGGGCTTGCGTTCGGCCATGGAGCGATGCGCTCCGGCGATCCTTGCGGCCGTAAGCGCCGAATGTAGCGATGCAGACGCCGATGATGATGCCGTGCGCAGTGCCATGGAGATGCTCGGTGCCTACCGCTTGCTTGCTGTGATCTACGGCGGTATAGACGCCGCGCGTGCCGAATTCTATGGCCACGCCGCTGCCGAGTGTGCCACCGCAGTACACGACTTGTCCGCCAGCCGATGTCCCGCCTCGCATAATCCCTCGTGGACTTAGGCTGCGCCCGCGCACGGATACATGCCGGCCTTAAACAATTATTTGCATAACAGACAATACACTTGCGACAGAAAAGCCGTAACTTTGTGCCGCATAAAAGCGCATAACAAACAAAACAACACGTATAGATATGAAAAAGACAATCGTCACCCTAATGCTTGTCGCCGCCGGCGCTACTGCCGTCGTGTCCTGCGGCAGCGGGTCGGCCTCGGACGAGCACAACGACAGCGTCGTCAGCAACGAGACCAATGACTCTATTATGATTTATTACGGACGCACCATCGGCGGAAACATTTTGAGCCAGCTTGACGCTTACGCTCGCGAGACCGGTGATACCCTCGACATAGAAGAATATCTTGCCGGACTACAATACCTTCTCAGCGAAAAACATAGCAACGACTTCCTCTCCGGTGTGGGCGGCGCTATGCGTATTCTCGGAGATATGGAAGAATATGAGAAGATGGGCGTCTCCTTGGATCGCGGCAAAATGCTCGAAGCTCTGCGCGCAAGTCTGCTTGCAGATAGCGTAGATATTACGCGCATACAGGCCGACGGCGAGACGCTGGGCGCTCTGATACAAGGCGTTGCCGCCAAGGCAGAACAACGCCGCCTTGATGTCGTGCGCAAGTCTCCCGAAGCAGTCAAGAACGACCGCACCGGAGCCGCTGCCGCCTCAACCGCGCTCAAGAACAATCCCGGAGCGGTGAAGACCGAAAGCGGTATAGTAGCCCTGATCGAGACCAAAGGCAAAGGCACCATATCCGAACAGGCACATCTGCGTCTGAATATGAAATCTCGCCACGTCAACGGCGATGTATGGCAAAGTACCGACACCGAGCAAGTTATTGTTCCGCGCGGTCTTGCCAAAGGCTATATCGAAGCCATCAAGATGCTCGGCATCGGCGGCAAAGGTCGCTTCTATATACCCGCTGACTTGGCATACGGGCCTGCCGGACTGGCACAAGCCGGCGTAGGACCTATGGAGTGGATGATTGTTGACATCGAGGTGGTCAGCGAGGACAGCCCCGCTGCTGTGGGCAAATAGACTCAAGTTCGCGGCAAATAAATATCGACCCGTATTATAGACGCGGACGTATTATAGACGCGGAGAGGTGTGCAGATTGCAGTACGCCCCTCCGCGCCGCCTTTTGCGAAGTGCGATTTTTGACCCTTTGTCAATGAAAAAACGTGCAACCACAAAATTTTTTTCAAAAAAAGTGGGGATAAGCCCTTGTTTTCCGAAAATAATCGTAAATTTGCCACATCCGAACAAGCGTGAATCATCCGCCGCAATTCGGAAGCGAATATTATCCGTAGAAACAACGAAACACAATAATACGATGGAAAAGATCGACAACCTTGACCGCAAAATACTCAGTATTATAATGCGAAATGCGCGTATTCCCTCCAAGGATGTAGCCTTGGAATGCGGAGTGAGCCGCGCCGCCATCCACCAGCGCATCCAGCGCCTTATAGATATGCAAGTCATCACCGGCTCCGGATATACGGTGAATCCCAAGAAGCTCGGCTACTCGACATGTACATACGTCGGTGTCAACCTCGAGCGTGGCGCCCTGTATCGCGAAGTGGTTCCCAAGATGGAAAAGATACCCGAGATTGTTGAGTGTCACTTCACCACCGGTCCGTACACCATGCTTATAAAGCTCTATGCACGCGACAATGAGCATCTTATGGATCTGCTCAACAATAAGATTCAAAATATTGAGGGCGTAGTAGGTACCGAGACCCTCATTTCACTTGACCACTCGATACACCGCGTAATTCCGCTGCATGTCGACTGACATCGATATGCTACGCGGTTGACATCCCCGCAACATCACCCCCCCCCTCCCCGTCCTATCATATAGACACAACGTAGAATGTCATGAAATCCATCTTCGCCGTTATAATTGCCGCCATCTTCGGCATAGCGCCCGCTGCCGCCGCACCGGTCGCCCCCACTACGGTACGCCATCCCCAATGGAGCCGTAACGCAGTCATTTACGAAGTCAATGTGCGTCAATACACGCCCGAAGGGACATTCAAAGCCTTTGCGCGCCACTTGCCGCGGCTGCGCGACCTCGGCGTGGACATACTATGGTTGATGCCGATACACCCCATATCCGAGGACGGGCGCAAAGGTACACTCGGCAGCTACTATGCCGTGCGCGACTACTATGGCGTCAATCCCGAGTTTGGCACCATGGACGATATGTGCGCTTTGGTAGACAGCATACATGCATATGGTATGCATGTCATCATTGACTGGGTGCCCAACCATACCGGACGAGACAACGCCTGGGTCAAGACACACCCCGAGTACTATGCACGCAACGCCAAGGGCGAAATGTACGGACCATATGATTGGACCGACGTCTACAAATTAGACTATAAAAATCCGGCCACGCGTCGCGCTATGACCGATGCTATGGCCTTTTGGCTTAAGAAAGCCGGGATAGACGGCTTCCGCTGCGATGTGGCCATGGAAGTCCCCACCGACTACTGGAATGAGGCGCGTGCCGAGTTGCAACGTATACACCCCGATCTGTTTATGCTTGCCGAGGCCTCAAATGCCGACCTTACCGAGCATGCCTTTGATATGGCCTACAACTGGCCTATGAAAGACCTCTTCAATGCCGTGGCCGCCACCGCCGGCGAATACACCTTTGTATCTCCCGGGGCGGATGCACCGCGCAAATTTAACGAAAAGCACGCCATAGACATTGCGCGTCTTGTACACGAGCAGCGTGCCCAATTCCCGGGCGATGCTTACTTGATGAATATGATTACCAATCACGACCTCAACTCGTGGGAAGGCACCGAGTTTCAACGCTATGGGCGTCTGACCTCGGCGATGGCCGTACTGTCATTCACCCTTCCGGGAATGCCGTTGATATACACCGGCCAGGAAGTCGGAATGAATCGTGCCCTGCAATTCTTCGAAAAGGACACCGCGCCCGACTTTGATTCCAATCCGGACGTAACCTCGTTTTATGAGACGCTTACGATGCTGAAGCATAATCGTCGCGAACTTCGCGCCGGCGCAGCGGCCGGCTTCGAGGCCATAGATACCGGCAACAAAGATGTGCTGATGTTTCGCCGCACAAACCCCGATGCCGCGTCCTCGACCATCGTATGCGTCAATCTCGGCAAAGCCGATGCAACGGTGACGTTGCCGTCCGATGTCGTCACCTCGCGCAATATTATGGCGTCAAATATTTCGGCTGCGAACTTTATGACGGCGCAAGATGAAGCCTCCGGCTCAAAGAATACGGACGTCACCCTCGCCCCCGGCGGATATATTGTCGTCCCGGTGGATAAGTAATCACTACATAAAATCCAAACCCCGCGCCGGACATCAAAACTGAAAAACTTACAACCAGATACCCAAACAAACATAAAAACACAATCTAATTCCGTACGACAATGATTATCGGAGTACCTAAAGAAATCAAAAACAACGAGAACCGCGTTGCTATGACCCCCGCCGGCGTAGCTGAGTTAGTACACAACGGACACACCGTGTATGTGCAGCATACCGCCGGAGAAGGCAGCGGTTTCGATGACGAAGAGTATATCGCCGCCGGAGCCCAAATTCTGCCCACCATCGAAGCCGTCTATGACATCGCCGAGATGATAGTCAAAGTTAAAGAGCCTATCGAACCCGAGTACAAGCTCATCAAAAAAGACCAAGTGGTGTTCACCTACTTCCACTTTGCCAGTGACCGCGAACTTACTGATGCCATGATTGCATCGCGTGCCGTCTGCATCGCTTACGAGACCGTACGTCTTGCCGACCGTTCGCTGCCTCTGCTTGTGCCGATGAGCGAAGTTGCAGGACGTATGTCCATACAGGAAGGCGCACGTTTCCTCGAGAAACCCCAAGGCGGCAAAGGTATGCTGCTGGGAGGCGTCCCCGGCGTTCCCCCGGCCAAGGTGCTGGTGCTTGGCGCCGGCGTAGTCGGCCGCAACGCCGCTCTGATGGCTGCCGGTCTGGGTGCCGATGTCACCATCACCGACATCTCGCTGCCCACGCTGCGCCACGTAGCCGAAACCATGCCTCGCGTGAAGACTCTGTACTCCTCACGTCATAACATCGAGAGCCAGCTGCCCGATGTAGACCTCGTAATCGGTAGCGTCCTCATCCCCGGAGCCAAAGCGCCCAAGCTGGTTACCCGCGATATGCTCAAGCTGATGCGTCCCGGTACCGTTATGGTAGACGTTGCCATCGACCAAGGCGGCTGCTTCGAGACCTCGCACCCCACGACACACACCGAGCCCATCTATACCCTCGAAGGCGTTGTACACTATGCAGTGGCCAACATTCCCGGCGCCGTGCCCCGCACCTCCACGCTGGCGCTCACCAATGCCACGCTGCCTTATGCAATTCGCCTGGCCAATAAAGGCTGGCGTCAAGCATGCCGCGAAGATGCCGCTCTGGCGCAGGGCGTCAATATGGTAGACGGCAAGGTTACATTCCCCGCCGTAGCCGAAGCATGGGGCTTGGAATACACCAAACTCGAATTGTAATAACGATGTACGCGGATGCAGTGCCAGACGCATTGCACCGTATGACGATATAATATGACGAGGCGGACGCATCGAAATACATCGATGCGTCTGCTTCGTTGTTTTCGAGGGCTTTTTTTTTATGCTTGACGGTTTGCGCGAATGAAAAAAATGCATTAACTTAGCGGTCGAAACTACGGAACTTGTCGGCACGCTCTGATGTCTCGGCGTTCGGATGCGTCCCCCGCCAAGGGCCTGACTCAGCATCTAAAAAACACAATACTTAGATATGACCACTACATCCAATATGGGATACACCCCCAACGGGCAAGGCACGCCGTCGCATCGTTATGCGGTGATTATGTGTGGCGGCATAGGCAGCCGTTTCTGGCCCTATAGTCGACAGGACCGTCCCAAACAATTCATAGACTTCTTCGGTACGGGGCGCTCGCTGTTGCAGATGACCGCCGACCGCCTGCGCTATATTGTTCCGACAAACAATATAGTCGTGGTTACCAACGACCGCTACCTGCCTTTGGTGCGCGAACAATTGCCCGAAATTCCGCAACAGAATATTTTGTGCGAGCCGGCACGCCGCAACACCGCGCCGTGTATTGCATGGGCTGCACATCATATATATGCACGCGATCCTCAGGCCTCGATGATTGTTGCCGCCAGTGATCATCTGATTACGCGCGAGCGCGATTTTGAGACCGCCATACTCCGCGCTTTCGATTTTGTGGAGCATCGCGATGCTTTGTTGACGTTGGGTATTGTGCCTTCGCGTCCCGAGACAGGATATGGATACATCCAACAAGGCGAACGTATCGATACCGCCGAGGGTATTTTTGCCAAGGTCAAGACCTTTACCGAGAAACCCGACAAGGACTTGGCGCGTGTATTTGTCGATTCGGGCGAATTTTTCTGGAACTCCGGCATCTTTGTATGGACGGCCGAGGCTATCCTCACCGCGTTGCGAGCCTACTCGCCCGAGGTGGCGGCGGTCTTTGACAATACCGCCGTATCCTATGCCAAGAGCGAGGAAGAAGATGCCTTTATCGCCGCCAATTTTGCCTCCTGCCCCTCTATATCCATAGACTATGCCGTCATGGAAAAGGCGCAGAACGTATACGTACAACGTGTCGACTTCGGGTGGAACGACCTGGGTACTTGGAGTGCATTGTACGACAATTCGCCCAAGAACCGCGATGCCAATGTCACGCAACGCTGCGCTGTACTAGCTTACAATTCCACGGGCAATATCTTTGCCGTGGCTGATGATAAGCTTGTGGTATGCGATTCGTTGCGCGATTATATCGTGGCCGATTCGGGCGATGTGCTGCTTATCTGTCCCAAATCCGAGGAGCAGCGAATCAAGCAGATGGTCAACGATGCCAAGATAGCCTACGGGGATAAGTACCTGTAGTATTGCGCGTATCGATGACCTACGATAATCACTAATGACTATTCGTTTTTTTTATTTTAATGGGTTTAATTTAAGTTTAGTTGATTAACAACAACGATATGGTGCGAACCATATGAGATTATCTACCCCAAAGAAATTTTGATCAATACCTGCT
>CAKTOT010000054.1 GCA_934590135.1 uncultured Muribaculaceae bacterium
TAGTTGTGGTGGTCATCGAAGACGTTGACCTTGACATGTGCGTCAAAACTCTTGACGTAGCGTACAAAAGGCTTCGGATTGGCTATACCGGCAATGACGAGTACGGCATCGTTGGTCGTGAGTTGATCCAATCGTATGGGCGTGCCGCCGAATACCGGACGTGTCTGCTCATAAGCATAGCGCGAATAAAACAGGCCTTGGTCCGGAATCAGGTTGAGGTGTTTGCCGAAGGTCCGGATGTCGATAGGTCGTATGCTGTTCGGACACTTGGTAACGATTACGATGTCGGCACGTGTGATGTTTTTAGCCGATTCGCGCAAGCGGCCGTAAGGTAGCATTTTGTCCTTGAAATACGGACGATTGTATTCAGTGAGAACTATCGATATGTCAGGCTTGACGCGACGATGTTGGAATGCATCGTCCAGAACGATCATACTGAGAGTCGGGTCATCGGCAAGCATCCGCTTTATTCCCGCTACGCGATCCTCGCATACGCACACTGTGATTTTACGCCCGAATTTGTGATATATCTGGTATGGCTCGTCCCCGATGTCATTGGGCGTCGATTGGGGAGTGGCGGCTACGAATCCGGTGGTGTGTCGTTTGTATCCACGGCTGAGTATTCCGATGTTGAAGCGGTCGCGTAGGGCCGCCACAACATACTCGGTATGAGGCGTTTTTCCGGTGCCACCTACGGCGAGATTGCCGATGCAAACCACTGGGACGTCAAAGGAGTACGACTTGAAAATATTGCAGTTATAGCACAGGTTGCGCACAGCCGTCACTGCGCCGTAAATTTTAGACAGCGGGAGCAGTATGAGTTTGGCTAATGTGGATTTGCGCATCTTGCGTTGTCGTTTTGTGGTATGCTATTATTTGGTGTTGCTTTGTCGTTCTGCGGTGTCTTGTGTCGCTGTTGTGTCTTGCTTTATCGCTTGACTCTCCTGAGGGTGAGTGGTGTTTTATGTCGGCGTTCGTTTATTGGAGGGTGATACATTCCATACGCGCTTGTATAGGCGACATACAGACAATTTGTCCCAACATCCTCAATGCTTTATTTGCTTCGGTCGGCGGTATGGCGTTCCAAGCGGCTTTGGCTTTCAGCGCTTCGGGTATGGCGTTTTGTCCGGCGAAACCGGCAGAGAGCAGCTGTTGTAGTGGTGATATATCAGCGGCCGGATATGTGGCATAAGCCGAAGGGGCTATGCCTATTTTACGCGCCAGATCGTCAATGGCATCGTGTAGCGAGCCTATTCTGTCTACAAGTCCTATGTGCAATGCTGTATTGCCGTCCCATACGCGGCCTTGTGCGATGGCATCGACACTATCTCTTGAAATGTGGCGACCATCGGCTACACGCCCTACAAATGTCTCATATCCGCGTTGTATCGCACGCTGCATCTCGGTTTTTTGCCTCGGTGTCATATCTTTGGCTATTGATATGTCTACAGCGTCAGGCCCTGTGCTTACACTGGAAAAGTGTATACCGAGGTGTTTGTCCAATGTCCCCTCGATGGATGGAACGATGCCGAAGATGCCTATGGATCCTGTGAGAGTTTGCGGCATGGCATATATACGATCGGCTTCGCAGGAAATATAGTAGCCGCCGGAAGCAGCATAGTCGCCCATTGAAACGTACACAGGCTTATTCTGTGTCTTGAAATAACGTACGGCGTCCCATATTTGTTCGCTGGCAAAAGCGCTGCCGCCGCCCGAATTGACACGTAATACCATTCCGACGACATTTTCATCTTTAGCCAGACTTAGTATCTCGGGTACAAGCGAGGATGCGACAATGCCTTCTTTGCCGTCTTCGGTGATATCTCCGTTGGCAAAGACTACGGCGATGTGCCGGTCGTTTGCTGTGGCCGAGGTCGCTTCGACATAATCTGACAGATATTCGGCCGGGGATATTAACTCAAGGTTTTCCGGATTTTCGGTCTCTGTGAGCGCGCATAAGACGTCTTCGACTTGGCGCCGATATGCGGTTTTGTCTATGAGTTTATGACTGAAGCACCATTGTGCGCTGTGACTCATGGTAAGCGAGTCGGCCAATGCACATACATCGCCAGCAGACATCTTACGCGACAAGCTGATGCCTTCCGAAATGGAGTTCCATATCGAGTCGAGGAATAGTTGGGTCTGCATACGTGCAGGCTCGCTCATACTATTAAGAAGGAATGGTTCAACGGCACTTTTGTAAGTTCCCACTTTGAATACTTGGATGTTGACATCCAATTTGTCTAAGGCGTCTTTGAAATAGGGAACGGAGGATGACAGCCCGTGGATGTCAAGGGTGCCCATAGGGTTGAGGTATACCGTATCGGCGGCTGATGCTACGAAATAATCGCCTTGGCTGAAATCATCGCCATAGGCCAAGACCCATTTGTCTGTGCTTTTTTTGAAGCGAGCAAGTGCTTCGCGCAGTTCTGCACGTGAGGCGTAACCTAATGTGCTGCCTGCGCAGTCGATGTATACTCCGTCAATACGGCTGTCTGTGGCGGCGTATTCCAACGAGCGTAAGATCTCTTCAAAAGTCGTGGTATTGGTTTCGCCGTTGAGGATGAGGTCGGGAATGTCTTGCGGTGTTTGGTGCTCGCTGATGGTCCCATCAAGATGTATATGCAATATGCTGTGGTATGCTATCTCGACACTTTTGAGGCTTGATCCGACAAGTCCGGCAATGAATACAATCGAAAGAACGAATAGTAGCATCACCGACAGCCAAATAGCGGCCATCGAGCCGAGGAATGACATAAAGAATTTTTTTAGCATAGTCGTCCGTGTCTGTTACGAAAAACACCATACCGCGTGACATTGTGTTCGCGCGGTACAGATTGTCCGATGTGCAAAGTTACTAATAAATCCTCGGTCATCCAAAGTTTTACACTATTTTGTCGCTCATGCTTGCGCGCAAAAGTGTGCCGTTGTAATGGCTTGCAGCGTTCACATTGAGTCGAAATGGACTGTAGTTGTCGAAGTGTCGGTTGTCTGGAGCAGTAATGCTATTTATTGTTATAGTTGCACATAGCGTGTTGTAGCCCGGCAAGTATGGCGTCTTGTGCGGCTTCAACGGCAATGTTTATGCGTGCCGGAAGTGCTTCTTCTTGTTCGGGTGTGAAATGTCCGAGAACATAGTCGACTTGGCATCCGCGAGGAAAGTCGTTCCCTACGCCGAAGCGAAGTCGTGCGTAGTTTTGCGTGCCAAGCATGGCTGCAATGTTCTTTAGACCGTTGTGCCCTGCATCGCTGCCGGATGGCTTGAGGCGTATGGCGCCGAAGGGTAGGGCTATGTCATCGACGAGTACAAGGATGTTGTCGATGTCGATATTCTCCTTGTCTTTCCAATAGCGGACGGCGTTGCCGCTGAGATTCATATATGTAGATGGCTTGAGCAGAACCACTTGTTGGTTCTTAAGGCGTGCGTGTGCGATGTCGCCGTAACGTCCGGTTTCAAAAGAAATATTGGACGCCTGAGCCCAGGCGTCCAATATTCTGAAACCGATGTTATGTCTGGTGTCACGATATTCATCGCCGATATTGCCCAAGCCAACAATGAGATGTTTCATCGTTGCTATATCGGGTATCGGTTATGAATATATTATTCGGCAGCGGCTGCCTGTGCACCACGAGCGGCGCGGGTCAGCTGTACGGCGCATACTACGGCGTTCTTGGCGTTGACCAATTCGAGGCCTTCGAAGTGGATGTCACCTACTTGGAGGGTCTTGCCGAGGCCGAGGTTGTCGACGTTGATGACAAGGCGTTCGGGAACGTTGGTGTAGACGGCTTTTACTTTGAGCTTCTTCATCGAAAGGCTGAGCTTACCACCGGCTTTTACACCTTCGGCGTGGCCTTCGAGTTTGACGGGTACTTGAATGATTACAGGTTTCTTGTCGTCAACTTCGAGGAAGTCCATGTGGAGGATGGTGTCCTTGACGGGGTGGAACTGGATATCCTTGAGGATGGCCATCTTTTTGCCGCCATTGAAGTCGAGCTCGATAGCGAAGATGTCGGGGGTATAGACAAGCTTGCGTACATCGTCTTGCGCTACAACGAGGTCTGTAGTAATCAGTGCTTTGTTGTCGCCGATTTCAACGAGCTTTTGGCCGGGAGCAAGAGTGCCGGTAAAGGGAAGTTCGACAGCGGCGCCGCCATTGAGGACTACGGGAATTTTGCCTTCGGCACGCAGTGCCTTGGTTGCCTTTTTGCCCAGGTCTGTACGGGGCTCGGCTTGAAGTTGGAATGTCTTCATTGTTGTTTGTTGTTGTTTTGTGTTACTAAAAATTAAGCTGCTCTTAATTTCCCATCACACGGGGGAGGGCTATGAAAAGCGGTTGCAAAGGTACGGATTTTTTTGCTGGCGTGCAATAGTTTGGGCTTTATTTCCACTGTTTTTGCGCTAATGTGTGTATGCTTTACGTGAATGTGTTCGCTTATAGAGCTTATATTCCTTTTGGAGGAACGCTTTGTGGTCGTGCATTGTTTACTTTTTTTATCTGCCCGTTTCTGCCTATTGGGCCTTCTGTTTGTTGTATCGTTGAGTATGGGCTGCGCAGACAAAATTGAATGTCGCGAGGGGTAAAAAAAGTATGGTATGGCAGACAAAAATCCCAGGCTGTGATTAGCCCGGGATTATATATGTGCCTATTATTCGGTCGTATGACGTGACAGATGTTCGGTTTATTGACCGAGGTAAGTCTTGAGTAGTCGTGAACGTTGGCCTTTAAGGCGTCGTATGGCTTTTTCTTTGATTTGGCGTACGCGTTCGCGTGTCAAGTCGAATTTGGCGCCGATTTCTTCGAGTGTCATTTCTTGACAGCCTATGCCGAAGAACATTTTCAAAATTTCGCGTTCGCGCTCATGGAGCTGATGCAGGGCGCGATCCACTTCCTTCGAAAGAGATTCCTGGTTAAGGGTGGCGTCTGCCATAGGTGAGTCGTCGTTGGTGAGCACATCAAGCAGCGAGTTGTCTTCTCCTTCGACAAAGGGGGCGTCTACCGAGATGTGGCGTCCGGACACCTTGAGCGTATCGGCCACTTTTTCGACTGGTATGTCAAGTTGTGCGGCCAATTCTTCCGGCGATGGGCGGCGTTCGTTCTCTTGCTCAAACTTGGAGAGTGCCTTGGTGATTTTGTTGAGCGACCCTACTTGATTGAGGGGAAGTCGTACGATGCGCGATTGTTCGGCAAGGGCTTGTAGGATAGATTGGCGTATCCACCATACGGCGTAAGATATGAATTTGAAGCCTCGTGTTTCGTCGAATTTTTCGGCGGCTTTGATGAGTCCGAGGTTTCCTTCGTTGATAAGGTCCGGTAGCGAAAGCCCCTGGTTCTGATACTGTTTTGCGACAGAGACAACGAATCTGAGGTTGGCGCGCGTAAGCTTTTCAAGGGCTTTTCGGTCGCCTTGCTTGATGCGTTGGGCCAGTTCTACTTCTTCTTCTACTGTAATGAGTTCCTCGCGACCTATCTCTTGGAGATATTTGTCGAGGGAGGCGCTTTCGCGGTTGGTAATGGATTTTGTAATCTTGAGTTGTCTCATAACTGTGTACTTCAGTCCAAAGATTGTGCAAAGGTACGGATTTTTATTGAGCTCTCCAAAGTAAAAATGATGCCTGTGCGGTTAAATTATGCTAAACGATTATTCTTCTCATCGATATTCAGTGTGTATCACTATTGTAGACAAGAATGGACAAAAAACTATTTCACCATTACCGCAATGGTCCGCGGCAAGGGTGAAATTTTGGGTATAATGTATTGTCGATCGCAGCTGCCTTCCGGATTTGCAGCTACCATCCGAAGATCGCTTGCTCAGTTTGTCATATTTCTGCGTACGAAATTATATGACGCCGTGTGACTGTCGTCACTGATCTTGGCTGAGTGTTGCGATGTCTCAACTTATTATTGTCCGAGTGGTACGGCGTAGAACGCTTGTTTGCCGGTGGGGTATACACCTTTTATAAATAGAACTTTGTCGGCATCGGTCTTGATTATATTGTCGTAGATGCGCTCTATGTCTTCGGGTGTGGAAACATCGTTTCCGTTGACATTGAGGATAATGAAGCCTTGGCGAATGCCGGCGTCTTTGACCGGACCGTCAGAGAGTTCGCTTACTTGTACGCCGTGGCTTATCTCAAGTTGTTCGCGAGTGTCTTTGTCTACTTTGGCAAATATGCATCCGAGGTCGGTGACGCTCCCGGCGCGTGTGAGGGTGGTGTCGCCCTGATTGTTACGCAAAGTTACTTGTGCGCTATGTTTTTTACCGTCGCGGTAGTATGTGATGGTGACGGTGTCGCCGGGGCTGCATTTGGCCATGGCCTCCTGCATCTGTGCAGTGGAGAGCGTGGGGTGTTCGGCCAAAGATATGATGACATCGCCTTCCTGCAGTCCGGCACGGCGTGCAGCCGAGCGATCTTCGACTGATTGTACGTATATGCCGGATGTGGTGCCTTGGATTTTCTTTTCTTTTACCAGCTCGGGCGTAACTTCGGAGAATGTGACGCCAAGGTAGGCGCGTTGTACTGCGCCGTATTGCTTAATGTCGCTTATGACTTTTTGAACGATGGAGGTTGGAATTGCGAAGGAGCATCCGACGTATGCACCGTTTTGAGAGTATATGGCGGTATTGATGCCTACGAGTTGCCCGGCAAGGTTGACAAGTGCTCCGCCCGAATTGCCTTGGTTGACGGCGGCATCAGTTTGTATGTATGATTCGATGCCGGTGGAGCGTGTGCCGGTTGTGGCCGAGATATTGCGGGCTTTGGCGCTTACAATGCCGGCGGTGACGGTGGAAGTAAATCCGAAGGGATTTCCCACGGCGAGAACCCATTCGCCCACTTTGAGCTTTTCGGAATCACCCATGGGGATGATGTGTAGGTCGGGGGCGTCGATTTTGATGAGCGCAAGGTCGGTGGTTGCATCCGTTCCGACAACGGTGGCGTTGAAATTGCGGTTGTCGTTGAGCGTGACTTCGAGACGTTCGGCTCCGTCGACAACGTGGTTATTGGTGACGATGTATCCGTCCTTTGATATTATTACGCCCGAGCCAAGGCCTATCTGCCGTTGCTTGGGTTCTTCGCGCGGTGTCTGTTGGCGACGCGGAGTCTGCTGTCCGTAGGGGTTGCCAAAGAAAAAGTCAAAAAACGGGTCGGAGAAGAAGTCCGAACCGGACTGAATTTGTCGTTGTGCACGCGGTGTGGCGTAGCTTTTGACGGATACTACGCCGTTGACAGTGGACTGGGCAGTGCGGGTGAAGTCGTCTTGCGTGATGATGCGCGAGGCGGGGGCGTTTTGTGCTGACACGGCGCCGGCGCATGCCAGCGCCATGGCTGTAACGATGCTTATTGTTTTCATAGTGTCGTGTTGGGCTTTTTTTTTTGTATTATATGTTTTGTTTGATTTGTCCTAAGTGTTTGTGAGCGCGAATTTACTGATTTTCTTGATATGTGAAGCTGTGTGTCTGCGATGTTTATACTTATTTGGCTATGTATGGGCGTGGTTTCACAATTGTTAAAATAACGAGTGGCGTGTACTATATAATCAATGGGGGAAGCACCGCAGAGTGCGATGCTTCCCCCATTGATGGTATAGTTGGGCGTTTGTGTCTTAGATGCCGAGGTCTTTCTTGATGGCCTCTACTTTGGTTTCGGCTTCACGGCCGCAGCGGTCATAGTCGGCTGCAGAGCTCATGTTGCCTTTGACTTCGATGTAGAATTTAATCTTAGGTTCGGTGCCGCTGGGACGTACCGAAACTTTGGTGCCGTCTTCGGTATAGTATTGAAGAACGTTGCTTGTGTCGGGAAAGACCATCTTGGTGACTGCGCCGGTGCGAAGATCTTTGTCTTCGAGTGTGGTGTAGTCCTTGATAGCTACGACAGCACTGCCGCCTAAGCTCTTGGGAGGATTGGAGCGGAAATTGGTCATCATAGCCTTGATTTCGTCTGCTCCGGTCTTGCCGGGCCGCACTACAGATACACCTACTTCGTGGCTGTACCCGTAGGTGAGGTAGATGTCTTTAAGCATATCCATATATGTCATGCCGCGGTCTTTGGCCCATGCAGCGATTTCGGCCATCAGTGATATGGCGGATACGGAGTCCTTGTCACGACAGAATGTCTCGGCCATAAAGCCGTAGCTTTCTTCGCCACCTCCGAGGTAACGTCCGTCTTTCTCATGCTCGCGGATGACGTTGGCAATCCATTTGAATCCGGTGTAGCTGTCATAGAGTGTGATGCCTTGACGATCGGCGATGCGGCGTATGGTCTCGGTGGTGACAATGGTTTTGACGACATATTCGTTGCCTTTGAGCAGCCCGAGTTCGCGATTGCGTTGCATGATGTAGTTGAGCAAAATCATGACAATCTGGTTGCCGTTGATGAGAACGTACTCGCCGGAGGCATCGCGTGCCACGCAGCCGATACGGTCGGCATCGGGGTCGGATGCAAAGATGACGTCGGCACCGGTCTCCTTGGCTTTGGCTATGGCCAGAGCCATTGCGGAGGGCACTTCGGGATTGGGCGAAACTACAGTGGGGAAGTCGCCGGAGGGGATGTCTTGTTCGGGGACGTGAATGATATTGGTAAATCCGTAGTTGCGCAACGATGCGGGTACGAGTTTGACGCCTGTACCATGTATGGGGGTGTAGACGATTTTCAGGTTGTGGTGGCGCTTGATGACTTCGGGGTCCAACGAGAGGGTCTTGACGGCGGCCAGGAAAGCTTCGTCTATGTCTGCTCCAATGTGTTGTATCAATTCGGGGTTGCCTTTGAACTTGATGTCGCGTACATCGGTAATTTTGTTGACGTGTTTGATGATATTGACATCATGCGGAGCAAGCACCTGTGCACCGTCATCCCAATAGGCTTTGTATCCGTTGTACTCTTTGGGGTTGTGTGACGCCGTGATGTTGACACCGCTCTGACATCCGAGGTGACGTATGGCAAAGGACAGCTCGGGAGTGGGCTGGAATGTCTCGAAGAGATATACCTTGATGCCGTTGGCCGAGAAGATGTCGGCTACGGTCTGAGCAAAGTATTCGGAGTTGTTGCGCACATCATGGCCTACGACTACCGAAATCTGTGGCAGATCGGCGAAGGCCTCTTTGAGGTAGTTAGCCAGGCCTTGTGTGGCGGCACCTACGGTATAGATATTCATACGGTTGGAGCCGGCGCCCATAATGCCGCGCAGACCGCCTGTGCCGAATTCGAGGTCTTTGTAAAAAGACTCAATGAGTTCGGTGGGGTCATCGGCTGCAAGCATTCGTAGTACTTCGTCTTGTGTCTTCTGATCGTATCCATCGCGCAGCCATGTTTTAGCTTTGGCTGTCACTTGGTCGATGAGTTGTTGATCTTTCATTGTGTATATGGTTGTTGGTTGATTGTTGTAGCGTGAAAAATAGGGGTTGGCGCCGCTGTGACGGCGCCTTTCCGATGCAAAGTTACGGCGTATTTGCCGATTTTCCAAATTGTGAGGTAGTGTCTGTGCGCGGCTTTGTAATGTGGCTTTCCGGTGACCTGAGTTAGTCTACCTGTGTCAGCAGGCTTGCGCCAAGATACACACCAAAGCGAAGAGCGCGGCAGCGGGCGCAGCCATCAGCAACGAGTCGATGCGGTCAAGCACTCCGCCGTGGCCGGGAATAAGGTTGCCGGAGTCCTTGACGCCGGCGGCACGCTTCATCATCGATTCGAAAAGGTCGCCGGCTGTGGATGCCAAGCAGACGATGATGCCGAAAGTGCCCCATTCCAAGTATTCTCCGTGGACGAAGGCTGCAGCGTATATTACTCCGGCAAGTATGCAGAATGCCATTCCGCCCCAAAATCCTTCCCAGCTTTTCTTCGGGGACAAGCGTTTGCACAGAGGATTTCGGCCGAATCTCGAACCTACAAGGTATGCTCCGGTATCGTTGAGCCATATCATTACAAACATTAGCATCACCAATGCCGAACCGGTGTGCGCCATTAGGGCGTTGAGAAGTGCCACGGGTACGCCGACGTACAGCACGCCAAGGTATGAGCGTCCGGCCATAGAGAATGCACCGGGACCGTTTTGCGATAGGGCTAAGGCCATACGTATGACGAGATAAAGCACCATAATGGCGGCTACGGCTGTGAGTGTGGCGGCAATGGCCGTGTGCTCGTTTCCGGGATATGCGGATGCGGTGTAGGTGTATGCAGGAACCGCGAGCCAGAGTAACATGGTGGCAGCGAAATCGGCCATACGTATTGCCGTGGGCATGTCATGGCCTTCGGCTTGTGTGGCCATGCGTTGGTACTCGAAAGCGGCAGTGACTGCGAGGATGCCCGTAAGGGCAAAGAACCAGTATCCGCCGACGATGGTGGCTGAAACTATGACAGCCACATATATTGCACCTGAAATGGCGCGTGTGACGATATTTTTCATATTCAGAGGGTGTCTGTATGGGATATATGTTATATTTTCTGTCGTTTATTATGCGTTTGTTGTGGCTTCGGGTGTTAGACTGATGCCGCGGTTGATGCTTTACATAGTGCAAAGATAGCGATTTTCAGCCAATCGAAGGCGTTAATACATGGCTTAAATAAAGCAGCAGACCGCGTTCGCTGTCTAAGTATGCGAACGCGGTCCGGTTATATAGTGTGTATTTTTCGGCTACTTGTAACGTGCCCAGCGAAGCATTTGGCTGATTGTGGGCTTTTTGCCGTACATGAATATGCCTACGCGGTATATTTTGGCGGCAAACCATATCATGGCAATAGTGGAAATGTAGAGTATGGCCAGTGAGACGATGCACTGCGAGGTCTCAATGCCGAAGGGCAGGCGTGCCATCATCACCATAGGCGAGGTAAAGGGCACCATAGACATTGTAACGGCCATACCGGAGTTGGGGTCGGAAACAACGCTCATGCTGAATATGAGTCCGAGAATGATGGGAACCATAGCCAGTGATTGAAGCTGTGATGCGTCCTGTATATTATCCACTGCCGAGCCTATGGCGGCATAGATGGCCGAGTAGAAGAGATAACCTCCGATGAGGAATAGTGCCAGGTAGGTGAACAATGAGATAATAAATCCGGTGTTTCCGAGCATATTTATGGCGTTAAGCAGATCTATGTCTGTAGAGGTGTTGAGCAGTGATGCTGTCAGTGAGGGCATGGCAAAAGTGGTGAAGGACGATATGAGTACAAACCATATTGCAATCTGGGTGAGAGCTACGGCGCCTATGCCGAGTATCTTGCCAAGCATAAGCGATGTGGGCTTGACGCACGATACAACCACCTCAAGGACACGATTGGTTTTTTCCTCGATGATGGATGTCATAACCATTTGTCCGTAGAGCATAATAAACATATACAACATTAAAGATAGTACCATACCGACCAGATAGGATATCATTGAGGAGGTGCTTTGCTCTTCTTCGGTGTCTATGCGCATAGTATCTATAGCAACACTCGGTTCGATTTGCTTGATATATTTTTCTATTTCCGGAACTTGAGCCCTTATGTCTTCTATGCGTATTGAGCGTACGGCTTGTGTGATGGCTTGTGTGATGGCATTTTCGGTCTGCATAGCTGCAGCACCGCGTGTGTATAGGTGTATATGCGATGGATCGGCCACAACGTCTTGTCCTAAATCGAGTACGGCATCGTAGCGTTGGTCGGCTTTTGCCGAATCGGCGGACAAGTCGGTGGGCACGAAGGTGATGGCGCTTGTCTTATCAGTGGATGCAGCGAGCAATTGTGCAACTTGGTATTGCGGGTCTATGACGGCGATGACTTTTTCCTCCGGTCCGGAAAATGCGGCCACAAGTGCGGGAGCTGCCATAAGGCCGAGCATCAGTACCGGCATCAGTATGGTGGATATTATGAAGCTTTTGCGGCGCACTCGTTGTAAGTATTCGCGCGCAATGACTATGGAAAGATTGGACATTATATTAATTTAATGTGTATTACAAAAATAGAGTATTGATGCTTATGGCTATGGTGAGCCTTTATCTGTCGGCGGAGTTCTGCGAAGCCTTGACTGCGGAGATGAATATATCATCCATCGAGGGCATATATGTCCCTAAGGCACGGATGGATACTGCCGGATTGACGGCGGCGATGACTGCCGCACGGATGTCGTCCTTATCTACGCCTGTGACTATGGCGCGTGCATCGGCGCCATTGAGGCGTGCCGCTTCGAGGCCGTTGTCGTTGCTTTCGAGCCGGACGCTGTCTATGGATTCTAAGGCATGACAAAGAGCATCTCGGTTGCCGTCGTAATCGATGTATAGGCGACCGCCGCCATATTCTCGTCGTATGGCGTTGACCTCGCCGTCGAGGATGACACGCGAGCGGTTGATAAGGGTTATGTCATCGCAAATCTCTTCTACGCTGGACATATTGTGCGTTGAGAAGATGACTGTAGCTCCTTGGTCGCGCAGACGCAATATCTCGCGACGCAGGATGTCGGCATTTATGGGATCGAAGCCGCTGAATGGCTCATCGAAAATCAGTAGGGTAGGACGATGAAGTACCGTAATGACAAATTGGACTTTTTGTGCCATACCTTTGCTGAGCTCCTCGACTTTTTTATCGTACCAGGAGGTCATGCCCAATCTTTCGAACCATTCGTTGACGGCGGCGCGGGCATCGTTACGACTCATACCTTTGAGGCGCGCAAAGAATACGGCCTGCTCCCCGACTTTCATCTTTTTATATAGTCCGCGTTCCTCGGGCAGATAGCCTATGCGGGATACATCGGCTGCCGTGAGTCGATGCCCGTCCAGAATGACCTCACCGCTGTCCGGGGCTGTGATATGATTGATGATGCGTATCAATGTGGTTTTCCCGGCGCCGTTGGGCCCGAGCAGTCCGTGGACTTTGCCTTTTGCGGCGTGCATCGAAACATTGTCCAGCGCAAGGTGTCCGGTGTAATTTTTTGTGATATTGTTGGCTTCGAGCAGATACATATGCTTGTTTATATATTTTTTTTATTAGACGCGTCGTTCGGTGATTAGTTTCGCGTTTAACTTAATTTAACGCGTATTCGATTCTTTGATTGGAAAGACGCGCGTTTATCGGCGTTAATCAACAGAGGCGAAAGATGTGCTTTATTTGTCATACATCGTGTCGCTTATATCGTAATATATGACGATTTAGAATGGGAATAGCAGCGGCAGCAGAAGGATCATGGCGATGCCGATGATTATTTGAAGCGGTAGGCCGACGCGAACGTAGTCCATGAATGTATATCCGCCGGCTTTCATTACCAGGGCGTTTGGCGGAGTGGAGAAGGGGGATGCAAAGCACATACTGGCGCCTAAGGTGACAGCAAAAAGATATGGGTACGGGCTGGTGGCGGTCTGGGCCGCAGCGGCGATGGCAATAGGAGCCATCAGTACGGCCGTGGCAGTGTTGCTGATAAACATCGTGAGTATTGACGTGGCTACGTACAATCCTGCAAGCATTGCCGTAGGGCCGGCCGAGCCGAGGCTGTCTGCCAGCGTTTGGGATACGGCGGCCGATACTCCGGTTTTCTGCAATGCTGTGGATAGAGGCATCATTGCGGCTATAAGCACAATGCTCTCCCAGTTGATGGTTTTGTATGCCGCTTCGACGTTGCGGAAACATCCGGTAAATACGGTCAGCAAAGCGGCAATGATGACGGCTGTGACCGGTGCCACGGGCACAAAATCGAACACCATCATAGCAATCATCAGTAGCATTATGGCTGCCGCTACAGGCGCCTTGTAGTCCAAGAGTACGCGTTCGGCTGCATGTTCGGGTCGTCCTATAACTACCCAGTTTTCCGCTTCGGAATTCAGGCTTTGAATGTCGTCCCAACGTCCTTGGACAAGAAGAACATCGCCGCAACGCATCTTGGTATCGGCAATTTGGTCGGTGATATAGCTGTTGCCTCGTCTGATTCCGATGACGTTGATATGGTGAGCCTTACGTAATCCGGAGTGGCGTATGCGCAGCCCTTCGAGGCGCGAATCGGGCATTACAACAATTTCGGCAAGTCCTACGTCGTAGAATTCGAGACTGCTATCGCCTTCGTCGCAGCGGTGCAGCCCCAATTCGGCAGCCATAGTATCCAAGGCTTGACTGTCTCCTCCGGCGTATATTGTGTCACCGGGTGCAAGTACGGTGGTGGCTTCGGCAATGTCTTGTGAAATATCTCGTAGCAGTCCTAAGGACGAACGGCGTTCGTTGCGAATTTCGAAAATGGCCACGCCATAGCGGCCTTGAGTGTCCAGGGCGCGTATCGAAGCCCCAGCGGCGGCCGAGCCGGCTTTGACGGTATAGCGCCGTATGCGTCCCGGCAGATTGTATTCGCGTGCCAAGTCTTGAGGTGTCTTATGTGTGTTCTCGTCTTGCTGCTTATTGCGGTTCTTGGACACGAGTATGCGACTTAGAGGTAATAGAACGGCGATACCTATGGCAAGACAGATGGCGCCTACCGGCAGGAAATCAAAGAATCCGAGACCTTGGTATCCGTTCTCGATAAGTGTCTCATCTATGACCAGGTTGGGAGGTGTACCGATGAGGGTGAGCATCCCGCCGAGACTTCCGGCAAAAGCCAGCGGCATAAGCAGACGCGAGCTTTGAAATCCGGCTTGCGCAGCCATACTTATGACTATGGGCATCATCAATGCTACAGTGCCGGTATTGCTGACAAACGCACCTATGAAGGCGGTGGCCGCCATGACCAAGAGGAAGGTCGGAGTCTCTTTGCCGTGTGCCACGCGTACCAATCCCGACCCTATGGCGCGAGCCAAGCCCGTGCGTAGAACGGCACCGCCGACTACGAATAGTCCGGCCATCATAATTACTATAGGTGATGCAAATCCGGCGAGTGCCTCGGCGGGTGTAAGCACTCCGCACACGAGTAGTACGGCAAGAGCTGTCAGGGC
>CAKTOT010000055.1 GCA_934590135.1 uncultured Muribaculaceae bacterium
CGGCCCCCTCGGCGCGCGGCCTTCCCCCGAGGAGGAGTGAGGCTTTTTGCCGTTGCACTTCTTATCTGAATCAATAGACGAATTTTTTCAGAAAAATAGTGGAAAAAGATTTGTCGGTTCGGAAAAAGTGCGTACCTTTGCATCGTCAAAACGACATGACACCTTGCCTTGTGGTGTAATGGTAGCACGTCGGATTCTGGTTCCGCCTGTGAGGGTTCGAATCCTTCCAAGGCAACAAAGACGCTTGCGAGTTGTTCGCGAGCGTCTTTTCTTTTGAATACTCTTCCCCCCCCCCTCTCCTAATCAGCTGCTGAATATACCCTTTGGCATATACTTGTCGTCTGTTGTGTTTATAATCAAAAACGGGTGCCAATTTCGGCACCCGTTTTGATATATACGTCTTGATCTACGTTATTTGGATGTGAGCAGGTATGATGTGAGTGTATCTGTTTTTCCGGAGAGGATGCCTTTGGCGACTTTGAATGTATTGCCGTGTACCGCATCGGTGTATGTCCCGTCCGGGAGTGTGGTCGGCATCTTTATTTTTTGTTTTTTGTCGGAAATATTTACCAAAGCTATGCCACGGTTACCGCGAGACACTTGGACTACTGAGCCATTTTCGGTTGTAGTGATTGTTTCGGGTTGACCGGCCATTGCTTTGCGAAATTTGTTGACTGCTACGACTTCCGGATGACGGAATTGGTCGTTGCCGCGTGCACCGATGCGGTTTATACCCCAGACGTTGGTCGCGGAGGAACCTTCGGGACGGCTATAGAAAAGCGGACGTCCGGCAGCACGGGCGGTGAGTATTACCCAGCCCATACGTATTTGGTCATTGGTAAGCCCGGCTGAGATGTGTTCGTTGCAATATGTGTCGTGGCTTTCCACCCAAGTGACGAGATGTTGTGCATTTACGGGGTGGCTCCATTGTGAGAGGTCAATGTCTTTGGCGCTACCATTGGCAAGCGCTTGACGTAGTATATGTCCGTATGAGCTGGCGGTCTGGTCTATATATTCGGCATACTCAGTTTCTTTGGTGTTGCGGTCTTGGAGTACTTCCCCATAGATATATAGGCTGTCCGGCATTAGTAGCGAAAGACCTTTGACGGCTTTGCGCCCTGTGGCTATATCCCAAAAATCGTTGCACGAACTTTTGGCATCCAGAGGGTCGCTGGGCAAGCCTATGTGCTTTGCCGTATCATAGCGAAAACCGCGTGCGCCGAGATTTATCAGGTCGTTGACATATTGTAAGTAATAGTACTGAAAGTCATGGTTTTCGGTGTTGACATCAGGCAGCCCACCCATTTGTCCGGTTGTACATTGGAATCGGTCATTGTAGTCTTTGATTTCGTTGAACCCATTTGCATGATAGAGGTTTTCGTGTCCGCCGACGGCAGCATCGAGTGTGGGCAGTACGGCATGGTGGTCAATAGCCGTATGATTGGGCAGGACATCGACCAAAACGCGGACGCCGTATTTGTATGCGCTGTCGCACATTGCTTTGAACGAATTGCGATTGCCGAGCATATAATTACCTATGGTCCAGTCGGTGGGTTGGTAATAATAGTACCATTTGCCCTTGACCGAGTCTTCGGGTGTACTGTATAGTGCCATTCCGCCGTCATCGCCGATGTAGCATGCTTGTGCCGGCGAGGTCTGTACGTATGTATATCCGGCCGCTGAAATATCGTGCATATTTGCCGCAATGGTATCGAAGGACCATGTCCATGCGTGCAGTATTGTCTCGCTTCCGGAAGTATTTGCGTGCCGAGTGTCGTGTATGCCGGACGCCGAGACTGAGGTGCAGCACAAAGTCATTATGCCGAGCAGGATTTGTTTCTGTAGGTTGTACATAGTTTTTATTTTGCTTATGAAGTATGGTAAGTATGATATAGTGTCAGATGTCAGTCAACAGATTCGGAGTGTTTTTGCGTATTGGCGCTAAATACTGGGCGATAGTGGCCGTTTCACCTGCGCCAGAACGATGGCGTAAATATAATGATGATAGTGAACACTTCGAGACGTCCGATGAGCATAGTCCACGCCAAGACCCATTTGCAGCCATCGGCAAGTACGCTATAGTCACCGCCGAAAGACGTTAGTCCGAAATCCGGCGCTGCATTCGAAATACACATAAGGCAGGACAATAGAGCATCCTTTATGTTTAGGCCGAATGCGGTCATAATTAGTCCGCCAATTATTATGGTGAGCATATAGAGGCATACAAATACCACGATTTTGTTGACTAATTGAGGTGGCAATACTCGGCCGTTAAGCCTTACGGGCAATATGGCATTCGGGTGTATGCAGCGATATAATTCGTTGTGTATGTGTTTGAACAAAAATATGATACGGTCCAGTTTGGCGCCGCCGCTGGTGCTGCCGGCGCATCCGCCGATAAAGACCAATATTATAAGGAGGCCCATAACAAACGGTCCCCATTGAGAGATGGAATTGACCACGTATCCCGTAGATGTGATAGTCGAAACGGTCTGGAATAACGGATCAATGATAGCTTCGCGCCATGTGTCCTCAACTCCGACGCTAAGCAGTGTAATAGAGCTGATTGCGGTGATTGCTAGGATTATGATAATGAACCATCGGAATACGTCATCGTTCCATAGTCGCCGGGGATTTCGTATGGCGTTGCGTACCAGTAGTGCAAAATTGACGCCGCCGAGGAACATAAACACTGTAATGACGATTTTTACGTAATCGGAGTTGAAGAAGTCGACGCCGGCACGCGTCGAGTATCCGCCCGTGCTCAGCGTACCGAAAGCGTAGCAAATGCTGTCAAAGACGTCCATAGGGCCGATCATAAGAAGAATAGCACAGCAAGCTGTGAGCACGAAGTATGTAATCCATAGTGCTTTGGCTGTCTGTGATATGCGTGGGCGTACTTTGTCATGCGTGATTCCGGTCACTTCGGCGTTGAACATTTGCATACCTCCGGATGAGTTCAACATCGGTATAACTGCCAAGGTGAAAAGAATGATGCCCATACCGCCGGTCCATTGCATAATTGCGCGCCAAATATGGATGCCGTGGCTGAGGCTGTCTGTATCAATATAGACACTGGCGCCGGTGGTCGTAAAGCATGAAATGCTTTCAAAAAACGCATCGGTGAACGACAGCTGACTGCTTGGAGCGAATATCAGTGGCAGCATTCCGAATAGCGAAAAAATCACCCAGGTACAGCCGGTGAGTAGGAAGCCTTCGCGACGAGCCATACGCGAATATGCTGCGTGCACGCAGTTGTTCAGTATAAAACCGATGGAAAATGTTATTGCTACAGTAATGGCAAATATGCTCCAATCGTCCTCGCCATAGCATAGGCTTACTATGGTAGGGATGCAAATAAATACCGACTCGATCATTAACAGCCATCCCACGATTTTTAGGAGCATGGGAAAGTTGATAAATCGTCGTTCGCGTGTGTTTTGCAATACTTGCATTTGGATATGGCTGTTTGCTTGAATGTTTCGCTGTTCAGATATCGTATATCCGTTTGAAAAAGTTAGTTGAACAACTTTTCGACTTTGTGTAATGCTCCGCTCAGGCAGAAGACTACAACGTGATCGCCCGGCAGTATGATGGTATCGCCGCCGACAAGCATGCCTTTGCCGTTGCGTATAAGTCCGGCCAAGGTCATTTCGTGCGACAACTTAAGGTCTTTTACCGGTTTGCCGGAGATTTTAGCGCCGGGGTGTACTTCCAATTCAGCTACTTCGGCATCACTTAGGGCCAAGCACTTGGATGTTGACGAGTCTGCATCGAGTAACAGCTGGAATATTGAGCTGGATGCCAGAAGTTTTTTGTTGATTATCGTTCCGATGTTAAGCCCTTCGGCTTGTGATATATACTGGATGTTCTCGACTTCGGCTATGGTCTTCTTGATGCCAAGTTCTTTTGCAGTGAGACATGTCAATATATTGGCTTCGCTGCTTCCTGTCAGTGCGATAAAGGCATCATATTGGTCGATACCTTCGTCTATAAGTAAGTCTATATCGCGTGCATCGCCTTGTATTATATCGCAGTCGGGACATTTTTCCGGAAGGTGTCGGCAGACTTCCGGGTTGTTGTCAATAATTTTGAAGTCGAATTCGTCTCCGGCGAGAGATGCGAGACGTATGGCGATTTTGCCACCGCCCATAATCATTGCGCGGCGTATTTTGTGCTCAATTTTGCCTGTAAGGCCAAGCAGTTCGTCCACGTGTTCGTGGGTGGAGGTGATATATGCTATGTCTCCGGCCTCGAGAGTGTCGTTGCCGCGCGGAATGATAATTTCGTGGGCTCGTTTGATGGCTGATACATGGAAGTTGCGGTTGGCAAAGGCAAAGTCGCGGATTTTTTGTCCCGCTATGGGTGAGCGAGATGTGAGTTTGACGCCTACGACAATTATCTCGCCGTTATGCAATTCGAACCACTGGCGCACCCATGAGCGGCGCATTGCCGTGATAATTTCCTGCGCAGCAAGATATTCGGGATATATCAATTTGTCCACGCCCATACGGGTTACTAATTCGTGGTTGCGCTCCTCCATAAAATCGTAGCTGTTGATACGTGCTACAGTAATATCGGCTCCAAGATTTTTGGCTATGGAGCATGCAACGATATCATCCGTTTCGGAAGGAGTAAGTGCTATAAACAAGTCGCATGACCCGACACGAGCTTCACGCAGTGTGCGAAATGAGGTTGGACTGCCAGTCAAGGTCATCAGATTGTAATTGGAGTCCAAAGTTGCCAATCGTTCGGCATTTTCGTCTATTACGAGAATATCTTGTTCCTCGTGTGTGAGGAGTTTGGCCAAGTGAGAGCCAACATCCCCGGCTCCGGCAATTACTATTTTCATTTTTCGAGGATTTGTTTTGTAGTGTTGACAATACCTTCAGCGTCTATGGTGCATAGCGCTTTCAGCTGAGCAACTGTGCCGTGCGGGACAAAAGTGTCTCCGACTCCTATGGGATGTACTCTTACGCCCGGATGCTTATCCGCCATATAAGATGTCACTACGGAGCCCAGACCGCCGTAAACGGCAGCACCATCTTCGACAGTGATTACCGGGATGCCTTGAGCTGCTATTTTGTCAAGGATGTCTGTGTCTATAGGCTTTAGGAACATCATATCGTATACTGATGCTCGAATGCCTTGGGCTGTCAGCATCTCTGCCGCATGCATCGCATCGTGCAGTATTGTGCCGATGGATATGATTGCCACATGTGCATCGGTGCATTCGCGAACGAGACGTCCGTGCCCGATTTCAAGTAGTTGCGGGGGGGTAGAGTCAAGTACATCGGCATTATGTGCCTTTCCGCGCGGATATCGTATGGCAGTGGGGCCCTCGGTGCGATGCAATGCGGTGTGTAGCATATCTCGCATCATGACTGCATCGGAAGGTGCGCATACGACCATACCCGGAATTGTACTCATATATGCCATATCGTACATTCCGTGGTGCGTTGCTCCGTCCTCGCCGACTATGCCGGCACGGTCTATAGCAAAGATCACGGGAAGTCGCATCAAAGCTACATCGTGTATCATTTGGTCGTAGGCGCGTTGCAGGAAGCTTGAATATATGGCGACAACCGGTCGTAGACCTTCTTTGGCCAGACCTCCGGCAAATGTTACGGCATGTTCTTCGCTGATTCCGACGTCAAATACCCTTTCGGGCATTTCGCGTTGTAGCATTGATATGGAGGTGCCCGAAGGCATTGCCGCCGTGATTGCAACCACGCGTTTATCGTCCTTGCATACGTCTATTAGCCAACGGCCTAATATATCTTGATATTTTGTAGCGCTCGAACTGTTACGTGCTCCTGTATCGGGGTCAAAGAGTCCCGGAGCATGCCATATTGCCGGGTCGGCTTCGGCCGGTGCATAACCATGCCCCTTTATAGTACGAAGGTGTAGTATTCGGGGACCTTCCATATCTTTTATGTCGCGGAAAATACGTACAAGCTTCACCGCATCGTGCCCGTCATAGGGCCCGAAATAGCGTATGTTGAGTCCTTCGAATATGTTTTGTTCGGAAGACAGCATAGCTTTCAGCGAATTGTTGAAACGTAGAATCTTGCCGCGTCTGCGTTCGCTGATGAGTCCCATTTTGACGGCTCCACGGTACAACTTATATCGTATAGCATTGTATCCCGGCGAAGTGGTCAAATGCGTAAGGTAACGACTAAGAGCTCCGACGTTGCGGTCGATAGACATATCATTGTCGTTAAGGACAATAAGCAAGTTGTTGGGTGTATTGGCTGCGTTGTTGAGACCCTCGAAAGCCAGCCCACCCGAAATGGATGCATCGCCGATGACGGCTACAACGTTTCGCCGTGGGGTGTCGTTGTTGATGCGTGCCGCTATTGCCATTCCCAGGGCTGCTGATATAGAATTTGACGCGTGTCCGGCACTGAAGGTGTCATATTGGCTTTCGTCCGGATTGGGAAATCCGGATATTCCGCCTAAGGTGCGCAGTGTGTCAAATGTATCGCGTCGCCCGGTGAGGATTTTGTGTCCGTAAGCTTGATGTCCTACGTCCCATATAATGCGGTCGTAGGGGGTGTCAAAGACGTAATGTAGGGCAACGGTGATTTCCACAGCACCCATAGACGATGCAAAATGGCCCGGATTGTGACTCAGGGTCTCTATGAGCATAGTCCGTATTTCGGCGCAGACTTGCGGTAGCTGATTTATGTCTAACTTACGCAGGTCTGCCGGAGAGTTGATTGTGGACAGCAGTGGGTATTTAGAGCTTTGGACCTTGGTCATTTTTTACGTATTTCTTATACATCGGTACAAATATAATAATGGCCGACGCGATAATAACGAAAATGATGTACAATGTCACTTTGGTGTGCAACACGATATAACCCACAAGCAATGCCCATAGGACAAAGAGTATGGCAAAACGTATGATGACGGAAAGCCGCATTACTTTTGCGTTTTGATGGCTGCTATGGATGCTTCGAGAGCGGCGATTTTGGCTGTGGCATCAGCTTGTTTACGACGCTCGGCTTCGACAACGGCAGCCGGAGCATTGGCAACGAAACGTTCGTTGGAGAGTTTGCGTTCGACGCTTTGCAGGAAGCCGCGGTTGTACTCAAGGTCTTTGGTCAGACGTTGAAGCTCGGCTTCGGTGTCTACGGTCGATTCCATCGGAATATTGAATTCGGTAGTTCCAACCATAAATGATGCAGCCAGCGGGTCTTTTTCGGCGTTTTCGTTGATGCCTTGGACATTTGCCAGCTTTGTGATTACCTCAGTAGGAATGTTTTTGTCTAGTGAGCCTAAGACGTTGAGCGATAACGCTTGGCGCGGCGAAAGTCCTTTGGCGGCACGTGCTCCGCGTATGGCTGTGACAATTTCTTGAGCCACGGCCATAGCGTCAATGAGTGCCGGCGAGTATTCGGTGGCTTTAGGCGCAGCGGCATACATTACCGATTCTCCGGGGCGGCGTTGACATAGGTTTTGCCATAGTTCCTCGGTGATAAAGGGCATAAACGGATGCAGCAGACGCAGCAGCGCATCCATATACTCGATTGCATGTTTGTAGGTCGCGCTATCAATCGGTTTGCCATATTCCGGCTTTATCATTTCGAGATACCACGATGAGTAGTCATCGCGAACCAAGCGGTATATAGCCATAAGAGCTTCGTTGAGACGGAATTTTTCGAAGAGGTCATCCACCAGCTCGATTGTCTGTGACAGGCGTGCGCTGAACCAAAAATCGGCTTTTTCGGACACTTCGGTAGGCTTGAGGTCGCTATCAACCTGCCATCCGCTGAGCAGACGGAATGCGTTCCATAATTTATTGCAGAAGTTACGACCTTGTTCGCACAGGTGTTCGTCAAAGAGTATGTCGTTGCCGGCCGGAGCAGCCAAAAGCATACCCATACGTACGCCATCGGCGCCGTATTTGTCCATAAGCTCGATAGGATCGGGCGAGTTGCCGAGGCTCTTGGACATTTTACGGCCAAGGTTGTCGCGTACAATACCGGTGAAGTATACGTTGCGGAACGGATATGTACCGATGTATTCGTATCCGGCCATAATCATTCGTGCCACCCAGAAGAAAATAATATCCGGTCCGGTCACGAGTGTCGCGGTCGGGTAGTAGTATTTGATTTCTTCGTTGTCGGGGTTGTTGATGCCGTCGAAAAGTGTGATAGGCCATAGCCACGATGAGAACCATGTGTCAAGTGCATCGGGGTCGCGTCTGAGATCCGAAAGTTGCAGCGCATCGTTGTGCGAATCTTTACGCGCTATTTCGAGCGCATCTTCTTCGTTTACGGCCACGGCAATGTGCGTTTCGCCGGCGCTGTCTTCGTAATACCATGCCGGTATGCGATGTCCCCACCACAATTGGCGGCTTATGCACCAGTCTTTGATGCCGTCCATCCATGCGCGGTAAGTATTCTTGTATTTTTCGGGAACAAAGCGGATGACATCGTCCATTACGGGGGGTGTAGCAATTTTGGCGAAGTGTTTCATCGATACAAACCATTGCAGAGATAGTCGCGGTTCGATGGCAACCTTGGTCCGCTCGCTGTACCCAACGTTGTTTGTATAGTCTTCGACTCGTTCGAGGAGTCCTGCTTTTTGGAGATCTTCTGCGATGGCTTTACGACATTCAAAGCGGTCCATCCCAATGTACATTCCTGCTGTTGTCGCAATGGTCGCATCGTCGTTGAATATGTCTATGGATTCGAGATTGTGCGTCTTCCCCAACATATAGTCGTTTTTGTCATGTGCGGGTGTGACTTTGAGACATCCCGTGCCAAACTCGATGTCCACATATCGGTCCTCGATTACCGGGATTTCGCGGCCTACCAAAGGCACAATTACACGATGACCGCGCAGCCAGGTGTTTTTGGGGTCCTTGGGGTTGATGCACATGGCCGTATCGCCCATAATTGTTTCGGGGCGTGTCGTGGCCACCAATGCGTAGTGACGACCGTCTTTATCCGTGTGGATTACTTGACCTTCAGCCAGCGTAATCTCGCAATCATCGGCGAGATAGTATCGCAAATAGAATAGATGGCTGTGTTCTTGAACATAATTGACTTCGTCATCAGAGATGGCGGTAAGGTTTACCGGGTCCCAATTGACCATATGCAGGCCGCGATACAGCAGCCCTTTGTTGTATAGATCGACGAAGACCTTGGTGACGGCTTCGGAACGCGGTGCATCCATAGTGAAAGCTGTGCGTTCCCAGTCGCAAGAGGCGCCGAGGCGTCGTAGTTGCTTGAGTATGATGCCTCCGTGAGTTTCGGTCCAGTCCCATACGTGCTTGAGAAATTCTTCGCGTGTAAGGTCGCTTTTTTTGATGCCTTCTTTAGCAAGTTTGGCAATAACCTTGGTTTCGGTGGCAATGGAGGCATGGTCGGTGCCCGGCACCCATATAGCGTTTTTGCCTTGGATGCGTGCCCGGCGAATCAAGATGTCTTGTATTGTGTTGTTGAGCATATGCCCCATGTGCAGAACACCGGTAACGTTTGGCGGTGGAATGACGATGGAGTAGGGCTCGCGTCCGTCAGGTACGCTGTGGAACATGTTGTGCTGCATCCAGTATTCGTACCATTTGCCTTCGACGGCCTCGGGATTATATTTAGGGGGCAGGTTGTTGATGCTCATTTGAATTGTCTAATTATATGTTTTATAGTCGTTTTTTTGTCTAAATCAATCGCAAAATTAATAATTTTCGGGCGAAATAGCCAATATATAAGCCGAAAAGTACCGACACAAGGCGGACTTGTGTGCAAAAAAATACCATTATGGTGCGTTTATCGGTGTTTGGCGGCGGCTGTCCTACGACAGATGGCTGTTCAATGACTAATTATTATTGGTGCGACATCTCGCTGTCGGGGCGCTTTTTTTCATCGAAAATGAGTTTGTATCCAACTCCGCGTATGTTTACGATGTCTACAGATGAAGATAGCGACATGTGTCGTCTGATTTTGTGTATAAATCCGTGAAGGCGGTTGACGTGGCTATAATCGGATGAGCCCCAAATAAGCGATGATATGTTACGGCTTTCGATGATGCATCCGGGGTGTGACATAAGTTCGCTCAGTACTATTGTTTCGGTGTACGTGAGTGTTGTGTCCTTGTCGCCAATGGTGAGTTTGCTTCGCTTGATGTCCAAATTGCAGTCCCCGACTGAATATATCATATTAGTATTGTCCATTTTGCGGAAGCGCAGGTGAGCTCGTATGCGAGCTATCAATTCGGCAAGGACAAAGGGCTTACGGATGTAGTCGTTGGCGCCTTTGTCATATCCTTGTAGTAGATCTTCGGTGTCTGTGCGTGCCGTAAGCATCAGTACGGGCATATTGTACCCGATGCGCCGGATAGATTCGAGCATTGAAAAACCATCCATACCGGGCATCATTACGTCCGCAATTACAAGGTCCGGATGCTTAATGGAAACAAGTTGAATTCCGGTTGCACCATCTCCGGCGGTACATACTTCATAACCTTCATGTTGTAGCGCGTCTTTGATAACGTATACCATATTTTCATCGTCATCGACCACGAGTATTTTGTCTCTATGCATATCAGTACGCTATTAATTTTTTGAAAAGAAGATGGTGAATGTGGTGCCTACGCCCTTAGTGCTCGTTACACTAATACGCCACCCCATTTTGTTTATAACCTGGCTTACATAATATAGCCCGAGCCCGTATCCGGCAACGCAAAGCTGATTGTCTGTTGGTTCGCGGTAAAACTTTTCGAAGATATGGGGTAGGGCTTTGGCTGAAATTCCATTGCCGTTGTCTGATATTATAAGCCTTTCGGCGTTGCAATCTATATTAATGGTCGTGTCTGCTCCGGAATATTTCGCCGCGTTGTCTATGAGGTTGGTTAGGATGCTATTGAAGTGCTGTGAGTCGGTAAATATGACCAAATCTTCCGGCTCGATGTTGACATTGAAAGTTATGGGCTTTGAGTTTTTGATGCGCACGGTTTCAATGACAATGTCTATGACAGAGGATACGCATACGGGTGTGACGTCCAGTGTTATGGAGCGCATACGCTTCATACTTGTAATTAAAATGTCGTTTAGCATCTCGGTCAACAGGTTAAGCCGCTGAGTGATGATGCTAAGCAACTTGGTGTTACGAGCCTTGTCGTTGGGATCATAATAGTTCTGCATAGAGTCGGCCGCGGCTAATGCCGCGGCTAATGGCGTCTTGAGCTCGTGTGTCATATTATGTGTGAAGTCATCCTTCATTTCGTCCATCGTCCGCATGTGTTTGATGGTGCGAAGCAAGTACACGATGAATAGTGTCGCTATGGCTATAATGCTTAGGGATGTGGAGAGTATGCCGACCATTTGCCATAAGACGTGAGCGACTAATGGCGTGAATTCGGCGGTGTATGCCGTCTCGCTATTGTTGTGGTATTTTAATGAACAATGCCACAGCTTTTCACTGGTTGTTGCGTCGCCGTTGTGTATCTTAACTATGTCGGGGTTTAGACCTTCAAGATGCATCTCATATCTAAACAAACTATCCAGAATATGCATATTCGGGTGCTTCTCATCGGGCGCAAATCCTTCGTGCCATACTTCGGCAAGATTATTCGCTATTTGCTCCGGAATATCGGAAAAATAATATTGCCCATCTGGGCCTTTTTTGCCGACAATATCAAAGTTGGAGAGCGTGATGACGGAATCATTCAAAGAATAGAGGTTTCGAATTCGTACAATCATCTCCATAAAGTCTGCACGGCGCAAGCAGTTCTGTGAGGTTTTGATTGTTTCTTCTTTGATAG
This sequence comes from uncultured Muribaculaceae bacterium, assembly GCA_934590135.1. Classification (GTDB taxonomy): domain Bacteria; phylum Bacteroidota; class Bacteroidia; order Bacteroidales; family Muribaculaceae; genus CAG-873. The sequence continues at coordinate 11,773 of CAKTOT010000055.1, forward strand.
AAATGTATAGTTCGGATAAATGGAAAACGTTTGCCACTATCATAAATAATAGAGCAATAATCGTAATGCATGTGGTGTATTTAAACGTTTTCATCGGAGCAAATGTACGAATATTTTTCGAAATATATACAGTCGGTATTGGCTAAAACTAAGACTAATTAAGGGAAGAGTTTGCATCACAGATGTATTTTGATAGTATCTTTGCAATGCACATAAACAGATATTATAAACAAACGCAGGCAATGAAAGGTAGTGCATTCAACATATTTCACACCGACACCGATGGTAAATTATTGGTGTTCAATGCTTGTAGTAGACGTTTCTTCCGTTTTTCCGAAAAAAACTCGCAGAGGTTTAGAGAGGTCTTAGACAATATAAACCAATATGCAGCTGTCCCGGCGTATGCCGAACTTTGTGCTATGTTGCGTGACAATGGTTTTGTAATCGATGATGACAAATCCGAGTATAATCAGCTGTCAACGTCTTATGATATATATCGTAACGAATCGGCATATACGTTGCTGATTTTGACGACATATACTTGCAATTTCTCATGCTGGTATTGTGTCCAAAGACATAAAGATGTTGCTTTGACAGTAGATACGGAAGAGAAAATCAAGGCCCATATATCGCATTATTTGCACGATAATAATATTTCGTCATTCAATTTGTCATGGTTTGGCGGTGAGCCATTGCTCAACTTCGACAGTATAAGTCGGATCTCATCCTTTGCCGCCGACTACTGTCGAGATAATGGCGTAGAATATGTGTCAAGCATCACTACCAACGGGTCTCTGCTGACGCCGGATATGATTAATAAAATGTCCAAATTGGGTTTTCGCAGCTTTCAAATCACAATAGACGGCAATAAAAATCGCCACAATGCTACGCGGTGCAATGCCACTATCAGCGACTCATTCTCCTTAATTCTCCATAATATATATACATTGTGTGGCGCAATACCCGAGGCAAATGTGATTGTACGAATCAATTATACTAAGGATAACCTTGACCACTCTATGGTCGGGCAAATTGATTCGATTTTGTCATCGTTTTGTAATCGTGTGCGGGTGATGTTTCGGAAGGTTTGGCAGGAGGACTTTTCTGACGAACTTAGCGCTAAAGTCGGGACCATAATGGAAGATATGACCCGAAGGGGATACAATGTCATCCATGATTTTGACGATCCGGCACCGTGTTATGTGGAGAAGGTCCACTACCATGCCATATTCCCGGACGGAACTGTTGATCGTTGTTCTAACGTTGATATGTCTCAGACTCGTGGTATGCTGCATAGCGATGGGACAATCCGATGGAAATTACGTCCGCAGGAATGTGATTATAATGTTTTTACCTCCGAATCGGAATGCCGAAGATGCAAGTATTTGCCTCTTTGCTTCGGCCCGTGTCCCAAGCGTAGAATGTTCGGTGGTAATAATAACGGGAGTATCAGATGTCAATACAAAGATAAGGACAGCATATTTGCATCTGAGATTAAGAACTATGTCCGTATAAAGGAGGCTGCTATATGACAGGGTACAACTTTGATATAGCTCGTCTCGAGAATCGGAATGCTTCTTCGGTCAAGGTATATGATTTTATAGACCTACGAATAGATTCTCAGGCATACAACTACTTGTCGATGGACTATACAACGCATAGCATTTTGCGAATATGCGTTGGCCATGAACAGACGCATGATTCCATACTTAAGGAACTCAACACCTCGTCTCTAATAAATTTGAAAAATACGTAGATTATATGGAAAAGGAAATTATCAACTCATCTGACGTAGAGCTCCTGGATGAAGCCAAGCAGTTGGTGATACTTGGAGGCAAAGGCGGTGGAACGGACGACCCGGCCGATCCGAATTGGATTACCAATAAGAATAATTGCCCCACGTTCGGTAACTGCAAGACGATATGTGGAACTTAAGTCGGAAAAGAATTTGATTCAAAGGAAAATAATTGAATAGATAAATTGTGTAGAATTTCACTTGGATAGTTTGCCGGGTCGATGGTGTGATACCATTGACCGGCTTTTTTATATGGGCTTTTATAGAAGTTCTTCGGGCTACATGTAAGAGTACGATGTAAAAGTATCGGCCCTGCTACAGGTGTAAGTAGTAGGGTCGATGACTTTTAAGATTTCCTTTGTACAGGCGTATCTGCGCTTGAGATATGCTGAATATTATCGGACATTCATTCGCCAAAGAGTAGCGCCGTGTGCAGGGACATGAACGCATACCGGACAGTCCGGTTGTATGTCAAGATTTGCCTTTTGATTAGATAGAGCTTCGGTCGCATTATAACGTCCCGGTTGTAGGTGTAGATAATCGAAAGCAGCACGAGGTATAATCACATTTATACCGGCATCATTGCTTTCGAAATTACATACTATTAGGAATGTTTCATTGCCATCGCCACGCATATATGCGTAGTGATAGTGGGGGTTTATGCCGGGATTGTCGTAATTGACATACATTAAATCAAAGAAATTGCCGAGCTTGATTGCGGGGCTGTCATTGCATAGGTGCAGGACTTTTGCATAGATTTGGCGCAATTTCTTTTCGTCGACAGAAAGTTTGCCTCGACATGTGCCCTTGGCCAAATGTCGGCGTATTTTTTCGATACTCCAATAGTCGAAAATAGTTGTTCGTCCGTCATGCCCGCTGTATCCTTCTGCGTCAAGAGCTTGTTCTCCAAGTTCTTGCCCCATATAGATCATCATCGGGCCACGATCGAAGGTGGCGCTTACGACTAATGCCGGTAGAACTATGTCGGCACGTCCTGCAAATTGAGGAGATGCAAAACGTTGCTCATCGTGGTTCTCGAGGAAATGCAACATGTGATCACGGATGTCATCTACGGTTTGCCAACAACCTGTCAGTGCTGCGGCCGAAGTGCCGTTGCCGGTGACTATATTTCGCAGTGTGTCGTATAACGTCACTTTGTCGTATAGGTAGTCAAATCCGCCATAATTTATGTATTGGCGGTATAATGCCACATCATATATTTCGGCAATAAATATG
>CAKTOT010000056.1 GCA_934590135.1 uncultured Muribaculaceae bacterium
ATTGACTTCAACGTATTGTGGCGTTACTTTGCCTGGAGCAATCAGACATTGTCGGTATTCACACTATGGGCCGGCACGGTCTACTTGGCACGGCATGGCAAAGCCTTTATCATCACGATGTTACCTGCTATGTTTATGACCACGGTATGCGTATCTTACCTATTGTTTGCGCCGCGACCCGAAGGCTTCGGACTTGACCTGAGCGTGGCCATATGCGCAGGCGTGGCCACGGCAGCAATACTTACCCTGATATTTGCACGATGGCTGATACGCTTCCGCCGCAACAGCCCCATAATCAGAGCCTGACGATCGAATTCATCACGGCCGCCAATCATAACGACAAATAACTATAACGACTAACGTTCCCAACGACCGACGTTTATATCATCTGATGTTCCCAACGACCGACGCCTACAACGACCGACGCTCGGTTAGACGCGAAAATCCGCGAGCCTCAGAATACAGACGACTATAGACAGACGACTATTAACTACCCGATGAAAGATTTCCAGTCCCTCATAGGCTCGAATACCGCTTACAACTTTCACTCGCATACTCAATTCTGTGACGGACATGCCGACATCGCAGCCTTTGCCGAGGCGGCCGCCAAAGCCGGAATGTACCATTACGGATACAGCCCCCATTCGCCGATACCCATAGAGTCGCCCTGCAACATGAAGGCCGAAGACGTCCCGGCATATTTTGCCGAAGTGGAAGCCGCCCAACGGCGTTGGCCGCAAGTCCGCCTCTATCGTTCAATGGAAGTGGACTATCTCGGAACCCAATGGGGACCCTCTTCGCAGTATTTTCGCGACTTGGAATTGGACTACATCATCGGCTCGGTACATTTCATTCCGGCCAAAGACGACCGAAGCCTGTATATCGACATCGACGGCAATCCAGAGCGCTTTATGCTCAATATGCACACACACTTCGGCAACGACATCGAGTACGTGGTACGCACTTTCTACGACCAAAGCGTTGAGATGCTATCTCGCGGAGGCTTGGACATACTCGGGCATTTGGACAAGGTGGAACAAAACGGCGTAGTCTTCGACCCGGACTTGGTACAACACGGATGGTATTTGGACACTATGGACGCCTACCTGCACGAAGTTGCCGCCTCAGGTATCACCATCGAGATCAACACCAAGGCATTGTCACGCCTCGGGCGATTGTTCCCCGATGAAAGATGGTTGCCACGTATCATTGCCGACGGCGTCCCCGTAGTGGTCAATAGCGATGCACACGACCCGGCACTTATAGACGCCGGACGGCCCTATGCACTACATCTACTCCAAAAGCTAAGAGAACAATCCAATCAGACAAAATAACTCAACCGAACAAATCACATCATCACTACATAGTATAATATGAATCTACGCACACACATCATAAAACGGCTGGCCGGTATCACTGCAGCCATCGCCATAGCCGTCAGCGCCGTATCGTGCAGCTCATCAAAAGACGAGCCCGAAACCCCGACAGACGAGCACACCATCATAGTATATATGGCGGCGTGCAACAGCCTCGGCTCGGGCGAATGCGACCGGCATGACCTTATCGAGATGCAGGAAGCCGTGGCCAATAACGACCTACCGGGCCAAGTACTGGTATATCGAGGTGACATTGACGGAAATGCCAAGCTATATCGCGTGACCGCCGAAGGCCTCAAACCTTTACGCGATTACGCATCGGACGGGCTTAGCTCGGTACACTCCGAACGCATGATACGCGTACTCAAGGATGCACGCACTCTTGCCCCGGCGCACTCATACGGCCTGGTGCTTTGGAGCCACGGCAACGGATGGCTTCAAACCGGCATCGAAGACAATGATGAAGTTCAACCCTTGGCGTGGGGCGAAGACCGCGGACGTGTGATGAATATCACCACCCTGCGCCGCGTGCTCGAGCAAAGCGGAATATGGGCATACGTCTACTTTGACTGCTGCTTCATGGCTTCCGTCGAAGTCGAATACGAATTGCGCAACACCACTCCTTATATTATAGGCAGCGCCACCGAACTGTTGCTTGACGGGATGCCTTACGAACAAAACATCCCCTGCCTATTCGAATACGCCGACGGAGGCCTGCTCCGGGCCGCCGCCAATACCTTTAAATATTATGACAGTAAGACCACTCCCAAAGATCGCACCTGCACCATCAGCGTAGTGTCCACTGCGGCGCTTGACGATGTGGCCGCCGCCTGCCGCGACATTCTCGCCACGGGCAAGGGCAAACTGCCGGACGGCTTCAAGCAGCAGCCTTTCATGATCGAAAGTCGATGCTGGTTCTACGATCTCGGTCACTACTATGACGGATTGTGCCAATATATCACCGAAGACTCCGCACAGCCCGAAGATCAAGGCGCCCGGCTGAAATCAGCCCTGGAGGCGGCATTGAGCCGTGCCGTGATATATGCAGCGGCAACCCCTAGACTATGGAATCGAATCAGCCTCGAGCACCACTGCGGGCTGTCCACATATCCGCTCGAAAATGCCGCCGCGGCTTCGACCAAGAATTACAACACCTTGGCGTGGTACTCCGATGTATCGCAGCACGCCTTCAACACTATAAATTGACACGGCTTCGCCAACCCAATCAAGCCGGACTTTAAGGTTTGGCAATCGAACCGTCAAGACACAACAACCACAGACAGACTTAGAACTATGTTCCCACTGTTGCAAACGCCAGTCAACCTGCTGCCTGACAGCATTCCATCCCTCAAAGAGGAGATAAAGCACGTACAATCGCTGCCTATCGACGACCTCATCAACAACCTGATGACCTCCGCAGTGCATTTCACCATCGACTTGGTGACAGCCCTGATCGTATTCTACATCGGCAAACTCATCATCAAGCGCCTGTACCGTGTGGCATCGGCGGTGATGACGCGTCGCAAAGTAGACCGATCGCTGGCTACATTCATCCTGAGTATGGTCAAAATCGTGCTCTACTTCCTGCTCATAGTCATCGTCATAGGCATTCTGGGCATCGAAACCTCATCCTTCATCGCGCTCTTTGCCTCGGCCGGTGTCGCTATCGGTATGGCACTGAGCGGCACACTCCAAAACTTCGCCGGCGGCGTGCTCATACTGCTGCTGAAGCCCTACAAAGTAGGCGATTACATCGAAGCCCAGGGCTTCGCCGGATATGTGCGCGAGATACAAATATTCCATACCATCATCTGTACTTACGACAACAAGACCATCATCATTCCCAACGGCGGACTGTCAACCGGCAGCGTCAACAATTGGTCACGCCAAGACTACCGCCGCGTCGAATGGACCGTGTCCATAGCCTACGGCGATGACGTTGCCAACGCTCGCCGAGCCATATTATCCATCTTTGCCTCGGACGAACGTATCGTCACCAAATACGTCGAAGACGACCGCGCACGTTACGAAGCGCAACAACAGGCTGTCATCGAAGCCCGCGCCGAGGATGAAGCGCAAATCGAAGAAAAGGCTCATGGACGAATATGGCGTATGTTCCACCGACGCGTACGTCGTCACGTCGAGCAGATAAATCAAGACATCCCGGCACCTACCGAAGCGCTGGGCGTCACGCGTGTCGACCGCTCGCCCAGTGTCACCGTCGAGGGCCTCGATGCCTCCTCGGTGACGCTCAAAGCTCGCGCATGGACTCGCAGCGAACACTACTGGTCATTGTATTACGATATGTACGAGCGTCTTTACACCGAATTGCCGGCTTCCGGAGTACACTTCCCATTCCCGCAACTGGATGTGCACCTTACGCAGCAATAATATACTACACATCTCTCCCCCTCCGAACCAAGCGACCGGACGACATCAACGCTCCGGTCGCTTAGTTCGGAGGGGAGTACACTCCAGATCAAGGATACACACGTATCGCAACTTCGACAGATTGGCAACCCGCAAAGGCCTGCATCTCACGGCATCCTACATTTAGGGTATATCCGCATAGAGGCTATATGGCACAAAAATCGTATCTTTGCACTCGAAATAAGCCGGAATATTATCATATATGACTTTCAATACACAGCACATCTTAATAGTCGCTGCCGTGACGGCAGGCACTATCAATGTCGCCTCCGCGACCACAAAGGCCGACACGTCCTCCGACAGCGTAGCCAATCCCGTGGTGGGTTACCTGCGCGATGTCGAAGTAGTCGGCGTCAAACAATTGCCCAACAGCCAAATCGAACCGGCCACACGCCTGGATGCCGAGGCCGTCAAAGAGCTTGATATATCGGCCATACGAGGCATCAGCGATGTCGCGCCCAACTTTTTCATTCCGGCCTACGGGTCGCGTATGACCTCATCGATATATGTCCGAGGTATGGGTGCACGCATCGACCAGCCGGTGGTAAGTCTCAACGTAGACGGCATCCCGTATCTCAATAAGGACAATTACGACTTCGATATCCCGGATATAGACCGCATCGAAGTGTTGCGCGGCACACGCTCGGTATTGAGCGGACGCAACGCCATAGGCGGACAAATAAACATCTTTACGCCCTCGCCGTGGAGCCGCCGCGGATGGAGCTTCGGCGCTTCGTACGCTCGTGCCAATACAGCACGCTTTAACGCCGGATGGTACGGACGCCTTGGCAATCAAGTGGCTTCATCCGTGACAGCCTACGGCTCGATGACAGACGGATTTTACCGTAACGATTACGATAACAGCCACTGCGGACGCGAGCGTCAGGCCAACGCCCGATGGAAAATGTCGTGGCATCCCGGCGGTCGCTGGAGCCTCGCCAACACCGCAACATACGGATACGTCAAACAGCACGGCTATCCATATGCCTCGGCATCTACGGGACGCATAGATTACAACGACCCGGCATCGTATCGCCGCAGCGGTTTTGCCGACGGGTTATCGGTATCTTTCACCGGCAATCGCATGGTAGCCACCTCGTTGACTTCGGTGCAGTATCTGAATGATGATATGATTATGGATCAGGACTTCACACGCGCCGACTACTTCACCCTGCGCCAAAAGCGTCACGAATGGGCCTTCACTCAGGACATTTTTGCCAAAGGGACGCGCAAGTCCTATGATTGGCTGCTCGGCGCTTTCGGATTTGCCAAGAAGACGCACACGGACGCACCGGTGACCTTCAAGCAGGAGGGTATCGACCGTCTGATATTAGACAACGCCAACAAGTCGCTGCCACCGGGCATGCAGTTGCGCTGGGACGAGCAACAGATGCTGTTAGGCAGCAATTTTGACATCACGGACGGAGGCTTCTCGGTTTACCATACAAGCACTTTGCACCTCGGACACTGGACACTGCGCGGCGGACTTCGATGGGACATTGAGCGCGTCAGTATGGACTACATCGGAGCGGTCAATACATCGGTGACAATGTATCGCACACTGCCCACAGGAGCACAAATCCCGCTGCAAACACGACCCATAACGATAGACAATAACGGCTCGTTGCACCAGACTTTCAACGAGTTGCTGCCGCAAGTATTTATCAATTACGCTCCGGACAACCGCTGGCGCATCTTTGGTTCGGTGGCGCGCGGATACAAAGCCGGCGGATACAACACTCAGATGTTCAGCGACATCCTTCAACAGCAAATGATGGAGCAGATGGGTATGCAAGCTGACTATGACATCAACGCCATGCTCACCTACCGTCCCGAACGCAACTGGACATACGAGTTAGGCACCGGATTCGAAAGCAGCGACAAACGTTTCAGTGCCGAAGTCCTCGGATATTGGATGGCATGTCGCGACCAGCAACTCACAATATTCCCGCACGGCAACACCACCGGACGTGCCATGACCAATGCCGGACGTACGCGCAGCATCGGCATCGAGGCCTCCGCCGCCTTCCGCCCCACTGAGGCATTGACGCTACGCACTTCGTACGGATATACGGATGCCCGCTTTACCAAATACCACAACGGCATAGCCGATATGGAAGGTAAGAAACTGCCCTATGCGCCGCGACACACCCTCTTCGGCGGAGTGCACTACAACCTGCCCTGGTCCTTTGCCGGAATCACTCCCTCGGTTGATGTCGCCGTACACGCCGCAGGGCGCATATATTGGGACGACGCCAACACTATGGAACAGCCGTTCTACGCCACACTCGATGCCGCCGTCAACCTGCACCACCGACTTGGCCGCCTGCGCATTTTTGCCGAAAACATCACGGACACACGCTACAATACATTCTACTTTGTCAGCGTGGGCCATGCCTTCTATCAGCAGGCCAACCCGTGGAGCATCGGCGTAAGCATATCCGTAAACATCGGTTCGGACGAATAACCGACCGCATATACCCATAGCCGACCGTATGCGTTCGTAATCAACCACATACATCTAACATCAGCCAACATTTTCGATATTCACAACAGTCACGAATACTTTCGATATTCACAACGACAGAAATTTCGGACATATACACACGTTATAGCGCTATTGATATATATAATCGTTATAGGTATTATCGATATAGGCACCAATCATAGGCACTCGAAATGAAACGTAACACTCTCATACTTATAATCATAGCCGGAGCGTTGCTGCTTCCGTGGCTCGGACTGCCATGGTTCAACAGCAAGGGCGAACCTCGCGAAGCCATCGTGGCCGTATCGATGCTCAACAGCGGCGACTGGATACTGCCCACCTCCTGCGGCGGGGATATCCCGTACAAACCGCCGCTACTGGCCTGGCTCATAGCCATATTCTCGGAAGTGTTCAACGGCGGAGTAGTCAGCACCTGGACCGCCCGTCTGCCCTCGGCTCTAAGCGCGATATTTCTCGTGATATTCGGATGGAAAGTAATGGCTCCGCGCATAGGGCGTGACCGAGCGTTGATGACCTTCGGGCTGACGCTGACATCCTTCGAGCTATTCCGTGCCGCTATCGCCTGCCGCGTGGATATGGTGCTGACGGCGTGCATTGTGGGCGCCTGCTACAGCATCTTCCTGATGTACGAGGCCGACGGGCGACGACGACTATGGCACGCCTTGGCGGCTGTATTGCTGCTCAGCGGCGGTGTATTTGCCAAAGGCCCGGTGGGCGCTCTGTTGCCGCTGTTGGCCATGGGCATATACAGACTGCTATGCCGCGACAATATTCTGCGCACGGCCGGCGTAATGCTGGGGCTGCTGGCGGCCTCGCTGTTGTTGCCTGCGCTATGGTATTACGCTGCATATCTGCGCGGAGGCGACGAGTTTGTACGCCTCGCCTTGGAAGAAAATATCGGACGACTCACCGGTACAATGTCTTACGACAGCCACGTCAATCCGTGGTGGTACAATTTCGTCACCCTGCTGTGGGGCGTACTGCCGTGGACCGTCCCGGCACTCTTGGCTCTATGCCTGCGTCGTGTACGTACAGCCATTGCCTCGGTATGGCGCAATCGTAGCAGTAGTTCCAACCTTTCGAAGATGGCATGGACAGTTGCGCTGACGGTGCTCATCTTCTACTGCATCCCCTCAAGCAAACGCAGCGTCTATCTGCTGCCGATGTACCCATTTATGGCTATGGGCCTTGCCTGGCTGCTATTGCAGTGTCGCACCGCAAAATTTATGTGCATCTTCACACGCGTGCTTGCCGCGCTCGCCATCGCCACACCGGTAGCGCTAACGGCTCTGTCGCACATACATATAGGGCATTTACGGGTAGACAGCCCCGAGTGGTGGCAGTATATCATGGTGCTGCTCCCGGTCATCGCCGGACTATGGTGGATGGTGACGCGCAGCCGCGAAGCTAACGCCGCCGCCGGGGCAGCCGTCATTGCATATCTGCTGTTCCTGAGCTACGCATCGACATTCGCCCCGATGCTGCTCAACCCCAAGAGCGACCGCCCGGCCGCCGAAGCCGTTGCCCGGCAAGTGCCGAAGGACGCGCCGCTGTACGGCGTCATCACCGGCGACTCGCTGCTGCGCTATTACACTATCAACTACTACCTCGGCGACCGCATGGACCATACCACGGACATCGAGGCCGTGCCGCACGGCGCTTACGTCGTCACCGACCCGCAGACAGTGGACAACCGCCCGGGATACACCGTCCTCGACACCCTCACCACCCGCTCGTGCGACACCCGCGCCGCCGCCGTCCTCGCCCGTAGAAAATAAAAACAAGATTTATCAACCGCATTTTGTTTATCGTCTTGGCCGCAAAACTTAGAATTCGCATATTTGCAACTGTGTAACAGATAAACACTCCCATCGTCATATAAAAAACAGCATATTCGATAGCAACACATCATGAGACATAAATCAATACTCGCCATCATATCCGCCATTGCCATTGCAGCAACACAGCTTTCACCGTCAAAAGCCTATGCGCGTAATGCGCCAGCGCCCGAAGGAGGAGACTGCTACATGTATTATACATATAAAGACGAAGGAACAGGGTTATATGGGGTTAAATACCAAGATGAGACTGTGATAATACCCCAATACGCGGAATTGCGCGGAGTGAACAAAGTGGCCCTATTTGCATACAGAGATGCCGAAACCGACAAATGGGGATTAGTGTCCACATACGACATCATCACCCCGCCTATATATGACAGCATAGAGATTGTTGAGGGAAAGAGTAGCGATAAAGTATTCGCGGACGTCTCTCTAAACGGCAAACACGGCCTACTATCTCCATTAGGCAACGAGATCTTGCCTTTGGAGTATGACTCTATCGGACAACCGTACTGGGACCCGGACGTGTTAGAATACAAGTGGGGTAAAAACAAGGTTTACCCACGCGTGTTCCCTGTAAAGAAGAATGGGCAATGGCAGATTGTAACTTTCTACAACGCCGTTGTCGTAGACAATTTTCCTGCCGAGTTACTCGAAAACGGAAGCATCAAATCCGACATAAAAGACAAAGTTTTAAAGGACTTAATCGGCAAACCATACAAAGAATTGGTAAAGCGTGCAAAGAAGGACGAATCAATCGCTACCATGATTGAAAAAAACGACAGTGGAGACCTTCGCTATGCCGATTTTGCCGCGCCCAGGTGGCCGAATCCTGAAATACCCTCTACAGACATCGAAATTTACGGACAAAAAGGCAAAGTCAACGAGCTGGGCGTCATTTGGGTCGAAAATGATTTCAACATCGGGAGATGCATTCCCAGTCTTAACCCCTACAATATCTACAAGATGCTGGAACGGCTCAAAGAAAACGCGCCAAAGACGATTGGATACGCCTGGTATCAAAACTACGACCCGACGTTGCAACAAGAGATTGACGCTTCCAAGAAGAACGTAAACGACTATTACATAAACGGCCTTACCGATATTGCCCAGGTGTGCAAAGCCTCGGGCCTCGAAGACAGCGAGTTTTATAACTGGGTAATAAACGATTTAAAACAGAGGGGCGAAATCACAATAACACTTGAGCGCAAACTTGCAGACGATGCCGCTAAAATCGAATGGGAAAACCGCATCGATGCCATATCAAACTCGATTGTAGGCACGCTAAACAGCGCAATGAGCGTGCTTGAAAGCTCCGGGAGCAATGCCGCAAGCTCGTCTGACAGCGCCTCTTCGCCGACATCCGCCTCATCGCGTACTTCTGCCTCAAAAGGCAATAAGTACAATCTATCTGAACAGCACTCATATAACTCCGACAAACGCGTGTATGCAAGCTACGACTCGATGTTGGCTGCATACTTTGCCGGAAATCGCCATGCTTCAATCTCTGAAAAGGAGGAATGGCAAAGCAAGATGAAATCACTGCGCACCAAGTGGGAAAGCAAGGGCAAGTCATTTCCGCATTCGTCCAACGAAGACAGATAAACCTCCTGTCACGGCACTGTGCCAACACCGCGCCATAAAAAAGGCTCCGGGGCATATAACCCCTCATAAATACGCCAATAGCCGCTGTCACCGTTCCCGGCCAGCGGCTATTGGCGTATTTATAGGCAGCAAGCGGCTAACGCAACGCTTTCGAAACAGGCTTGGCGCGTTCTTCCATCTTGTCGTATTCGGCCATCAATTCGTTGTAGGCACTCACGTTGGAGCTGTCCAAGCGGCCGAGGCGATTGCGACTGCGTAAATACGAGATAAAGGTGTTCAAATACTTGAACTCGTCCGTAGCAGCTACTTCGAGGAACATTTGCTCGTACTTATCGGGGTCTGCTTGCAACATCTCCCCTACTTTGTAGTCCAAAAATGCGGTAAGTCCGCGCGCATTGGAGATTATAGCCGCATCGTCAGCCGCCGTCTTATCCTTATGCTTCTTGATCTTAGTGTATAAGGTTTTGCACTCGCCCGGATTGTAAACTTTCTGTGCGGATGTGACGCTGCACGCAATCATCACTGCACTAAGTATTAGCAATAATCGTCTCATATATGTTAGTGTCAAGTGTCACTAATACACGTCACGTGCCATATCAATGTCCGTCATCCTCTCCGGGGTCAAAATTGGACTGCGTGGACAATGCTTCATTAAGCACAAACTGCAACTCGGAGGATAAATCCGACTGACGGCGTGCACGTTTGCGCAAGTCCTCCGGAATATTCTCAAGGCTTTCGGCCAGATACAGGAAACCGGACAGCTGAGTGGCATACATCATCGGCTTGGACGAACGTATCGTTTGGAACGAATTCATAGCGGCTTGGGCATCCTTTCCGGCCATTTGCCGCGTGTTGTTCAATGCATTGATCATCGGAGCAATCAACGCTTCGCATTGTGTCACAAGGCTCTCAATGTCTTTCTCCTGTATATCATAGTTCAAGTCGAGCAAGCGCTGACATTCCACGCTGTCGTATGCCTCGGTCGGCGTAATCGTCTCTTGAACCGTAGCGGTGCTGTCCGTGTCCGAAGGCTTGTCACCCTTGCCCGAGCCGCATGCGGCAAGAATCATTATCAGTATGCCCACAATCACTGCCAACCAGTGACGCAGTCCGGCAAAAATCATCATAAGTTGTTTCTCTCAATAAAGTTAGATGTATAGCCACGCATACACCGTTATGAGTATATGCGTGGCTTGTTTAGTTTATGGTCTACGGATTATTGGCCCAAAGCCTCTGCGCCACCGGCCTTGAAAGCGGCTTCAAAAGCCTTGGTCAGCTTTTCGTTGAGGGCGTCATTGGCCTCCGACAGCTTCTTGTATGCTTCGACATTGTCACCTTCGAGTTCGTCCATGTCATAGGCACTTTCGAGCTTATTGACAAACTTCTGATAAAAGTTGCCTTGGTCGTTGCTTTCTTCGCTCAGCTTTTGGAAGTCATCGCCATCCTTAACGTCGGCCATCTTGTCTGCAATTCCGCAAAGGTAAGCATTGAGAGCCTGAGCTTGAGATATCATATCGGCATAATCATCCTGAGTTAGGTCATCACCACCCTGGATTTTCTCCTGAAGTTGTTCGCATTTCTTCAAGTCATAGCCGCCACAGGATGTCAGTCCGAGAGTCAGGACAAACACGCTGAGTATCAAAAAAAGTTGTTTCATCTTAATTCTATTATTAGATTATTAGTACGCTTCTGATTAAATCGTATTGGTCTATACGGAATACACGTATTTATTCGGTCACGGCTTCGAGAGCTTTATCCGTGAGTTTCTTTCCGACTTCTATACCATGTTCTTTATACTTATCCAGTTCGGATTCGTACTCATCGTAGGCTTTCTTATTGTCCTCGTTGAGCTCGTCCATGGCGGCGGCACTCTTCAGCGTGCTGTCGAAGGTCATGGCATATTTACCCTCATCCATCTTTGCGGATTCCTGAATGTATTCGGTAATCTCGTCAAGATCCATATTTTCCATTTTGGATACACGGGTGTCCAAGAATGCATTAAGGCCGCGGGCTTGTTGTATCATCTCGGCATAGTCGTCCTGTGTCAGCTCGTCGCCGTTATCTACTTTTTCCTGTAAGGCTTTGCATTTGTCAAGGTCATAGCTGCCTGAACCGCACGAAGACATACCGAACGCAAGGACAAACACGCTGAAAATCAAAAAGAGTTGTTTCATCTTGTTTTTAGGTTGTTGTGATTTAACTTTGGTTACTTTCATCGGGCGATATGGCTGCTATAAAGGCATACACATACGCGCCGCCACAAAGATACACATAATTTTTGCTTACCGCAAGCCTATGCAAACTAAAAGAAGAGCAACCTTTAATTTGCAGCGAAAAACGATGATGAGAAATGGGAAAAATACGTTAAAGGCGCCTCGCATCTTGGTCGTATGACGGATAATGCGTAACTTTGGCAAATAAACGATGCACAACCGCACGCCACAGCACAATGTCAATATTCCAAGAAAAGACCAAAGACAACACAGACGATGCACAACTGATTATGGAGTTGCGTTCGCCTCAGACGTGCCGTGCGGCATTCGGACGGGTTATCGCCCTATATACCGAACCTTTGTACCGACAAATCAGACGTATGGTGCAAAACCATGACGATGCCAACGACCTGCTGCAAAACACCTTCATTAAAGCGTGGTCTTCGCTTGAAAATTTCAGAGGCGATGCACGCCTGTCCACCTGGCTCTACAAAATAGCCATCAACGAGAGCCTCACGTTCCTCGAACGCGAACGTCGCCGCCTCAATATCTCGCTGGACGACCAGCAGGCAATGCTGGTCAACACCATCGAAGGCGACCCGTACTTTGACGGTGACCGGGCACAACGTCTGCTGCGCGAAGCCGTTGCCACCCTCCCCGAAAAGCAACGCCTTGTATTCAATATGAAGTACTTCGACGAAATGAAATACGAGGATATGTCCGCAATCCTCGGCACAAGCGTAGGCGCACTCAAGACTTCCTACCATTTTGCCGTAAAAAAAATCGAAAATTTTATCGAAAAAAATCAATAACGACATTAAACCTTCGCCGCTGCCGCAAGTCTATACTTACAAAAAGCTCCGAAGCCGGGGCCGAAAGATTAGATGACACGGACGGCGATAAAACGCCGAGACGACAAAACCTAACCGCTTCAAAAAACAACAAAACCTTTCTCATATTATTATATGAAACAACCCGAAGATAAAGACTTGCAAGAAAAATGCTCGCGCCGCGACGGCCTCACCGTCCCCGAGGGCTACTTCGCGGACTTTGCTTCCAAAATGGCGGCAAACCTGCCCGAACGTCCCGAGCTGGAAGACCCCGTCACCATAGCACGTGTAGCCCAACCGCGCACTCTATGGCATCGCATACGTCCATACGCCTATATGGCAGCAATGTTTGCCGGCGTATGGTGTATGCTCAAGATGTTTACTCTGATGTCGCACACCGACGAAATGACTATAGACAACAACCCCACACTGGCCTCGGCCGTGGACAATCCCCAATTTATCGACGAATACTTTATAGATGACGTCAACCAATGGGAACTCTATGATTCGCTGATGGCCGACAGCATTGACGTCCAAATGCTCGAAGCAGACAGCACGGCATTCGCCGCAACCATGACCAGACAATAAAAAATGAAAAGGAAAAGCATCCTAATATCCGCACTCATCCTTGCTGTTGCTATGCCCATGATGGCTCCGGCTCAACATATGTCCGACGAAAACCGCATCGCCTGGACCGGAGAAATGCGCAAATACAAGCACCAATGGCTCACCAAAGAGCTTGACCTGTCCACCGAGCAGTCGCACAAGTTCTTTGATTTGTACGACGAGATGGAAGACGAACTCGAGCGCATATATCGCGAAACTCGCAGCCTCGAAAGCCGTACCCTGCGCAACGACAAAGCCACCGACACCGAATGTGAGGCCGCCGCTCGCGCCGTATTCGAGCAAAAAAAGGATGAGGCCGAAATCGAGCTCCAATACTTCGATAAATTCAAGGAGATACTTACGCCGCAACAGCTTCTGCGCCTTCGTAGCGCCGAGCGCGCATTTGTGCAACACGTAGTCAATGCGCACAAACGCCGCCGCACCGCTAAGTAATTTCCACCACCATACCCCTTCACGCGCCATCGGCGCCTTCACAGCGGCCAAAGACATACGGCGACATCCCCTCAATCGGGATGCCGCCGCTTTTATTGCGTGACCGCACCCTCGGATATTATAAGGCCATGGGAAAGATGGGAGCTACGGGAACTATGACATTGTTCTCAGCTTTACTATTGTTCTCGTTACAGCATTACCATTGTTCTCATCACTCTATTTACTCTCATTACTCCTGTTACTCTCATTACTCCTATTACCGTCCCATTATTCCCATTACGCCTTGCTGTCCATCGATAATACAAAAAAGGTGGATGCGCCTCGGCGCATCCACCCTATGTTGAAATAATCGTGTGTAAAGCTAAGCCTTAGCGAACCAATACCTTGGTGGCTTTCTTGCCTTGAACGCGGATGTAGAGACCGTTAGCGGGATTGTCTACACGTACGCCCTGCAGGTTGTAATAGTATACAGGAGCATTGTCGTCATCGGCTACAACGTCGTTGATACCTGCCTTGTCGGCGGTCACCTTGACGTTCTTGATTTCCCAAGTACCGGCGATTTCAGCGGTGGAAATGTAGTGGAAACCTACCTGTACTTTCTTGCCTACGTATGCGCTGAGGTCAGCCTTGTCCCCATAGTAGTTCCAAGAGAATTTCTCGGGAGTTGTGATGTCGGCGAGTTTTGTCCAAGCGGTGGTGCCTTCTTCGCGAACAACGAGTTCTACATAGTTCTTGGCTTCGGTAACAGCAATATCAGTGCCGTTGAGTAAGAACTTGTTCAGAGCGTGCTCATATGCCATTTCGGCGGGAGCTTTGCGGTTGGTCAGGTCGAGAACGGGCGATACGGCGTATGCATCGGATGCCTTAGCAGCGCCACTGACGTATGCGCTGGCTTTCAGACC
>CAKTOT010000057.1 GCA_934590135.1 uncultured Muribaculaceae bacterium
GGGTGGTGTCGATGACCTTGCCCTTTTGAGCCTCGTCCGGTGCGGGAATGGTGGCTATAGCCTCGTGAATGTCGGCGTTGAAATCGGCGCCGGTGGACTCCATTGCCTTGACGCCGTTGTCGCCGAGATGCTTTACCAGTTTGTTGTATATCAACTCCATACCATCGTGTATGGCTTTGGCTTCGGCTTTGTCTTTGGATGCGTCCAGGCCGCGCTCGAAGTCATCGACTATGGGCAGAAGGTCTTTGAGAACTTTTTCGGCGGCGTTTTTGACCAAGTCGCTGCGCTCGCGCATCGTGCGCTTGCGGAAGTTGTCAAAGTCTGCCATCAGGAAGAGGTATTCTTTTTTCTCTTTTTCGAGTTGGGCGCGAGTTTCTTCTAATTCTTTTTTGAGTTTGTCGACTTCGCTCAATTCTTCTTCGGGTTCTGCATCTGCCTTGGTGTCAGTGCCTTCGTCTTCGGTCGCAGCCTCATCCTGTGTCTGCGTGGCTTCTTGTTCCACAGCTTCATCGGCGGCGTCGTGCTGGCGGTTGTTGTTATGTCGGTCGTTCTTATTGTATTTATTCTTTTCCATATTCATAGTTTTGTGTCACCACCATCTTATAGCAAAAACGTTGCCAAACGAGTTGACATCGACTGCCGATTTGTCGTCCGAACAGATTTCGCCGCGACCTCATCAACGTCTCTCCGCCCACTATCAAGACGAAATATTAAACAACAGGGCATACATCGACCGTGTAGCCGATGTATGCCCGTCGTGTAAGAATAATTTGAAGTCTATCTTCGAATAAATGCTGGACTAACTATGCGCTTAGTGGATGAGTATGGGCATTCCGTCTTCACGGATGCTTTCGAGAGCGGCAAAGCAGGCCTTGGTGACCGCAAAGATTTGATCCATAGGGATGGGCAGACGTCCTTGGGCGAGTGCGTCAAAGAATTGGCGCATCATTTCGGGCTGGCCTTTGTCTTGGTTCGCTTTCTTCATTTTCTCGCTTTTGCGTCCGTATACCTCGGCGCGGCGGAAGTCTTCGATGATTCCGGCGGTGCCGGCATGGTATGCTTCGAAGTGTTCTTTGGGCAACGACTTGGGCCCGTTGGCATAGTAGGCTACAACGCCTGTCGAGCCGTTGGCAAATTCGATGGTGATATTGACGGTGTCATTAAGCCCCTGCGGATCGGGCATGGCCGAGGCTGCCACCTTGACGGGCAGAGAGCCGCACATGTATGTCATCAGGTCTATGAAGTGGCATACTTCGCCGAGTATTCTTCCGCCTCCGACTGTTGGGTCTTGAATCCAATGGTCGGCAGGTATATTTCCTGCATTGACGCGATACAGCATGGACATCTTGCCTTCGCCGAGACGTTTTTTGAGCATTTGGGCAAAGGGTGAGAAACGGCGGTTGAAGCCTATCATGACGCCGGTGCCGTTTTTGCGGGTGAGTTCTTCGATGTCTACCAGCTCGTCGAGTGTCAGGCACAGAGGTTTCTCAACGTACACGTTTTTGCCTGCGGCGAGGGCTTGCGCGACATAGGTCGCATGGGTGTCGTGGCGTGTGGCGATGAATACTGTATTGACAGCGCTGTCGCCGAGGATGTCGTTGATGTCGGATGTTGCACGGCCGAAGTGGAATTTTTCGGCAACGCGTTTGGATGTCGTCCCTGAGTTGGTCATCACGGCTATGCGCGGCGCACGCTCGGCGGCGGGCAGATTGGGTAGCAGATTGCCTTGTGCGTAGCTGCCGGCGCCGATGAAAGCGATGCCGGGGGCGTCCGACTTGATGGCGGCCGCAGCATCGGTCACTATCGAGCGTTCGGTGTGCTCCTTG
The DNA here is from genome assembly GCA_934590135.1 of uncultured Muribaculaceae bacterium. Classification (GTDB taxonomy): domain Bacteria; phylum Bacteroidota; class Bacteroidia; order Bacteroidales; family Muribaculaceae; genus CAG-873. The sequence continues at coordinate 1,827 of CAKTOT010000057.1, forward strand.
GTAGTGTCGTATTCGAGTACTATGCCCAGGAATGGTTCGCTGTGCGTCAGCACGATGTCGTAAGCCTTGGGAGCGTCCTCAAATTTGAATACGTGGGTGGTGAGATATTGCAAGTCGATGCGTCCGCTGTGCACCAGCTGCTGGAAGGCTTGCATATTACGTTTTTCGGTCCAGCGTACGTATGCAGCCGGATAGTCTATGCCTTTTTCCTCGTAATTGAGGTCGTAGCGGCCGGGACCATATGAGCAAGACATACGCAGTTCCAATTCTTTTTTGTAGTAATACGGGTCGCGGTCAAATCCTGTGGGTACTGCGCCCAGTACCACTACGCGACCTTTGCGGCGGCATATTGCGCCGGCAAAATTGACGGGATCGAGCGAAGAAGTTGCTGCGGCAATGAGCACTGCATCGACGCCGCGACCGTCGGTATAGTCAAGAATTTTTTCCTTAATACCCGGGTCGTTGCGAGTCAGTGCCAAGTCGGTGCAGTGTTCTGATGCTGTCTTGACGGCGGCAGCGCTTACATCGATACCCACGACGTTTACACCCGAAGCACGCAGTTCGAGACATGCCAATTGACCTATAAGGCCCAACCCGATAACGGCACAAGTCTCGCCCAAACGCATATCGGCTTGGCGCACACCTTGCAATGCTATGGCTCCCAGTGTATTGTAGCAGGCTTTGGCCAGGTCGGCGTCTGCCTCCAGACGCACGCACAAGTTCTTTGGAACGGCCACCACTTCGGCATGGTTGGCATATCCGGCACCCGCGCAAGCCACCTTGTCGCCTACGCGGAATTCGGTGACGTCATCGGCTACGCCGATGACGGTGCCTGCCGAGCTATAACCTAACGGCGAATAGGCATCGAGTTTCTTCATCACGGCGCGGTAGGTTTGCACAAAGCCTTGCTGGCGCAGTTTCTCCAAAACCTGTTTTACTTGTTGTGGACGCTCTTTTGCTTTGCCTATCAGACTTTTGCGGGCGGCTTTGACTGTCGAGCCTTCGGTGCCGGCGCTGATGAGCGAGTAATGGTTTTGTACCAGGACCATGCCTGCAGACAGTTGAGGCATAGGCAGCTCCTGTATTACCATCTCTCCGGAGCCGAGCTTTTGTGTCAGTTGTTCCATTATATGTCTTTAATAAGTTTGCCGACTGTCGTAGGGAAGGACTTGGTCGGCGAAATCGTGGTTATGCTTTTGTGCTGACAAAGTTACGCATTTTGCCGCGTATAGGCAAATTGGCGTTGAGTTTTGCCAAGCAGCTATAATAGCCTGAATAGCTCTAATGACCGTTATAGGCTTCGTATCCTATGGCGGCTGTGTCGTCTATGGGCGTTGAGATATAAGTATGCTCGACGGGTCTTGTTCCTTGGCATTGTCGTGCGACAGGGCCGGATTGAGTATGTAGTTCAACACCGGCGTGAACTTGCCGTTGGGCATCAGTGTCAGGTGGTCAACGATGTTGACTTTGACGTACTGTTCGCCGTCCATAACGTGCGCGGTTTCTCGGCGCATGTACTCGGCATCTTTATCGGAGAAATCTTTTCCGGGAATGATGTCTACGGTTACGTATCCGGCCTTGGTCTGTGTATATTGCAGGCCGTCGATGCGGCAGCATACGCCATGATCAAGCAGTATTGCGGTCTCGGTTATGCGACTACCATCGTGCTTGATGATGATGTTGTATGCGTGTCTCCCATCGATGCGGCCGAGCCACCTTTGGCAATAACCGTGATTGGTGGGAGCGATGCGCGACAATTCGGCATAATCGTCTGTGCGATAGCGTATCAGGGGAAAGTATTTGTTATATAACGTTGAGCCTACCAATTCGCCGTATCCGCCGGGCGTGGTAATGTCGTTGCCGTTTTCGTCTATCAGTTCGGTGTACCCGTACTGTTCTTCAACCTTGTATTCTTGCCCGCCGTCATTACCGGCATAGATAAGTTTCTCGGTATGTCCGTATGTGAAGCTTACGCTCAGTCCGCATCCCTTGGTGAGGAACGCATAGGCCGCATCGGTGACCGGTTCGGATGTCAGCAGGGCGTACTTGATGAACGAGGTGTCAAGACCCTGATCGCGGCACATTTGCATAAAGGCTAAGGCGACACGGGCGTAGGAGTATATCGTATTGATATGGTGGCGTCGCATCACGTGGTATATCTGTGTCGTGTATTCTTGGTTGAGACGTGTGGAATCAAAGATGAATTCGCGCGTGACGGGGTTGACCTTGTAGATTTTGCCTTTGGGAATTTCGATACCGCGAATGGTGGCTCGCACATCGAAGTTCCAACCACAGCGCCGCCATATTCCTGTCGTGAACACCATTTCGGTAATATATCGGTTGGCCGGTATAATCATGCGTAGGGGTTTGCTTGAAGTTCCGCTGGTCGTTTTCAGTACGGTTTTACCTAAATCGACGCCATCGGCGATGAAGTCGTCCCAATGTGCGTTTACTTCCTTTTTGTCGATGAATGCAAATTCGCGCTTGAATTGTTCGATGTCTTTAATGACCAAGCCTTTATATCGCTCACGATAGTATGGCACATTTGCGATGGCGTAGTTTACCATCTCTATTAGTCGTTGTTCGGGGTTTATTGTCGGCAACGATTGCTTGAATTTGCGATACCCAGGCCCGTATATGGATTCGTGTAACGGGTTCAACCTAAGCAGAGGAATGTTTATCCAGTTGGGGAGGTTGGAAATCCCGGTTTTGATAATGTCTGCAATGTGTGCTTTTGCCATAGGATGAATATGGGTGTGATTCTTGTTGTTCTATTATTCGATTATTTGGGACAACTGCGACGAAATGCGTAGTGGAGAGAACATTTGCGATTTCTCTAGTGCGGCACGGCTTTGCCCGGCAATTAATCCCGGATTGTCGATATACTTGTCTATTGCGTGGGTCAATGCCGCTTTGTCTCCGGGCGTAAATAGTGTGCCTTCGACGCCGTCTGTGACCACTTCCGGTATGCCTCCGACCGGAGTCGTTATGACCGGCATTGCGTAAGACATTGCTTCAAGAACAGATATTGGAAGTCCTTCATAATAGGACGGCAGTATAAGTATGTCTGTTGTTGATAATATCTTGGATTTGGCATCTCCTGATACCCAGCCTACAAACTTGACTATTTCATCAAGTTTGTTGTCTTTGATAAAGTTTAATACTTGATCTTCGTTCCATTGACCGCCTATAGTCAGGGATAGGTGCCCGAGCCATCTGTCACGATTGCTTGCAATGACGTCCAAGAGGTCAAAGATGCCTTTTTCTTTGTAGATATAGCCAAGATAGACCAAGGATATAGGTGCTCCGTCAGTATGCGGTTGTTTGGCTATTGTCGGCGTCGGAACAATGTTCATCAATGTAACTGCATTGGTGCACCCTAATACGTCTTGTGCGTATTTGGTCCATGTATCTGTCAGAAATACCACGTGGTGGCATTTCCTAAAGCATTTCATATAGTGCTCCGGACCTTTTTTCGCTACATATTTGCGTAATTCACCTCCATGCATGTGGAATACAATCTTGTAGCCGAGCAAATGTCCGAAGTTTATAATTAAGCGTTTACGTGCCCATGATTTGCCATTGGCTCCATGTATGTCGAGCGTAGTGTATGGGCTTAAAAGTTTGATAAAGGGAAGCGCGACCAAAGTCCGAACAAAATTAAACAATCCCGGAATCAGTCCTCGTCGGCTGTTGGTGCTGATGAAGTGGAAGGCTGGAAGTGTATCGCGGTAAGCTCGCAGTACAGACACGATTCCTCCTCGTCCGTTTAAGTCCGGGCCGATAAAGAGGACTTTGTCAAATATTGTGCCTGGTTTCTTTTTAGCCATTTGGAAGTGGATTGAGCAAGTTTAATTGTTTCGGCTTAATAGTCGCTGGCGCTCTTTGACATAATGAGCGATGGTGGCATGAATACTATATTAGTCGTATGTTTGACCTTTTGTATTTGGAGTGGATTTGACATTATAGTTTGGGATGACTTCTGTGTGATATTGCATCAAGTAATATCGTCAACGCTTACGACTTTTTTCGAAAGGGATTTGAAGCTTACTGAATTCTTTTTTGCGCCAAGTCCTCCAGCCTATGAAGTATATTGATTTTATAACCCATTTAGGCAGGATGCTTTTCAAAAAGCTTTTTTCCTCTTTTTTCCAACTACCGGCGTAGTTGTGTGAGCAGTATGTTTTCTTGGTAGGATGCACTTCCAAACTATTACGACCATTGAAATGTTTGCCGTCAAAGACGTACATTTGCTTTTGCGTAATATCGTATTGGGATGCATCAAGGTCTTCCAAATGCTTTATTTTGTAGAATTTGTAGCCCTTGTTCGTAAGTGCAAAGCGGAATCGGCATGGCATTGTCAACATGTCATATGTTCCGTCCTCGCGGATGAACGGCATGCCCTCGTATGAGTCCAAAATATCTTTAATCCATTGGCATCCGGGTTCGCAACCAATTACGGCAGCCTCGAAGCACCCTGCCTGGTCGTGTCCCACAAAGTATGGCAGAGACAGTAGAGGGTCAAAGCTTTTGTATACAAGGACGTCTGAATCGAGATATATTCCACCATAATTGTATAGTGCGTACAAGCGAATATAGTCCGCTGCAAAGGCGTATTTCTTAGCGTCGAACGCTTGGCGGGTCCATCGGGTTGAGTCAATGTCAAAGCGTTTAGTATCCCAAAGCCATATTTCATAGTCCGGAAGGTGCTTTTTCCAAGAGTCAAGGCATAGTTGTATGTCTGCGGGATATGGGTCTCCGGACAGCCAGCATAGATGTATAATTTTGGGAATCATATTGATTAAAATGTCTTGAAATGATAGTTTCGGCTATGTTTGGCGATAATAAGTGTATGAAAACTGTCTTGCCGACATCAAATTATGGCAAAAACAGTGGCTTGGCGAGTGAAGCGTTTACAAAGGTACTCTTTTTTTTCGATTCAGCCTATTATTTTTACACTTTGACATTGTTTTGGGGATGTAGTGAACATGTCGAAATGCGTTTTGGAGTTGATGCATAAAATAATGGCCAATGGTTAGAGCTTAGAATATATCCGTTAGCCGTCTTGACGTATTGTCTGTCGGTTTACTTTTTTGCTTCGAATCATCCAAACTTCTTCCCGGTTGGCGAGCAACACTGCGCCGTAAGACAGTCCCATCATTGCCAGTCCCGTTGTCATGTTCCACCCCATGAAACCTCCGAGGCTCGCGATAAATACAAATATCATCACTGATAGATAGAATTGGCTGTATTTCAGCTTGCGTATCACCACGTACAGCCAAATGAAAAACAACAGGTGTATGATAAGTCCGATGTAGCCTATGGTGAGAAATACTTGCAGGGGCGAAATTTCGATGCCGGTGGCGACTTCAATACTTTTTTCTACATCGGTATAGTATTCGTTTTCGATAATATACTTGGTGTTCTTTGTTAGTTCGGGATGTAAAAAGCCGAGGCCGGTCCACTGTTTGTCGTATTTGTACATTAGTTCAAACTTGGGCATTGCTTGAGCAAGTCTGCCTGAGCCGAATTCGGAAATGTCTTCGTCATCTTGTGATTTGTCCAGGACAAATATTTGGTCAAGGGAGGACTTGATACGAAGTGTGGTGTTTTCGTTGACGGGGTTTATCGGAAGTGTCGAGTCGACCATATACCCGACGGCCAGCAGGATGGTGGCGGCGATGCCGTATCCGAGTATCTTAGTCTTTTTGGCCTGGAATACCATAAGGCAAAACAACACGCCAAAAATCATTGTAAAAGTCTTTGATGAAAGGAATGCCAAAATGATTATAATCCAGACATACCACTGCAAACGATATTTTCGTGCAATGCTCCAAACGACCAAAGCAAAAAGGAAAAGCCCCCAGGGGTATTTGCGAGGGAAGTTGCCTATTCCGTAAAGTATCAGGTCATTGTATTTGGAGGTATCTGCTCCTTCAAAACCCAACGGCGAGCGCGGTATTAGTACCTGTCCGCATATAATGAAGCCGTCGAAGACATAGAAAGCGCAGACGATGATGATGTATGGGAAGAGTCGTCGCAGGAATTCTTCCATGTCGAATTCGCGTCCGGCAAAGAGCATCAGCGGCACGGAGAAGTATATGAAGCCTAAGTAGTAGCGTATCAGACGTATCTGTACGCTCATACTTTCGTCGGAGAAGGAGGCCAATATGATGATGGCAGCGGCATATAATAGCAGTCCGAACAGCACTTTACGCACCAATGGCGGCTTGCGGTATATGCAGACTCCCACAACAGAGACCAGAAGCATGATGTCGTCGGTTTTGATAGGCAGTGTGCCTTCGCCGATAAGGGCATATCCACCGAAGAATATGGTGAGCTGGATGGCTGCATCGTAGCGGTCTTTGATGAGGGAGCGTATAAGTATTACGGGCACAAAGAGATATGCCGGAGGGAATTGTAGCCCCATCATCGACATGCACAGCAGAAATATAAGGGCGTTGACCCAATGGCGACGCTCGACATGGAGATATGGTTTCTTTGTCGTAGAGTCGTTCGCAGTCGCCTGTATGTCTATCGCTGCTGCTGTGGTCATGCTTGAATATTGTTGTTAGTGCGATTACGCCGATATAATTTGGCTTTGATCATGTCAAGTGTCGCGGTGTAATATGGTGGGCGCACGATGGCGCAGATGCCGATGTAAGCAGCGGCAAATGCTATGCATAGTAGCGCGCAGTTTGCCACCGGGGGAAGGGTGTTGTACCACAGAGTTGCTAGTGCGGCACTGCCGGCAAAGGCTATTGTGGGGATGTAGGCAGAGTGTATAAATTCGCCGAGCATTTGCCTGACAGTAAATTCCATAATCTTTTTGTAGTACCAAGCATGTGCAATACATATTATGATTGCGGCTATGACCTGTGTCAGAGCTACCATTTCTATGCCGTGGCGGAAGAATATGGCAAGCAGGGCCAGCTGTAGTCCAACTTCTATGACCGTGAGATTGCGCATCAACTTTGTGCGGTTGTATGCCTTCATCGCAGATTGGTAGAAGAACTTCATGGAGGAGGCTATGCCGTATGCTATAAGTATGCGGAACACCGGTACGGCGGCGTCCCATTTACTGCCGTATAAGACGTTGAATGCCGGCCATGACACAAGTAGGAGGAAGGCGCCGACGGCAATATTGAGTGTCCACAGACGTACGTGCATGTCTCGGCACAGTTGTTGGCGCTTTGTATGGTTTTGTTCGTTGGACAGTACGGCAAAGAACGGCCAATTGAATACCGATTCGGTGATGGCGTATGGTACTTCTTCGAGTTTTTGGCCTTGCGAGTAGATGCCGGAAGATGCCGGCGAGATAAATTTGCCAAGGACCATGGTGTTGATATTACGGCCTATTTGTACTGTGACAAATGCTATCATCAAGTGTATTCCGTAGCCGAACATTTCCTTGAACGAGTCCCGGTAGAACGCTATGCGCGGCATCCAGCGGCTTATGGTGACGTAGTATACAAACAGGAAGAAACTCAGGAATATGTGTGTGGATACCAGTCCCCAGTATCCATATCCCATCAGGATTAGGACGATGCCTACAACAAGAGATGTTATGGTGGCGCTGAGGCGGACGATGCACATACGCTTCATGTCCAGGTTCTTGCGCATACGGGTTTCTTGCGTGAAGCTGAGCGTCTGGAAGAAAAAGCATACGGCGATGGCGTACATGATGCCTTCGATTTGCGGTCGTTCGAAGAACAGCGACAATGGGTGGGCTGCCGCCGAGAATACTATGGCAAAGAATAGCCCGAAGGCGCCGTTGAATACGAATACGGTGGAGTAGTCGCGTTCGGTGGGTATTGCTTTGTGTATCAGTCCGTCGGACATTCCGCAACCGCTAAGGTTGTAAGCTATGGCTGTGAATATGGCAACCATAGCCAGCAATCCGAAGTCATCGGGTGTCAGCAGTCGCGCCATTATGATGTTTCCGGTGAAGGTGATCACCGAGTTGCATACGCGGTCGATAGCGCTCCATTTATATACTCCTTTGGCAGACATTGGTAGTATGGTGTGTGCGGAGCGTGTTTTATCGGCGTGTAATGCGTTGCCAGAGGTTGCGTTTCTTGTGCGTTTTATTTGTGCCGTAGCCGTAGCCGTAGCCTTTGTGTGCCGTGGTGCCGTTGACTACAAGCGACATCTTGCGCAGACGTTTTTCTTCATAAATGCTGTTGATGAATTGGACATCGCGCAGGGTGGTGTAGTTGGCGCGGCATACGTATATGGTTGCATCGGAGATGCGAGCCAGGTTAAATGTGTCGCTGACCATACCTACGGGCGCTGTGTCGACGATGATATAGTCGTAGCGTTTGCGTAGTTCGTCAAAGAGTCGGTCGACGGCTTCGCCGGTGAGTAGTTCGCCGGGGTTGGGCGGTATCGGGCCGGCAACAATTATGTCGTAGTTGGGCATCAGCGGCTCGTGTATGATGAGGTCGTCAACAGGGATGGACGAGTCGGCCAGATATTGTGTGACGCCGGTGTGCGGCGGCAGGGGCAGGTATTTGGCCAACTGTGGATTGCGGATGTCCATGCCTATAAGCAGTACGCGCTTGTTCTGTAAAGCCAGTGATGCGGCCAGATTGATGGATATGAATGATTTGCCTTCGCCCGAGCTGGTGGAAGTCATCAGGATGACTTTGTCATCGGCTGCGGAGAGCATAAATTGGAGGTTGGAGCGTATAAGACGGAACAACTCGCTGGTGGATGATGTGTCATGGCTGTTTACGACAAGTTGTGAGCCGCTGTTGTCGGTGCACATTTCGCCTAATACGGGAATGTCGGTGAGAGCTTCGACTTCGGAACGAGTCTCAAACTTGTTGCGCATCAGCTTCTTGAGGTATAATATCACGGGCGGGAAGCAAAGGCCGAGCAGTATGGCTATGGCGAGTATCATCTTCTTGCCCATGCCGACAGGTTCGCTGAGCGTGAATGCGTTGTCTATGACTTGACCCTTGGGTACGGAGTTGGCAAGGAGCATAGCGGTCTCTTCGCGGCGCTGGAGCAGGAAGAGGTAGAGTTGTTGCTTGACTTCCTGTTGGCGTTTGAGGTTGAGGAATGCTCGCTCTTGCGTGGGCACGTTGCCCAGGTGACCTTGAGCTTTGTTGTACTGGATTTGAAGGTCGCGTACACCGATCAGCGAGTTTTGGTATGCGCGGTCAAGGCTGGTGTTGATGCTGGCGCGCATGGCGTCTATTTGCTCGGTGAGCGACTTGAGCGCTACGTTATTTGCTTTGGCGTTGGTGAGTAGGCTGATGCGACGTAGTATCAACTGGTTGTATGTGCTGATGCTGCTGCCTACACCCGAGATTTCGCTGCCGGTAGGAATGAGATCGTAAGCCTTTTCGGGGTCGCGGAGGAAGTCGCGGGTTATGCGGATGATTTCGTTTTCAGTCTGTGCGGATATAAGTGCGCGTTCGGCGTTGCCCTTGATACCCATATTATATGATGTTTCCGAGCTTACGTCAACGATGCCTTGACTTTGCTTGTAAATCTGGATGTCGGCTTCGGAGGCGTTGAGCGAATCGGAGATGAGGGCGAGGCGTTGGTCAATGAAGGCCGCTGTCTTTTCGTTCTGACGATTCTTCTCGGCGATGCCTCGGTCGTTGTACTGGGTGATTATGGTATTGAGAATATCGCGTCCATAGGCTTCATCGGTGGTTATGATGCTGAGAGCGATGACGTTGGACTTTTTAGATGCGATGGAAGACTTGACTTCGGTGGCCAGGTTTTCGGCAGCTACGTCATATCCGGTGACGTATATTGTCGTATTGACGTCTTTGCCTGCGGGGTAATCTTTGGTGCGGTCCACCACGAAGGATCCGTATTTGGTCTTGAGTGTGGCCGGTAACTTTTGATCTTCAAATTCGGCTATTTTCTTGCCGACAGCTTTGACTGTGATGTCTGCTATGCCATCGGCTGTTACGTCTGCTTTGAATGATACGGTGGTCAACAATGTGTCCACGATTCCGGGAGCAGGGTATACTTCTACGGGAAATTTCTTGTATTTGAAGGTCTTGGATAGCAGGCCGGTCTTTACTATATGGGAGCGATATGTGCCGAGGTCGCGTGCTACATCGCGCAGTACCGAGTGCGAGTTGATTATGAAGATTTCGTCTTCGACATATCCGCTTGATCCGAAGAGGTCGCCCAGTCCGCCGAAGCTGGACATGCCTTTGCCTTCTTCTTGCGATATGAGTACATTGGCATGGACTTCGTATTTAGGCTTGGATATCTTGATAATTACTACGGCTACAAGTCCGCAAATCATTACTGAAATCAGGAACCAATGCCATTTTTTTGCATATGAGGACATCAGTCCTTTGATGTCGATAAATTCCGAGTTTTGGTTGCTTTTTGCCATAACCAATGGTGAGGAGAGGGGGTATGCGTTTGTTTATTATCGTTTTATGTTAAAGTGTAGATGCAGGGCGTCATTCCCTGTCTTGTATGTGCTTGTGCCTTATTACTTGACGGTAAGAGCAATCACCAGCGATGCAATTACGGAGCAGGCACTGACGATGGTTGAGATTACGCTGAGCTTGAAGGCGTTGTTTTGGTTGTATTTGCTGTTGTCTTGGCGTATCTTGTTGGGCGTGACGTATATATAATCGTTTTGCCGGACGTAGAAATACGGGGAGGTAAGAATGTCCGAGCTGTTGAGGTCGAGGCGATGGGCGGTGCGTTTGCCGTTTTCTTCGCGCACAAGCAGCACATTGCTGCGCTCGCCGTATTCGGTGAGGTCGCCGGCCGAGGATAATGCGTCAAGCACCGAGAAGCGCTCGCGTGTGACATTGACCACACCCGGGGTACGGACTTCGCCTCCGACGTTGACGTGGAAATTAACCATTTTGACCACGACTGTCGGGCTTTCTACGTCTTGGCTAACCTTTTCGGTTACCAGTTGCTGTACTTGCTCGGTTGTCAGGCCGCCTACATGCAACGTGCCGATGACGGGCATTATAATGTCGCCCTTGGAGTCAACGAGGTAGGTCATCTGTTGGGGCGTCGATGCCTTGGTGAGCTGCGAGCTGAGTGCCGGGTTGCTCAATGGTAGGTTGTATGCCGCTGTTGCTTCCGGATTTTGTGAGGTGACGGTAATCAGGAGTTCGTCATCAGGGACTATGCGTGTCAGGTATTCGCCTTGTGCTATAGTGGCATTAAGTCCTACCGTATCTATGTCTGTAAAATATGTTAGAGGTGTACGTGGCGTCGAGCATGAAGCCATGGCTGCAATAGCGACGGCTGCTACAACTATATGGGTTAATCTCATGAGTTAACGTTAATTATCATTATTTTAGTTAAAAATGCGCTATTAATATAACGCAAAAATCCCCGGGATATTATATCCCTGAGCCTTAAAATGTGTACAAAGGTACGACTTTAAGCGCAACTGACAAAATCTATGGCGTGCATCAGTCGTGCAAGATGCAGCTAAACAGTGCTTAATCTGCTTTTTTTGACAGATTGGTTTGATTGCCAAATTTGATGGAGCTTGTGTATATCCGGAGTATGGGCGGAAGTATACGAATGAGTATAAAATGGCGCGTTACGGGCGACGCGTACAAAAGAATAGCGCGCTGACTTGTATTAAGTCAGCGCGCTTGGCGGAGTGGGGGGGATTCGAACCCCCGAAACGCTTTTGACGTTTACACGCTTTCCAGGCGTGCCTCTTCAACCACTCGAGCACCACTCCTTGGTGTAAGTCTCGGATGTTTGCTGGAGCCGACGTCCGAGCTCTGTGGCTGTTTTGCGAGTGCAAAGTTAAGCGTTTTTTCTGAATGTACAACTATTTTTGTCGAAGTTTTTTGCTGTTTTTGTTTTTTGTGGACAAAAACACATGCAAAAGGGTCGCATTTGGTGTGTACAAGGCACCGCCGACCATTGGCCTTAGTGAAGGCATGATGGTCGGCGGTGGATGTGTATTATGAGTTGTATGTAGTGCGGCTTATGTGTGATTGCATGCAGCGCTAATATTCGGTCGCTCAGGCTTTCTTGGGGCGGGAGAGGACGAGGGCGTACAGCAGAATGTATGCGGCTGCGGCTGCGGTGAGCCAGAATCCGGCAAGTATGCCGCAGTCTTTGGCGATAAGGCCTTGGATGAATGGAAGAATACCTCCGCCGCAAACCATAGCCATAAACAATCCGGATGCTACGGCGGTATACTTGCCGAGACCTTCAACGGCGAGGTTGAAAATTGCTCCCCACATCACTGATGTGCACAGACCGCATAGGATCAAGAATATGGCGTTGGCCGGAATTTGGACTGAGAAGAATGTTAGTCCCGTGGCTTCGAAGCCGAAGAAGTCGGTGGATGTCTCGGGCATATATATGCCGATGATAAGCAGACAGATGGCAACAGCGGATGTCACAGTGAGCATGGTGCGCGAGGATATGCGATTGCCTACGGCTCCGCCGATGAGACGGCCGACAAGCATTAGCAGCCAGTAGATTCCGGCGACGCTGCCTGCTATGATGGCAGGTGCCTGGGCGTTGGAGCTGACGGCGGGACTATTCTCGACATATTGTAGTGTCCAATTGGCGATGCCGACTTCGATGCCTACATAGCAGAATATGGCGATGACGCCGAATGTGAAGTTGCGATAACGGAACGCTTCGGTGACTCTGATTTCTTCGTACGTTTCACCTGCTTTGTAAGGCTCGGGTAGATTGCTGACATATAGTATGATGAAGGCTACGGCAAAGATGCCCATGGCAAGGTAGAACACGGGATTGGCGGCTGAAATGGTGCTTGCCGTGCCTCCTAAGAGACTACCTACGATGACGGGGGCAAGTGTGGCGCCGATACTGTTGCATGCTCCGCCGAATTGTATGAATTGGTTGCCTTGATTTTGGTTTTTGCCCAGCGAGTTGAGCATAGGATTGACTACGGTGTTGAGCATACACA
>CAKTOT010000058.1 GCA_934590135.1 uncultured Muribaculaceae bacterium
GAAAAATACAAGCCTTTTTAAATGAAAGAGCCGTGCGAAAACACGAATAAAACAATGTGTGCCTATTGCATATTAAGACAGAAACCACTAACTTTGCAAAACGGCATCGCACGTAACGGCAACAACACATCAGCATATACTGCGAGCCTTCAACGACAGGAAATAAATCTATAAGTTTCACCAATATATTACCTAACAACCAATGAAAAGAGTTTATACATTCGGTGACGGTAAAGCCGAAGGCAATGCCGAGATGCGCAATCTCCTCGGCGGCAAAGGCGCCAACCTCGCTGAGATGAACCTCTTGGGCATGCCCGTGCCCCCCGGCTTCACCATCACTACCGAAGTCTGCAACGAGTACACAAAACATGGTCGCGACGAAGTGGTCGCACTCATACAGAAAGACGTAGAGAAAGCCATAGCGCACGTCGAAGCCCTCACCGGCAAGAAATTCAACGACCCCGCCAATCCCCGGCTTGTTTCGGTACGCTCGGGTGCACGCGCCTCTATGCCCGGTATGATGGACACCGTCCTCAACCTCGGCATGAACGATGCCACCGTGGCCTCCCTGGCCGAAAAGAGCGGCAATCCCCGCTTCGCATGGGACAGCTACCGCCGCTTCGTCCAGATGTACGGCGATGTAGTTCTCGGCATGAAGCCCAAGAGCAAAGCCGACATCGATCCCTTCGAGGAAATCATGGATAAAGTCAAGGCTCAGAAAGGCATCAAGCTCGACACCGAACTCGACGTCGAAGACCTCAAGAACCTCGTTAAGCTGTTCAAAGCAGCCGTCAAAGATTACACCGGCAAAGACTTCCCCGATAACGCATGGGAGCAACTCTGGGGCGGCATCTGCGCCGTATTCGATTCATGGATGAACGAACGCGCCATCGTATATCGCCGCATGAACCAAATCCCCGAAGAATGGGGTACGGCCGTCAACGTACAGGCTATGGTATACGGCAATATGGGCAACAATAGCGCCACCGGCGTGGCCTTCAGCCGCGATGCCGCCACCGGCGAGAACATCTTCAACGGCGAATACCTGATCAACGCTCAAGGCGAAGACGTAGTTGCCGGCATCCGCACGCCGCAGCAAATCACCGTCGAAGGCAGCCGTCGCTGGGCAGCCCTCCAAGGCATCAACGAAGACGTTCGCGCCTCCAAGTATCCCTCGCTCGAGGAATCTATGCCCGAGTGCGCCGCCGAGCTCATCGCCATTGCCGACCGCCTCGAAGACTACTACAAAGACATGCAGGATATGGAATTCACCATCCAAGACGGCAAGCTCTGGATGCTTCAGACCCGCAACGGCAAGCGCACCGGCGCCGCAATGGTCAAGATAGCCATGGACCTGCTACGTGACGGCAAAATAGACGAAAAGACCGCCCTGATGCGTATGGAGCCCCAAAAACTTGACGAGCTCCTGCACCCCGTATTCGACAAGAGCGCACTCAAACGCGCCAAAGTCGTAGCCAAGGGCCTGCCCGCATCCCCGGGTGCCGCCGCCGGACAAATCGTATTCTCAGCCGAAGACGCCGAATCATGGGCCGAAAAGAAAAAGAAAGTCGTGCTGGTACGCATCGAGACATCACCCGAAGACCTTCGCGGTATGGCCGTAGCTCAAGGCATCCTGACAATGCGTGGCGGTATGACATCGCACGCCGCCGTAGTGGCTCGCGGTATGGGCAAATGCTGCGTCTCCGGCGCCGGCGAAATACGCGTAGACTACCACGCCAAGACCGTCGAAATGGGCGGCATCAAGTACAAAGAAGGCGACTGGATTTCGCTCAATGGTTCCACCGGCGAAGTTTATGACGGCCCCGTGCCCACTGCCGATCCCGAACTCGGCGGCGACTTCGGTGCAATCATGAACCTCGCATCCAAATACACCAAGACACTCGTGCGCACCAACGCCGATACGCCCCGCGACGCACGTCAGGCTCGCAGCTTCGGCGCTCAAGGTATCGGCCTGTGCCGCACCGAGCACATGTTCTTCGAAGGCGACCGCATCAAGGCCGTACGCGAGATGATCCTCGCCTCCGACGAAGAAGGACGCCGCGTGGCTCTGGCCAAACTCCTGCCCATGCAGCGCGGCGACTTCGAAGGCATCTTCGAAGCTATGGACGGCTTCGGTGTGACCATCCGTCTGCTCGATCCCCCGTTGCACGAATTCGTACCCCACCAGACCGTCACCCAGAAAGAACTGGCCGACGAAATGGGCATCACCCTCGAAGAAGTCAAAGCCAAAGTTGATTCGCTCGAAGAATTCAACCCCATGCTCGGACACCGCGGTTGCCGTCTGGGTATCACATACCCCGAAATCACCGAAATGCAGACACGCGCCATCATCGAAGCAGCCCTCGCCGTACGCGCTCGCGGCATCGATGTACACCCCGAAATTATGATACCGTTGGTAGGTTCGCTCAAGGAAATCCAGAACCAGGCCGGCGTCATCAACGCCACCGCCGCCAAGGTCTTCGAAGAACAAGGCCAAAGCCTGCCCTACCTCGTAGGCACTATGATCGAAGTACCTCGTGCAGCCCTCACCGCCAACGAGATTGCTACCGTGGCCGACTTCTTCTCCTTCGGCACCAACGACCTCACCCAGATGACCTTCGGCTTCTCGCGTGACGATGCGCCCAAGTTCCTCAAATTCTACAAGGAACACGGCATCATCAAGACCGATCCCTTCGAAGTCCTCGACCAAGCCGGCGTAGGCCAGCTCGTCGAAATGGGCGTACGCAAAGGCCGCAGCGTCAAACCCGAACTGAAAGTCGGCATCTGCGGCGAACACGGCGGCGAACCCTCGTCCGTCAAGTTCTGCGCACACCTGGGCATGAACTACGTCAGCTGCTCGCCCTATCGCGTGCCCATCGCTCGCGTAGCAGCCGCCCAGGCAGCCATCGAGTAATCACTCAGCCCCACCGAATTACACTAAGATTTCCATAAAAAGAGGCGTTGGCACCATACACGGCGCCGACGCCTCTTTCTTTTTCCCCGGTCAAAATGCTCAGAGCGGCCGACATATGCACTGCCGAGCACAATTATATTTCACAATACAAAAAGCTATCGTCCGCAACGTATCAAGAAATGGCAGACAAAACACCAATAGTCGTCGGAATCGGCGAAGTCCTGTGGGACATCCTCCCGGAAGGCCGTAAATTAGGCGGCGCACCGGCCAACTTCGCATACCACGTCTCCCAACTCGGGCTGCAAAGCCGTGTAGTCAGCGCCGTCGGCGACGATGCTCTCGGCAGACAGATTCTATCCGAATTCAGCGCCAAAGGGTTGCGCAATCTTATAGCTATCATACCCTACCCCACGGGGACGGTGCATATAGACATCGACAGCGAAGGCATACCGCAATACTCCATCACCGAAGACGTGGCTTGGGACCACATCCCATTTACGCCCGAGTTGGCAGATCTTGCACGAAGCACACGCGCCGTATGCTTCGGAACACTGGCACAAAGAAGCGTAACGACACGCGACACCATCCGGCGCTTCGTCGAAACAATGCCGCATAATGACAAAACACTGATAGTCTTCGATGCCAACCTCCGACAAAACTATTACAATAAAGACGTCCTGGAAAGTTCGATGCACCGTTGCAATACCCTGAAACTCAACGATGAGGAGCTATGCACCATAGTCAAAATGATGGACGGCACAAACATCGAGATACAATCCTTGCAGCGCGAAACCGTCAGACGATATGCGACCGAACTCATCAGCCGTTACAATCTGAAGATGGTTATCCTAACCTGCGGCATCAACGGCAGCTACATCGTTACGTCGGAAACCTCGTCATTCTTGCCCACGCCTAAAGTAGAAGTCGTTGACACCGTCGGCGCCGGCGACGCGTTCACCGCCACTTTCGTTGCGAGCATCCTCAGCGACAAGTCCGTAGTCGAGGCACACCGCAAAGCCGTCGACGTCGCCGCCTACGTGTGCACCAAAAGCGGAGCCATGCCCGCACTCCCCCACTCCCCAATCACATAATAGACTTGACCCCTCAACCGAAGTGTAAAATGGCGAGAATCCTATTATGGCGCATAATAAACAGACAAAAGCGAAACACAAAAACAGTTTGGCCTATTTCTCGGCGGCTCTCGAGATGCCGATTTCGCAAATTACAATTTAGTACATTGGCACATAGGTCAAAAAAAAACACCATGGAATACACCACGAAACATCCTTTTGCTTTGACATCAGGCTATGCCTGAACTATTAATACAGAAACTTTTGCTCAGCCGCTAAAATTCTATGCGTTTTTGTTCTGTATCATAAGAATTATTTGTAATTTTACGCATTAACTTCAAACAACAAAAAACTCCTTTTTACATGGCTATTATAGACGTTGTCAAACATGAGAATACCGATGGTGAATTGTGCTTTAAGTTCGATTCCGACAATCTGCGACTTGGAACGCCCGTCGTAGTCCATCCGGCTCAGGTTGCTTTTTTTGTCAAAGGCGGTTCTATTTGTGACGAGTTCGACACCGGCACATATCGTATAGAGACCGAGAACATTCCTATACTCAACAAGATCATCAACCTACCATATGGAGGCCAGTCGCCTTTTCAAGCTGAAGTATGGTTCATCAGTCTCACAGCCAAGCTTGACCTTCTATGGGGGACTCCGCAGCCCATTCAAATAGAAGATCCCCGTTATCATATCATTGTACCTATTAGGGCCCATGGTCAATACGGCATCAAGGTCACCAATCCTCGCCTCTTTATAGAAACATTGATTGGAAGCATGCCCAATTTTACGAGTGATAAGATTGAGCAATTCTATAAAGGGCGAATAATTTCCGTCCTCAACACATTGCTCGCCCAAGAAATAGTATCAAAAGGCATCTCCATACTCGACATCAACACACACCTTTTGGATATGAGTGCGCAGTGCAATGACAGGCTAAACTCCGAGCTCTCAAAATATGGGGTCAGTATCGTTGACTTCTCCATTATGTCAATTACCTTCCCGGAGGATGATGAGAGTGTCGTCAAACTCAAGAGCGCAAAAGACCTTGCCGCTCGCCTCGCAATCACAGGCAAAGATGTTTATCAGATGGAGCGAAGTTTCGACGTACTTGAAAAGGCCGCTGCCAATGAAGGCGCCGGAGGATCCCTTATGTCTATGGGCGTAGGACTCGGTGCCGGTGTTGGCGTCGGAAATATAGCAGGCAATATGATGTCGCAATACGTAAATGCAAATCCCCCCACTCCCGAAGCGCCTAATTCTCAACCCACATGGTTCATTCTCATCAACAATCAACAGATTCCGAACCGGACAATTGACGACATTCGTAGCCTCGCTGCACAAGGGCTCGTTTCTCCCACCACATTGGTTTGGACTCCGGGAATGTCAAATTGGGCCCAGATTGCATCATTGCCCCAATTCGCGACGCTTTTCAATGCATCAACACCTCCTATCACTTCACAACAATGAAAAGATTATCCATAATATATCCCACACTCCTGCTTGTTCTGAATTTTCTTGCAGGACTCATCATTGACTCATATTTATGGTTCAATGTAATTACGAATAGTTTAGTACTACTATTCACCATCTTTATCGGGTTATGGATTTCCAAAAGCAATATATCCAAATACTTCCGGCTATCCCTCTCTTTCATCATCCCGATATTAACGCTCGGCGAACTTGTGTGCGGTTGTTTGATGCCGCCTTATTTTGATGACAATTGGCTATTTTTGCTAATTGCATTCCTCATAATAATAGAAATTGCAATTGTCTATACAATATCTCGAGTTTCGAACAAAGCATAAGAGCATATGAAACCACTAACCTGTGAAATGTGCGGGAGCACCAATATCATCAAACAAGATGGCGTTTTTGTCTGTCAGTCTTGCGGCACAAAATATTCTGTAGAAGAAGCCCGAAAGATGATGATTGAGGGGACTGTCGCTATTGAGGGAATAGTGAAAGTAGATAAGTCCGGCGAAGCCCTAAATCTACTAAAACTCGCCAATGCAGCACTTGATAGCGAAAATGGTGAGGAAGCATATTCTTATGCCAATCGCGCCCTTGAAGCAGACCCCAATAACGCTGACGCGTGGCTTACCAAGATGAAGGCCGTAAACCTTCTCTGCACCTTTCAAGAGCCTAAAGTACTCGAAGTCATAAATACCGGAAATAACGCCATCGAACTCTCCGAAGGCAAACTTGCTAATGAAGTATACACATTCTTCCTTAACAAGATGATCAACACCTTGAATGTCTATATCGAGCAACTTCAAGACACGGAGGACATAAAAGAGGTTTACAAAGCAAATACAG
Organism: uncultured Muribaculaceae bacterium; assembly: GCA_934590135.1. Taxonomy (GTDB): domain Bacteria; phylum Bacteroidota; class Bacteroidia; order Bacteroidales; family Muribaculaceae; genus CAG-873. The sequence goes on from CAKTOT010000058.1 coordinate 6,307, forward strand.
AATCACATTTTTTCTCTGCTCCGGAATTGACCGAACAATCGGATATTATTTATAATATTATTCTCAATCAAGTCGATACTATCGTAAAGCTTCGCGAGTCCGTCCCCGATTCCGTAGTAGCGTCCGATTCGGACATTACTCAGCTCGTTGGCGAGGTGGCCGAACAATGGGTAAATTACGCACAAGCAGTCAATAGTCGCTTAAACGTATATACTCTCTATATGAGCGACGAAACCGTCACCAAATATCGTTCAATCCTCAATCGCATCAAGCAAGGACTTCCCGAAGACACAGACGATTCCATTGAAGAAGAAGCCATTAACAATTCGATAAAAGGCGGTTGCTATGTAGCCACAGCAGTCTACGGTTCATATAACTGTCCGGAGGTCCGGGTCCTTCGCCGTTTTCGCGACCTTTATCTAAAGCGACACATTTGGGGCCGTGTCTTCATTAAAATCTACTATGCGATCAGCCCGGCACTTGTCCGCAGATTTGGTGACACCGCCTGGTTCAAAGCTATGTGGAAGGCATCCTTAGACAAATGGGTAACTCGTCTCCAAGAAAAAGGCTACGGCTCCACGCCCTATGACGACCAAATAAGACCGATAAATAAGGTCTGACGGATAGGTGTTTAAGACGGCAAAAACACAGCCGAAACTTATTGCAAGAGCCGGACATAAGCGTTTACGTCACATCCACCGCAAAGTAGAGACAAAAACCGATTTAGCATCGCGTGTTCGCACCGAAAATATATGTGTTCCACGCTTGGTTATCTCGCCGAAAAGTCGTAAATTTGCACTATAAAGCGTGATAAGCTTCCGACGCCGACATCCACACGTAACAATCTGCAAGACAGACACAAGGTAACGCGACGGCTCGGCATCCGGAGGAGTTGCGCTTTTCACCGTTTTTTCCCAAAACACACCTACATGGAAGAAAATCAGAAAGAATACAGTGCGTCAAATATCCAGGTGCTCGAAGGTCTGGAAGCCGTACGCAAGCGCCCTGCAATGTATATAGGCGATATTTCCGCCAAGGGTCTCCATCACCTCGTGTACGAGGTCGTGGACAACTCCATAGATGAAGCCCTCGCCGGATACGCCACACACATCGAAGTCACCATCAATGAAGACAACTCCATCACCGTAGTCGACAACGGCCGCGGCATCCCCGTGGATATGCACGAGAAGGAGCACAAGAGCGCCCTCGAAGTGGTGCTGACGGTACTGCACGCCGGCGGTAAATTCGACAAGGGCACCTACAAGGTGTCGGGCGGTCTGCACGGCGTGGGTGTATCCTGCGTCAATGCCCTGTCCTCGTATCTACGCGCCGAGGTGCGTCGCGACGGCAAGGTGTATATGCAGGAATACAACTTCGGACATCCGCTGGAAAGCGTCAAGGTTGTCGGCGAAACGGATACCACCGGCACGACCATCACCTTCAAGCCCGACGACACGATATTCACCGTCACCACCTACGATTTTGCCACCCTGTCCAACCGTCTGCGCGACTTGGCATACCTCAACGCCGGCATTACGCTCAAGCTTACCGATATGCGCGACCTTGACGCCGACGGCAAGCCGCATAGCGAGACATATTACAGTGCCAAAGGTCTGCGCGAATTTGTAGAATACATCGACCACAACAAGGAATCACTCATAGGCGATGTCATCGACCTCAATGTCGAGCGCCAGGGCGTGCCCATCGAAGTGGCATTGACTTACAACACCAACTACTCGGAGACAATCTATTCGTTTGTCAACAATATCAACACCATCGAAGGCGGCACCCACCTCACCGGATTTCGCCGCGGTCTCACATCCACGCTCAAGAAGTACGCCGAAGACAACAACCTGCTGAAGAACGCCAAAGTCGAAATCAACGGCGACGACTTCCGCGAAGGCCTTACGGCTGTTATCTCTGTCAAGGTCATGGAGCCGCAATTCGAAGGTCAGACCAAGACCAAATTGGGCAACAGCGAAGTCATCGGCGCCGTACAGACCGCCGTATCCGATGCCCTGGGGGTATATCTCGAGGAACATCCGCGCGAAGCACGACTTATCGTCAATAAAGTGGTGCTGGCCGCACAAGCACGCCAAGCAGCATACAACGCACGTCAGCGCATCCAGCGCAAATCGCCGCTCTGTGGCGGCGGACTTCCCGGCAAGCTCAGCGACTGCTCGTCGCGCACGGCCGAAGACTGCGAAATATTCATCGTCGAAGGTGACTCGGCAGGCGGTACGGCACAGGATGCTCGCGACCGTCGCTATCAAGCCATACTACCTTTGCGAGGCAAGATACTCAATGTCGAGAAAGCCATGGAGCACAAAGTCTTCGAGAACGAGGAAATCACCAACCTATTCCGCGCACTACGCGTCACCATAGGCACCGAGGACGACCCGCAAAAGCCCAACGTCTCCAAGCTGGCTTACCACAAAATCATAATTATGACCGATGCCGATGTCGATGGTGCGCACATTGCCACGCTGCTGATGACATTCTTCTTCCGCCGTATGCGACCGGTCATCGAAAACGGCTATCTCTATCTGGCCACACCGCCGCTGTACAAGTGCAAGCTTGGCAAGCTCGAAGAATACTGCTGGACCGACCAACAACTTCAACAATTCATAGACGAGCACGGCACCAAGACAACGGTACAACGCTACAAAGGTCTCGGTGAGATGTCCGCCAAGGAGTTACGCGAGACCACAATGGCCCCCGGTCATCGCATGCTCAAGCAAGTACACATCAGCGATGCCGTCGAAGCCGACCGCATATTCTCCATGCTTATGGGCGAAGATGTCGAGCCGCGCCGCGAATTTATCGAACAGAACGCCAATTACGCAAACATCGACGCCTAAGCGATGCCGCTCCCATCCCGGGTGCGCCATAGATGCCGGGTTGTCACAACACCAACGCACAACGCCCCGGGAAACCTGCACACCAGGCTTCTGCGGGGCGTTGGCGATAGGTCAATAGGCGGCGTAGAAGCGCCCGTACGCAAACAAACAGAACAATAAACACACTCACCTCATACACAGACTTATGTCCAAAGACACCACCAAGGCAGGACTGTCACGCAAAGCTTCAAAACTAAGCAATGCCATAGACACCTACATTGCACAACCTTCAGCCACGACATTCAATTACAAACAAGTGTCCGCCGCTCTCGGTATCACATCCGAGGCACAGCAACGCGCCGTGGCCTTGCGCCTTGCCGAGCTGGCCTTTGACGGCGAACTTGTCGAAATAGCTCCCGGCAAATACAAGAGGCCCAGCCGCAGCGTCGATGCCACGGGTATCTTCGTGCGCCGCTCCAACGGCAAAAATTCCGTAATCACCGACGACGACGGCGAAAGCATCTTTGTGGCCGAGCGCAACTCCATGCACGCACTTAACGGCGATCGCGTACGCGTGACCATAGCGGCACGCCGTCGCGGCATCGAGCCCGAAGCCATCGTCACCGAAATAATCGAGAAGAAAGACCAAGCCTTTATCGGAACAATCAAAGTCGAGAGTAATTTTGCCATACTCAACACCGACAGCAAGTTCCTGGCCACGGACATATACATCCCCAAACGTCGCCTCAAGGGCGCCGTCACAGGCGACAAGGCCGTGGTACGCATCACCGACTGGCCCGATGACGAGAAAAATCCCCGCGGCGAGATTATAGACATACTGGGCAAGAGCGGCGACAACAACACCGAGATACACGCTATACTCGCCGAATTCGGTCTGCCTTACACCTATCCCAAAGCCGTGGAAGACGCCGCAGCGCGCATAGATGCAGGCATCACCGACGAAGTGGTGGCACAACGTACCGATATGCGCCAAGTCACCACCTTTACCATCGACCCCAAAGACGCCAAGGACTTTGACGATGCACTGTCCATACGCAAGCTGCCCAACGGCAACTACGAAGTAGGCGTACATATAGCTGATGTAACGCATTATGTCAAGCCGGACACCATCATTGATCGCGAAGCACGCGACCGAGCCACCAGCGTCTACCTGGTAGACCGCGTAGTGCCCATGCTTCCCGAACACCTCTGCAACGGAATATGCTCGCTGCGCCCCGATGAGGACAAACTGGCCTACTCGACAATATTTGAGATGACACCGGAGGCACGTGTAGTCAGCCATAAGATTGTCCATACAGTCATCCGCAGCAATCGACGCTTCACCTACGAAGAAGCACAAGAAATCATCGAGACCGGCAAAGGCGACTTCGCCGACGAAATCCTGACACTTGACGCAATGGCCAAAACCCTGCGTCGACAACGTTTCGAAAACGGCTCGGTGGACTTTGCGCGCGTAGAAGTTCGATTCGACATAGACGAAAACGGCCACCCCGTAGGGGTATACTTCAAGGAATCCAAGGATGCGAACAAACTTATCGAAGAGTTTATGCTTCTGGCCAACAAGACAGTAGCCACTGCAATAGGTATCCCCACAGGGCGCAAAAAGCCCAAAGCATTTGTATACCGCGTCCACGACCAACCCGACCCGGGCAAACTCTCGGATCTGGCCTCGCTGTCACGCAACTTCGGGTACAAAGTCAAGAGCCAAGGAAGCAGCAAGGAAATCAACCGAAGCATCAATCGTATGATCCGCGACATCAAAGGCAAAGGCGAAGAAAACCTTCTGTCCACGCTGGCAATACGTTCGATGGCCAAGGCTATATACACCACCCAAAACATAGGCCATTACGGACTGGGATTTGACTATTACACACACTTCACCTCGCCCATACGACGTTATCCGGATATGATGGTACATCGTCTGCTGGACCGCTATCATGCCGGACAGCGCTCGGTAAATCTGGACCACCTCGAGGAACTGTGCAAACACTGCTCCGATATGGAACAACTGGCAGCCGGTGCCGAACGTGCCTCCATAAAGTACAAGCAAGTGGAATATATGCGCGACCATCTCGGCCAGACATACACCGGAGTTATATCCGGCGTCACCGAGTGGGGCCTGTATGTCGAACTGGACGACAACAAATGCGAAGGACTCGTGCCCGTACGCGACCTCGTAGACGATTACTATGAGCTGGACGAGCGCAACTACTGTCTTGTAGGACGCCGCCAAAACAACCGTTATCGCCTGGGCGATAAAGTAAGCGTGCAAGTGGCACAAGCCAACCTCGAGCGCAAGCAATTGGACTTCGTCCTCATAGACCCTCGTACCGGCAAGCCCATAAGCAAGCCGTCACCCAACGCCGCACGCCCCAAAAACAAAGGCAAACATAAAGGCATCAAAAAAGGCAAACAACGCAAATAGTCACACATGCAGGATACCATAGCGACAATAACCATCGACAAATTGCGCTTGCATTGCAATCACGGAGTGCTCGAGCAAGAGCGCGTGGTAGGCAACGAATTTGACATCACCGTAATCTTCAGCTACGATGCGACCAAAGCAATACTGAACGACAACCTCTTAAGCGCTATCAGCTATGCCGAAGCGGTTGACGTCATCCGCCGGACTATGAAAACGCCGTCATCACTGCTCGAAAATGCGGCCGGGCGCATCATTGATGCCCTTGTCACGGCCTTCCCATCCATTCTAAAAGTGACTGTAAGCATCACTAAAATCGCGCCACCCATATCTGCGCAGATGCGTGGCGTCACCGTTTCGCTTTCGCGCACCCTGCACGACTGAAGCATCGTAACAAGACAATACAAAGCGGCGGAAGTATCCACAAGGGGGAACTTCCGCCGTTATGTTCTTGTAATCCATTCAGTTTTGTCCTATATGCCTGATGCTTGTTCCATCGTCTAATACTTGACATATGCACCTATTACTCGGACTATACGCCTACTGTCAGTGACGCCAAGTATAGTATTCGGAGCGGTGACGCATCGTATGGATGGCGACAACGGCATTGGCTATCAGTCGCGTAAGAGACAGTCGCGGTAATGTCCACAACATCGGACGGCCGTGCAAAGCCTTGATTGCCCGACGCCATACAAGAGCGACACTCAGCCATTGAGCAATCATCAGGGCAAGGGCGGCAGAACCCACATAAACATTGAAATCACTGAGTACCACGGCTGCAACAGCCAAAGACAAGGACACGATACGCATCCACGCACCGGCAGCCATCAGCCGGCGCGAACACTTGGGTAACCTTGACCCGGTAAATTGGTGACAACGACGCTGTCTACGATAAAAGCGGCATGGATCTACACCGACTATCGACGGCATAGAGTCCGGCGCAAGTACCACTGCGACTTTCCCCGGATTTTGCGCGGCCAATTCATAGACAAGCAGATCATCGTCTCCGGTGTGCAAATTCAGCGAACGCGAAAAGCCCTTATTGTCAAAAAAAGCCTGTCGCGAATATGCCAAATTGTATTCCGTGCCACGATAGGGCTTTCCGGCCACGGCGGCAGTCAACCACGTAACGGCATCCGCCTTGGAGTTGAACATACGTCGACGATATCCGGCCTTATCATCACTGTCTGAGGGCACAAAAGCATATCCTATTGCGACAGCAGCTCCCCAACTGAAAGGCCGCACCATTTCGAAGAGCCAACGATCACTATCTATGGATACGGCTGCGGTGGTGTGTACCACCACATCATACCTTGCGGCTTTCATCCCAAGCGTCAGTGCCAGTTTCTTGCGACTGACGTTACGAGCATCGTCCGGAGTGTAAGTCATGTACACATTAGGAGATACGCGACGAAACTCGCCCACAACGGCGCTACACTCCGGCGACTGGCCGTCCGTCACTACAATAATTTCGAATGGCGAAGGATAATCCTGTCCCAGCACCTGTTGCAATATGCGGCGCAAGCTATTCTGTCCTCCCGAGCTGTATATAACCACCGATACCGCCGGAAGAAAATCCTCGCACGAGTCCGCTTCCGAATCGGTCTCGGCATCAGCCAAAATTATGGCATGAGTCACCCTGCGTATACGCCATAGGTACACAGGCCATAACAACGCATAAAGCGCTGCAGCACCGGCCATCAACAATATAACAGAGAGAGATATGTCAAGACTCAGATTCATATCCGCGCGACTATTAAGTTTTAGAGGTAGTATTTTGATATAAAAACGCGGCTCGATAACGCCGCAAAACATAGTTACAAAGTTAGCAAATTATCCGCAATCGGCCGCCCCCATATCCTCGGAAATCGACATAAAAAAAAAGCAAGAGAATACAACCAACGGTTGCATTCTCTTGCTTGTAAGAGGTTGATGCGGATTTCCTTCCCTTTATGCTTCGGGCAGGGGCTCAACGTTGATGTAACGACGGCCTTCTTTACCGGTGGTGAATACCACAGTTCCGTCGATGAGTGCGTAGATTGTATGGTCGCGACCCAAGCCGACATTTTTGCCGGGATGGTGCACGGTACCGCGCTGGCGTTTGAGGATGTTACCGGCCTTGCATACCTGGCCGCCAAATATTTTCACGCCGAGACGCTTGCTTTCTGATTCACGGCCGTTCTTCGAACTGCCGACACCTTTTTTATGTGCCATTTGTCTGTGAAAATTAAATTTTGATTAAGCGACTACGTCTTTGATAACTACCTTGGTGAAGTACTGGCGATGGCCGTTCTTTACGCGATAGCCTTTACGACGTTTTTTCTTGAACACGAGGACCTTTTCGCCCTTTACGAGGGGTTCGGCCACTTCGCATACTACTTTTGCTCCTTCTACTGTGGGAGCTCCGACTTTCACGTCACCGTCGGCGTCGATAAGCAGCACCTTGTCAAAATCGATGCTGTCACCTTCTTTGACGTCTGTGCCGAGGAAGTGAACGTAGAGGAACTTGCCGGCTTCTGCCTTGAACTGCTGTCCCTGAATTTCTACGATAGCGTACATTTAGTAATTTGTATATTAATAGATTAACCGCGGGGGCGTGCCGACTCTGCGACATCTTCCTTTGCCCTTGAGCGAAATTGCCCACAAAGGTACGACTTTTTGTCC
>CAKTOT010000059.1 GCA_934590135.1 uncultured Muribaculaceae bacterium
CGACCAACGCCCACGCCTCGCGTAACATCCTCAACGTCAACGACCAATGGAAAGACTTCGTTCTACCCAAAAGATAAGGACCCTTAGGCTTCTAAGGACTTTAAGGACTCTATGGACTTTAAGGCTTCTAAGGACATTAAGGACTCTAAGGATATTAAGGACTCTAAAAATACACCGAGAACTATGCAAAACACACCACAAAACACTACTATGCAAAACGCTACAATACAAGACTATATCAACGCACGAGTGGCCGCATTGATGGACGGCCACGGCCATTACGGCATCCGCCGCAGCGCCCCTATGACGCTGAATATTCCCGAATCTATGGCGTACATCGAGGCCATAGGGCGCCGGTATACGCCGCGCTTTGTCATCGATGACGACAACCGCTGGGCTTACCTGCAAATGGCGCGCTGGATTATAGGCGACCCGGCCATGGAGGCCGTCAGCATCAACGCCGGATGCACCGAGTACACCCGCGGCGACCTCTGCAAGGGTATATATCTGTGTGGAACCACCGGCTCGGGCAAAAGCCTGATGATGCGTGTGATGCTGGAATTTGCGCGTCTATATCCCTCGACGATATACTTCGGCGACACCGAGCGCCGCATTTCGTGGTCCTTTCTGAGCGCCGCCGAAGCGTGGGAACGCGGATGTCGCGGCGGCAACCCCATGAGCGGCGAGGCCTGTGCCCCCATAGTGTGCATCCAAGACCTCGGCTGCGAACCCGCCACCGAGGCCGTGTATATGGGCGTACGCCGCGAGCCCTTGCGTCAGCTTATTGAGGCTCGTGGCGACCACGATGATATGATCACTCTGGCCACGTCGAATATCAATATCTTCGGCCCCGAATTCGAGCACCGCTACGGCGACCGCGTGGCCAGTCGTCTGCGTGGCGGGTGCAACGTTATCTTTCTCGGCGGACGCGACCGCCGCAGATAACATCGAATGTCCTACGCAGAAGGTATTGTCGAATGTCCTACGCAGAAGGTAAAGTGGAGCGTCTAATGTCCGGGAAATGCGATTTATCCGGCTGTGTGTCTGCGCGATTGGGCAAGGTCGATGATGGCGCACGCGGCGGCATCGGCGGCATCGGACGAGCCGAGAATGCGGCGTATTTCGGCATAGTCTTCGAGCATCTGTCGGCGCGTCGGCGAGGCCTCGTCGATGATTGCGGACAGGCGCTCGGCCACGGCATCGGGGGTGCACCGGTGCAGCAGCATCTCGTCGATGACGCGTCGGCCGGCTATGAGGTTGGGCAGGGTGACATAGTCCACCTTGAGCAGTCGGTGCATGATGGCGTAAGAAATGCGGCTGCCGTTGGCGCGATAGCAGGCCACTTGCGGCGTGGAGGCCAAGGCGGCTTCGAGCGTCGCCGTGCCCGAGGTGACCAAAGCGGCCTGTGCGTACGCCAGCAGCGGCATCGTGGCATCGCGCACCATGTGCACCCGCTCCGAGGCATAGGGCGCGTAGACGCCGTCATCCATGCCCGGGGCGGCGGCTACGGCCACGGCGTACTCCGGGAAGCGAGCCGCGGCTTCGAGCATCACCGACATATTGTTGCGAATCTCGCCGCGACGGCTGCCCGGCAGCAGCGCGATGTAGGGACGTCGCGGGTCCATACCGTGTGCGGCCATAAAATCGGCACGCTCGGGCTTGGCGGCCAGGGCGGCGTCAATTTCGCCCACCGAGGGGTTGCCGACATACGTCACCTTGTAGTGGTGACGCCGTGCGTAGTACTCGACTTCGAAGGGAAAGATGACGAGCATACGGTCCACCAATTTCTTGATGGTGCGGACGCGCCACTCCTTCCAGGCCCATACCTTGGGCGAAATATAGTATGCCACGGGGATGCCGAGACGCCGTGCCTCGGCGGCGACCTTGAGGTTGAAGCTCGGGTAGTCAACGAGCACCAGCACATCGGGGCGGGCGGCGCGCAACGCCTCCTTGGCGGCACGCAGATTGGCCGAAATGCGTCCGAGGTTGCGCAGCACCTCGCTGAATCCCATAAACGCCATGTCGCGGTAGTCTATCACCGGCGCGGTGCCGCTGACTTCACGCATATCATCGCCGCCGAGGTACACAAACTCGGCAGCGGCGTCGCGGCGACGCAAAGCCGCCATCACTTGCGAGGCATGCAGGTCGCCGGATGCCTCTCCGGCTATCATAAAGTACTTCACCGTATGCTTTTTATATACTTATATGCCGTTATCTGTCACCGGCGCTCATATACCATCGGCAGCCTTGCGCCATCGATGGCCGGGGAGCATCGGCCGTCTTGCACTGCAAGCGGCCTCCGTTGCGCCGGGCCTATGAGCGGCTTAGTGCTTACAAATTTAGTCTTTTGTGACGTGACGGCCAAATCCGCCGCGTATTTTGCCTACTAACGCGCCTGTCGGGCGACATCGAAAAAACATTGCGCATTTTAGTATTTTTAATGCAGAGCGGACGACACAATGCGGCATTTTGGTGTATCTTTGTGCAGTCGTAATGCGACGTATGATTTGTCTATACAGTTTATCTCCGGGGATATTCCCCGATATTTTTACGAGCGGCCGTGAATCCGTATTGCGCAGCTGCACCGACCGCCGCCTCCGCTGCCTGATATGCCGCTTGCAGCGATGCCGCGTACGTATACACCGAATCTCGACACACGATTTATTTTTCAATACTTTCAACATCCTAAAAGCAATTTTAATTTATGAAATTCAAAGCAGGCAATTCGTACGAGCTTCCCGTCAAGGAACGCATCGTGCAAGGCAATACGCAGTATTTTATTGTAGAACACGACGGCGTGGAATATCGCGTCCGTCTGTATGATTTCCAAAAAGAGCAAAAAGATCCGGCGACACTGCTGTGCCTTGCGCGGCAGGTGCAGGACGGCACCATCGCATTGGTGCAAGATTATTCGGCATTTCTGGGCCAATTTTACAAAGTAGGCGAAGAATACCCCTTCACGGTAGTCTCCGGCCTCAAAGGCTACGAATTGCCCTATTACACCGTGCGCGACAACCACGGACTTATTTTCAACCTCGCCAATTTCGGCAAAGCCAAGCTCACGCCCTATCAGGACATCCGCTGCCGAGTGGCCAAGATAGACCGCTACAGGCTGCGCCTCCAACTCGTAGACGAGCAGCTGCAACGCAAGGTCAAATTCTACACCCTCACGGCCATAGGTGCCGAATTAGGCATCAGTGCCGAGACGCATCTTGCCGAGAAATTACTGTCGGCCGATGCGACGTATGCCGACATCGCCGCCGCCTACCGCAGTCATCGCGGCGAATGGATTTTGATATTCCTGTCCAAGGTGCGCGGCACCATCGAAACAATGCATTATCGGACACTGAGCCACCACATACGCATACTCAGTGCCTATGTCTCGGCATGCCTGTTTTTGCTCGAAGAAAGTCGGCTGATTTCGAGTCTTGACGATACGTGGCGCACTCGTTGGCGCAGGCGCCTCGAAAGCTATGTGCGCCACGCCAACACCACTAAGCGCGCCCTCGAAATGATAGAGTCGGGCCGGCACACCGACTATCTGGACGACATCATCTCCAAGATGCGCCAAAGCGGTTACCTCTACAATCCCGGGGACAAGCTCGAGGTGATGAATGCCATCTTCGCACTGTGTCCCGACATCATCGAGCAGCGCATGGACGACATCCTGTCCATCATCTCCGACGGCAACCACAGCAACTGGTATCAAGACCCGTTTCGCTCGGCCTTCATACGCGTGCTTGACTCGTACGTGCAACTCAACAAGACTCGCGCCGACGGCCTGACCTACGAAGACCGTGCCGGGCGCGAGATGCTGCAACGCATGGTACGCGTACTGGCGTTGCGGCTGTTGCTGTCCTCCAAAGACGACGACTTCGACATCCGCGAATACCGTGCCGCGCTGGTGCGCTACATCGTCTTCGAGAACGAGGCCCTGGCGCCCGAGCTGCTGCACAAGGCCTTCGAAGCCGCCGTCGGCACCTCCGAAGCGCCCCTACGCTTCGGGTGGAAGAGCCTCGACAACCTGCGACAACTGGCGCTGGAAGCCGCCTCCGCCGACCTCTCGACGCCGGCCACTCCCGCCTCGGCCCAATATTACATGGGCAAAGGCGCCGGCCTGGTGGCCACGCGCGAAAGCCTCCACCTTGTTTCGCAAAGCCACGGCGGCGCCAACCGCGCCATCCTGCCCGCCGAGATGCTGCCTTGGCAAAACATCCAAATATACACTCCCGACCGCATCACCCTCCCCGAGGGCTGCGACGACCCGGAAGTGCTGTCACGCTTCTGGGCCGATGTCGAGCACGCCCTGTTCGAACCCGGAAGTATGACGCGCGCCGCTCGCGCCAAACTACGCGCCGTCGACGCCGGAGACACCGTTCAGGTATACATCTCCGAAGTCCAAAACGACGGACGACTGTTCCGCGTCAAGCCCGTAGACGAAAATATCACCAACGGCGAAGGCACGCTAAGCCTTTCCGAGATAGTAAAATACGATGTCTATGGAATGACCATAGACGACTTCCGCGACGACTTCAATGACGCGCTGGTGTTCAACGCCGAAGTCCTGTCTTCGGACGCCGGCGGCGAGCCGCGATACACGCTGCTGCCGGCCATCAAAGAGATGGTACGCAACGACCTCGACAAGGATACGACACTCGAATGTCTGGTCATGGGATGGACCAAGTACAAAGGCCGCGAAACATACCTGGGCATTTCGGCACAAGGCGATCCCGTCAACATCATCACCGAAAGCACCAAACTCTCCAAAGGCGACTACGTCGTAGCCACATATATGTCTATGGAACCCACCGGACGACTGCTGTGCCGATACAATAGCCTCGTGGACGAAGAATTCAACACCTTCACGCCGCACGACGCCATACGCACGATGCTGTTTCTGCTCAAAACCGACGTATATCATATCCCCGAAACCATGGAACTGACTTCGGAGAACACCGACGACGACCTGCCCGAATCGACCATCGAGCCCGAACACGTCGTCGAACTGATACACATCATCGACCGCGTAGGATCGCTCGAATCAAGCTATCTGCGCCGCTTCAACTACCTGGCCTTCGCACGACTGCTGGCTCGGCTGGTAGACAACAACGAATTGGCACAATACTTTACGCGCCGTATGTCCATAGTCCGCCGATTGCGCACCTTCGTCTCCTCGGGGTACATCAACGTCGACGATATACGCGCCGACGAAGACAACTCCGGCGACTACCCCGTGCTGGAAATGCGCAGCCGCCAGCTGCGCATACTCAGCTACATTTATGACTCGTCCAAGAACAACTTCCTGTGGGACATCGTCACCGGCGAATACGACGAGACCTCCGTCGGACTGGCCAAACTGGCCCTGACCGCAAACCTGTCTATGGAAATGGACATAGACGAGGCTCAGGCCGCCATCACCCGGCGCATATCCCGGTTGCTGAACATCGAAGTCAAAATACAGCAGCCCATATTTATGGGCGAAGAGACCCAAACCGTCGAATTCAAGAGCAGCTATATATGCCCCGAAGACGGGCTGCACGTCGATATGCCGCGACAACGCGACCATATACTGCAACGCATCTGCGGCTTCCTCAACAGCGCCAAAGGCGGCAAACTCTACATCGGCGTCAACCGATACGGATACGTCGTGGGCAACGACGACCTGCATCACCACCTCTTTGACGGAGACCGCGACAAATACGAACTGCGCGTGCGCAACGACATACGCACCAACCTCGGCGGCGCCGCCAATGACTGTATCTCCACCTCGTGGCTCGACCCCAAAGACTGCGGCGGCAAAAACGTCTTTGTCATCGAAGTGCGCCCCAACCAATTCGGCACCGAATTCGGCGGTAAGTACTGGGTGCGACAAGGCACTTCCACATACCCATACACGCACAAGGAATACCTGGCCATGCAGGCCAACCGCGCCCTCGCCGACGCGCAATGACGCGCCGCCACGCCAAGATGTATCGCTGCTCCACAATATTACGCACAAATTCGCGTTAACTAATAGACCGACCTTTGCTCGCGCGCATAGGCCGCATCACCCGTATCACACAAGCAAACACATCCCCCAATGTCCATAAGACAAAAATACAAGTACGGACGCCTTGTCGCCATGGCCCTGGCGATGACGACGGCTCTCGGCGTCATCGCCGATGACGGCAATATCAAGAACGACGAATTCAACCCCATCACCACCGGCGTGACATCGCTGGGTATAGCCCCGGACGCACGCGGCGCCTCTATGGGCGACCTCGGCGTCGCCTCCGACCCGGACGTCAATTCACAATACTGGAACCCGTCGAAATACGCCTTTGCATATTCAAGCGCCGCCGTAGGCCTGAGCTACACCCCGTGGCTGCGCAAATTGGTCAACGACATCTTCCTGGCCAACCTGTCGGCGTACTACAAAATCGGCTCGGGCGACAACCAAGCCATCAGCGCCTCGCTGCGCTACTTCTCGTTGGGCGAAGTCAACACCTCCGGACCCTCCGGCGATGCCGGGCAAAGCCTCAACCCCTACGAAATGTCCGTAGATGTGGGCTACTCGCGCAAACTCTCCGAGAAATTCTCCATGGGCGTCGTTTTCCGCTACATTTACAGCGACTTGGGATTTAGCGACAGCTATGCCGGCGACCAAACCTCCGGCGCCAGTGCCTTCGCCGCCGATATCTCGGGATACTACACCACTTACCCCATCATCGGACGCAGCGAATGCCAATGGTCATGGGGTTGGAACATCTCCAATATAGGCACCAAGGTGTCATACGACAACGGCAATTACCCCGCCTTCCTGCCCACCAACCTGCGCCTGGGTACATCCTTCACCTTCCCCCTGGCCGACTACCACAACCTGGCCATCAACCTCGATGCCAATAAATTGCTCGTTCCGGCCAAGCCGCGCGAAAGCGACTACGACACCCAGACTACCGAGGGTCAGCAGGCCTACCTCGACGCTCTCGAAGACTGGGAAAACATGTCGCCCATCACCGGCATTTTCAAGAGTTTCAGCGACGCCCCCGGCGGATTCAAAGAGGAACTGCGCGAAATCACCTGGTCGCTCGGCGCCGAATACAGCTACAACCAGCAATTCTTCCTGCGCGCCGGCTATTTCTACGAAAACAAGTTCAAAGGCAACCGCCAATACTTCGGCATAGGCGCCGGCTTCTCGCTCAACGTCGTACGTCTGGACGCATCCTACATGCTGGCCACGGCACAAACCTCGCCGCTGGACCAGACACTGCGCTTCACCCTGACCTTCGATATGGACGGACTACGCGACCTCCTGGGCAAGCGCAAACGTTGACGTCTCCCCCGCTGCTGTCGATATTTCCAAGTGCTTGACAACATGCAATATCCACGCATAGGCAACGGCTACGACGTGCACGTCCTGACCACGGGACGGCGTCTGACCTTATGCGGCGTCACCATCGACCACGACCGCGGCCTGCTGGGACACAGCGACGCCGACGTGGCCATACACGCCCTATGCGACGCATTGCTCGGCGCAATGGCCCTGGGCGACATAGGGCGACACTTCCCGGACACGGACGCACGATATGCCGGCATCGATTCGCGCCGACTGCTGCGCCACGTGGTCGAGCTGATACACAACCACGGATATGTGCCTTATAATGTGGATATTACCATTATGGCGCAAGCACCCAAGATGGCGCCGCACATCGAGAACATGCGCGCCAATATGGCCTCCGACCTCGGCATAGACATCTCCATGGCAAGCGTCAAAGCCACCACCACCGAGCGACTCGGATTTGTAGGCCGCCAAGAAGGCATTGCCGCCCTGGCCACGGCCACGCTCGTCCCCGTACAACAGTAACTACGACACTCCCGACTTATTTGCCGTACCGATATAGGTGTGCCGTAATGACGATTGACAGTAGGACGCAGTGTATTGCGCCCCTACAAGGTTTCCCGCTTTGACACAGTCCCATGCCGTGTCTGCAATTTTGATACTCGGGCATTATACGACATTCGATTGCGCATCGTTTCCGAATGATTGCGTACCTTTGCAGTGCCTAAACAGGCGAGGGTTGACATATAACCTCGCAGTTTTTTTCAGTGTACATACCTATCTTAAAAAACGCACAACATTTCAGATTTGCAATACGAGATGCAACAACCATACACCATTACGACACGCCGAGGGCTGACGGCGCTGAGTCCGCTGATAGTATTCCTGCTCCTATATGTAGGGCTATCTACCTTTGTAGGAGATTTTTACAAAGTGC
Source organism: uncultured Muribaculaceae bacterium (assembly GCA_934590135.1). Classification (GTDB taxonomy): domain Bacteria; phylum Bacteroidota; class Bacteroidia; order Bacteroidales; family Muribaculaceae; genus CAG-873. Next base: position 8,256 of record CAKTOT010000059.1, read on the forward strand.
CCCTGTCGGTGGTCTTCGTACTGTCTTCGGTATGGGGCGTGGTCACCACCACGGGACTATCGCTGACCGACCGGCTCAAAATATTCTCGCGCGGCGCGGCCAACAGCGATGTCATATACATGGTCTGGATATTTATCCTGGCCGGAGCCTTTGCCATGCTCGCCCAAAAAGTCGGAGCCACCGAAGCCACGGTCAATCTGGCACTCAAAGTGCTGCCCGCCGGCTATCTGATGCCGGGGCTATTCCTGGCCGCATGCTTCATATCCATGGCCGTAGGCACCTCGGTGGGCACCGTGGTAGCGCTGACGCCCGTGGCCGTGGGTATTGCCGGACAGATGGGCGGGGATGTGCCCATGTTCGTGGCTGCCGTGGTCGGCGGGTCCTTCTTCGGCGACAATCTTTCCTTCATCTCGGACACGACAATAGCCTCTACGCGCTCGCAAGGCTGCTCGATGCGCGACAAGTTCAATGTCAATATTTGGCTGACGCTGCCGGCCGCTTTGGTCATACTGATTATATACTTTATTATCGGCGGAAGCGTCGAGACGCACGTCCAAACCACCTCGGTGGACTGGCAGCTCATAGTGCCCTACCTGCTGGTCATCGTCCTGGCCGTGGCGGGGATTAATGTGCTGCTGGTGTTGCTCATAGGCATCGTGGCCGCCTTCGCCTCGGGATTGGTCTACGGCGGAGCCGGCGCAATGGATATGCTCGGATTTATGGGGCAGGGCGTTGACTCCATGGGCAATCTCATAGTGGTGACGCTGCTGGCCTCGGGAATGTTGGGCCTGATACATCACAACGGCGGCATCCGATTTCTGATCGAACGTATGTCCCGAGGCATCAAAGACTCGCGCGGCGCCCAAGCCATGATTTCGCTGCTCGTAGCCATAGTCAATCTGTGTACCGCCAACAACACCATAGCCATCATCACCGTAGGCTCGCTGGCACGCCAAATTTCGGAGAAATATGGTCTGGACCCGCGCAAAACGGCCAGTCTTCTGGATACCTGCTCGTGCGTGGCTCAGTGCTTCATACCCTACGGCGCTCAGGTGCTTATGGCCGCATCACTGGCCGGCATCACCACCGTGTCCATACTGCCGCACTTGTACTATCCATTTGCACTGGGCATTGTGGTGGCGCTGTCCATCATCTTCCAATTCCCGAAGCGCTACAACGCCAAAGCCGCCTAAGCTCCTCCGCCGTCACACCGGTCGTGCCGTCTGTCACACCGCGTCACGTCTGTCACACCGCGTCACGTCTGTCACGTGCGCGCCTCGCCACAAATACTTGACTTGTAAAATGGTTTGGCTACGCCGGTGCCTCGTCAGCCGAGGGTGTCGTAAATATCACCGAAATCGTTGGATAGATCGGCATCCGTGTCGGCACATCCAGCGTAGTCTGCCGACGCATAATCCGAATTGCACGCCCCGGCGGCGCCACTCGGATTGTAATGCTGCGCGGCATCGGCGGCCGTCATATCCTCGTACGTAATCGTAACATGCGGCTCGGCAGGCACTTGGACACGCTCCACGTCATCGCCCACACCGACATTGGCGGCAATCTCGTCCGCCGATTTTTCATCGTCGGGCGTGGCGGCGCGGCTCAGCGACGCATCCTCCTTGGCCAATACCGATGCGACACTGACCCCGGCGACACCCACGGCAGCGCTCACGCCCGCGACACGCCCCAAAGACACACGTCGCTTGCCGTCATCCATCAACGCCGCCGACGGGAATTCCTGCTGCGAAACATACGGCACCGGCTGCCGTAAGCCGGCCGCCTGATTGTCAGTCGAATCTGCGTCCGTGCTTTCACGATCGGCCGCATCCTGCCGCTCGCCGACAGCCTGAATGTCGGGCAACGGCGTCGCATCCGGTGCCGGGACCGTCACTTCCGTAGCCCGAGCCACATCCTCTTCGGTAAGTTCATTGTCAAAACGATTGTCTGAATCCATATCCATTGTCTAACGATTAGTATCGGCCTACGGCCTATATTGGTATCGGTACGCGGCCCACGCCCCATAAGCGCGGCTCACGGCTTGCAAAAGAATGTCATAGCGTAGGCGGGGAGGGGGAGAATGAGTGAGAAGAATAGTCGCCTTCGCGCTTCTGACACCGCAAAGTTACCACCTTCGCCGTTCTGTGTCCAAACATTTTGCCCGATGTTATACGAAATATACCGAATAATACACGAAATCGCTCAAATCGCCTCCCCCCGTCACCAAACGCCCGCCCGTCTTGGCTTTATCGGCTCGTTTAGGCGGCCACGGCTAATCGAAAAATGCGTCACTGAGTGATGGGATTTTCGATTAGTATGCTTTCGGCCGAGGGCTCGTGTCTTGGTATTGCCGGTTTTTATTGACATACTGCTGTCAATCAGTCACATAGAATGTTTTTAAGTGATTGGCCGTATGGTCGTTTATGCAGCCGAATAATTAGGTTTACGGTCCCAAGATTTATAGTTCCAAAGAATTGTCCTTCAGTAGGAAATCATAAATGCTTATGGTTACGATGCCATATTCGTCTCTTGTCACCGGACATTCTTCGCCGATAACGATAATTTTCTTGAATGAATCATCTACTTTTAACAAGGACGCCCGCTCTTGTCTATTTTTCTCGTCAGACTCCATACGGTATGCCGACTGTATGTAGTAACGCTTACTACCCAAATTACAGACGAAATCGATTTCAAGGCTTGAACGCTGCTGTTTCCCATTTTCATTTAATTTCACTACAGGGACGACACCCACGTCCACATTGAATCCACGCGCTCTCAATTCATTGTAGATTATATTCTCCATCAAATGGCTTTTCTCAGATTGACGGAAATTGATACGTGCGTTGCGCAATCCCAAATCCATGAAATAGTATTTATAGGGCGAATTGATATAGCGCTTTCCTTTGATGTCGTAGCGGGTGGACTTTTCGATAAGGAACGAATCGCAGAGATAATCAATGTAATTCTTGACTGTGTCGTAGGATATGACTGACTTTTTTTCGCTTAGAAAAGTATTGGACAATTTGTTCGGATTGGTCAAAGCTCCGATGCCTGAGGCTAAAATATTGATAAGTTCCTCTAAGTCATCGTCCTTGCGTATGTCGTAGCGTTCCTTGATGTCCTTAATGTAGGTTTCGTCAAACAGTGATTTCAGATAGCGTACTTTTTGTTCTTCGGTTTTGTACGACAATACCTGAGGTAGTCCGCCGTACAACATATATTCATTGAGTCCGGCTTGTACTGTTCCGAAATAAACGGACATGTACTCCTTAAAACTTAACGGATACATCTTCACCTCGAAACCACGTCCGCGAAACTCTGTAATGATGTCTTTGGACAGGAATTTTGCATTACTTCCGGTGACATAGACATCTACATTTCGCATCCTCAGTAAGCCATTCAGTACATCTTCGAAGTTGTCGAGCATCTGAACTTCGTCCAACAGAATATAATGCATTTCATCGTCAATGATGCGGCTCTCCACATATGCATAAAGGTTGTCGGGATTTCTCATACTCCGATTCTTATAGTCTTCCAAATCGACTTTTATGATATGATCCGAAGCTGTACCGCTTGCCTCGAGATACGAACCGAATATCTCAAATAGCAGATAGGACTTGCCGCATCTGCGCATTCCGGTTATGACTTTAATCATCCCGTTGTTACGCAGCGAGATAAGCTCGTCAAGATATTTTTTCCTTTCAATAAGTTTCATTGCTAATCGAAATTTATGCCACCGAGTGACGTAGTTTTCGATTACAAAGGTAGATGTTTTTCTTTAGTACACCAAAGTCTAATCGAAAAAAGCGTCACTGAGTGACAGTATTTTCGATTATGACGCCCGCCTCGGCCTTTGTCCGCCCCGTCGTCGGTCGAGGAGGACCGGCGATGGCCGAAGGCGGACAAAGACGCGCGTAGATGTTAAAATGATGTAAAATGCGGCGGAGGATTAAACTTTTAGGCCCTCTAAAACGTCTATCATATAAACGGACGGAAGAAAACGTAGACTTCCGATGCGAAAGCACCGTTGCACTACTTGACAAAACGACATAGGTAAGGGAACCGACAGGCAAGCCATACGCGATGCTTACCCCTTCCTCTAACTTATACCAATTTTGTTTAGGGTTAATGAATGGTTTAGAATGATTAGTTTTTTCATAGGATTAGATTTTTAAGGTTTCTAAGAAGGGGAAGTCGTGAGATTTCCCCTTCCTTATTCTATAATTCGCATCGCCGGGTCGGTAGGATGATGAATTCAAGAGGGTGTCAAAATAGCAAATTATTGTAGGGGCGTAATATATTGCGCCCACCGCGATTGTGAGAATATGGCATAATACGCCGAAAAGACACTGCGCTATCTTCTTGACGGGCGAGCGCAATGTATTGCGGCCCTACAGTTTTTACATTTTTGACACACCCCTACAGTGCCCTCTATTATGACATAGCGCTCTACTCGGTCTACGATTAAGGCTCACCCTTACTTGATTTATTGTTTTGACAGCCTCGGGATTATAAACCCCAAGACAATAAATAAGAAGGGACTGCGCTTGATTAGGCGCAGCCCCTTCGGGCTATGGGATGGTGGTCGCGGCGTAAGCCGCGGCGGTATTAATCGATTTCTTCGTCAGCTTCGTAGCCGCCCATTTCGCGGATGGCGTTCTTGAGCATAACGTACTGCTGGAACAGGTGGTTGACGGCTTCTTCGCCCTTGGTGTAGTCGTGCATAGGGCTCTTGAGGAAGAAGCTCAGGAAGCGCTGGATGCCGAAGCGGCCGGCGCGAGCAGCCAGGTCGCTGAGCAGTACCAAGTCGAGGCACAACGGAGCGGCGAGGATGGAGTCGCGGCACAGGAAGTTGATCTTGATCTGCATGGGGTAGCCCATCCATCCGAAGATGTCGATGTTGTCCCAGCCTTCCTTGTTGTCGTTGCGCGGGGGATAGTAGTTGATACGTACTTTGTGGTAGTAGTTGCTGTAGAGGTCGGGTTGTTTGTCGGCTTCGAGGATGGTCTCGAGGGTGGACAGCTTGGAAACCTCTTTGGTGCGGAAGTTGGCGGGCTCGTCGAGCACCAGACCGTCACGGTTGCCGAGGATATTGGTTGAGAACCAGCCGCTCAGGCCGAGGCAGCGTGTGCCGATGATGGGAGCGAAGCCGGATTTAACGAGGGTTTGACCGGTCTTGAAGTCCTTGCCGGCGATGGGCATCTTGGTCTGCTCGGCCAGTTCCCACATTGCGGGGATGTCGACGGTGGTGTTGGGGGCGCCCATGATGAAGGGAGCGCTTTCTTTGAGTGCTGCGTAGGCGTAGCACATCGAGGGAGCGACGTGCTCTTTGTCGTCAGCCTTCATGGCTGCTTCGAGGTCGGCGAGGTGGTAGTGTACTTTTTCGTCTACGGGAACGTAAACTTCGGTGGAAGCGGCCCACAGTACGACTACGCGGTCAAGGTTCTTGGCGGCCTTGAAGTCGCGGATGTCTTTGCGGATGTTCTCGACCATTTCCCAGCGGGTAGCGCCCTTCATGTAGTTTTCACCGTCGAGGCGTTTGGCGTAGTTGTGATCGAAGGCGGCGCGCAGAGGCTTGATGGCCTTGAGTTCGTCGGCTACGGGTTCGATGTCTTTTTCTTTGAGCACTTCGGCGTTGATGGCCGATTCGTAAGCGTTGGCGGGATATACGTCCCATGCGGCGAATTCGATGTCGTTGAGGTCGGCGATGGGTACGATGTCCTTGTAGTGGAGGTATTTTTTGTCAGCGCCTTTGCCCACACGGATTTTGTCGTATTGGGTCATGCTGCCTACGGGTTTGGCCAGACCTTTTCGGGTCATCAGAACACCGGTCATAAATGTTGTGGAGACGGCGCCGAGGCCGACTACCATCACGCCCAGTTTGCCTTGGGCGGGCTTAACATTAGGATTGCTCATAATTAAATAAGTGTTTTACGTATATTTTCTCTCTTGGTAGTTT
>CAKTOT010000060.1 GCA_934590135.1 uncultured Muribaculaceae bacterium
GGATAGGTAGTACATCACTTGCGGCGGTAGCACATTACGCACCGGCGTTATGGTGACATTCACTTCCTGTGCCGAGGATGTGCATATCCCGGCAATCATCAACGCCATTGCGGCTATATATCGTCGTAGTTTCATAGAAATATTACGATTAGGGGCTTAATTCTTGGTCTGTGAATTGGAATTATCGGCACATTGGACGCGGAAAGGCATCAGCGGCCCGCGTCCGTCGTTGGCGATATCTATGGTGACTGTGGAGTGTGCATGCGTGACCACCTGCGCCACATACAGTGCCTCGGGTTCTAAGCTTTGGACTATATTGACCGGCAGTAAGCACTGCGGCACGCTCAATCCCTTGGTTTGATAGACCACCGGGTTACGGTCTATGGCCTGATCCAAAGCCTGTTCGGGCATTACCTGTACTATCTTAATATCGTAAGTATATGTCACCGATGCAGCAATACCTCCGATTACGGGCGGCATCCACTGGAACATTGGGTTCTGTAGCGACAGCGTTGCAACAGTTGTATCTTCGTAGTCTCCCACCTGCATAGGCATTATCCACCGCGGTGCTTCAACTTTATAGCGTACAGCACCGGGCATTGCACTCACTCCGGTGTGGCGTATTACTTGCGTGCCTGCGAAACAAGCGGAAGCACTCGGCACTACCAAAGTCGCTACTGCTATATATATAATGTGTCGGCTCAATGCCGTCCATACATTATTGCTCTGTTTCATTTCTTTTCTCCCTTCTTCTTTATCTGCAACAATGTAAATGTATACAGGTAGTTAAGCGACAGCCGTATATCGGTACCATCCAAGGACGACCTTGTCTTAGTGATATTCACATCTCCATACTTGCTGAACGATGCCGAGAAACTGAATGTATGCGCCTTCTTGAGCGTGTATCCGGCGCTAAGGTCAAAGGCCATAGACAGGTTCTTGGACTGGTGCTTGACCTCGTTGTAGCACAACGATACGGACGCCGAAGCGGTCAGATTGTTTTCTTTGAGGAATGAGCGACCTGCCGAAAGGGATGCCACTTCGGATATGTATTGCGAATTGAAGCCCTTGGATCCTTGATGGCTGAAAGAGAGCCCGAAGTTCGTCGCCCAGGGCTTGACATTGATATTGTAGGACGAGCCTATGGCAAGTGTATTGACATCGGTCAGCCCTATAGAATTCTTATTCAAGTCTTTGTTCTGTGTATAATTACCTGACAACGAAACTGTGTGATCGAAATTGTCGGTAAAGACGTTGTAGGTGGGCATTAGGCTGTAGCTATGCAGCACTCGGTGTACACGCGTAGTCTCATCGACCACTGCAGTACCGTCTGACTGGCTTTGCAAGAAGCCGTTGTACATTGCCGTGACATTGAAGTTGTTGCCTATACGCATACTTGCATTGGCGTTGTACACAAATCCCTTGGTCGTATATAGTTGCTGATTTGAGAGGTTGTCTGCCTGCCCCGAGAAAGACGCCGACAACATCAATCGGCGAAAGAGTGTCGTATTGAAGTTCACACCGAGACTATGGTAGTTGTTCGAAGTATAGTATGTACCCAGAGATACATAGTCCGGTTGTAAGATTTTATAGAAAATAGAGGCATTGAATATGGGGAGTGAGAGATTGAGCGTAGCATCACCGGCAAAACGGACACGGCTCGTATACCGCGGCTCAAATATCTTGTCAAAACGAGTAGCCTCGCCGGAATTTACTTTCTGCGATTCTTTATCGGCTGTAAAAGCACTTGTAGCAAAATTGGCGGCCAGTGAAACGCGGTTTTTGATGCTGACCATTCCCTTGATACCCACTACAAGATTTTCCTGCGGATGGTAGAATTGGCGCCAGTAGTCATCGATGCTTCCGGGCGAATCGTATGCGCGCAGAAAATAGACATCGATACTATTGCCGCCACGTCCGTAGCCGGCACTGAAACCCCATCCTATGCGGCGATATTGCGGCTTGCGGGGATTGGGGTCTTCGGGATTGTCGTTGATGGCTTTACGCAATATGCCGTAAAAGGCTGCGGACCTGAACTTGGACCCTTTGTATTCAAGGCCTACGCCATTGAAAGACATATTGAGTATGTAGTTGCTGAATGGTATTGTGGACTGTCCGAAATGTGCCGTGAAGTTTTTGTAACTCGGGCTGATATTGAACGAAAATTGCGGATAACGAAAGTCCAAATTGTCGTTGGAGTAGTATATGGAAAATGGCATTGATATGCCGTAGATGCTTACGTTGAGGTTGGCAAATACCGAATTGCTCAACGGGGACATATAGTTGTTGCCCGTCGATGAATGGAAATAGGTGTTATTGGTGCCTACCGAGCCGGTAATAATCAGAGGGTCGCTCTTACCTATCTGTGAGATGTCTTGTGCCGAAAGTGTTGTTGCACAAAGGGTGCAAGCAGCAATCGCTGCAAACCGTTTAATCGTTTTTGGCATCTGTATCGTGCACCGTGGAGGGTCCAGTCTCATGGTGAGGATAATCTATGATGAATATTGATGGGATACTATTTATTTGACCTGTTATCGGTTTATATGACCTATTGTCGGGTCTGTATCTTCCTTAGGAGGAAAAAAGACTTGGCCCGTGCCGTGCCATGTCCTGACAAGGACACGGGCCAAGGATTAGCAGTGCTTTTATTTCTTGATAAGTTTCTTGGTGATTACGCCATCGGCTGTAAGCACTTTGACAATGTATGTTCCGGAGGCAAGTCCTTCCATAGGCATTTGCTGACCGGCAACATTATATACACTCACCGCTTCGGCGACTACACCGTTCACCACGATAGCATCTCCGTCGAAGCGAATATCTATCGAACCGTTATCGCCGAATACGTCGTCAACGCCGAGGGGTTGAGCCGTAGTCAGAGTCACAGGTACCGAATACGATCCGGCAATTTCGGCAAATGGAATAGTGGTGATGACGTCTGTGTACTTCCCGGTCACGGTATCAAACATCCTGAAGGACACCTTGTCTGAATGGTTGCCATGGACAGTGATATAGAAGCGCTGTCCCACCATCTCGCCTTCGCCTCGACATTCGCCGTTGACAAATGCGCCGACTGCGTAGCGGCCTTCTTCGAGCGTCTCGCCTACGCGAGCAATAACCGTCATATTGTCAGCAAAATCCTTGCTGTCATATTCCCAGACGGGTTCGGTCATATACGAACGAACTCGACGAGGCATACCCTGGCGCGAAACCTTGGTAAGCTCGACTTCGGATACCATAACGGCATCGACATCGGTCGTACCGGCATTGTATACCAGATAGCCGTCTCCGGCTTTCAGCGTGGTCAGCGTGCCTTCCCAAGTTTTTCCGTTATAGACTGCAAAACCGCCGTCCTTGGAGATGATACGCGAGTCCACGGGGAAAGCAAATTTGCCCATTTCGGCCACTTCCGTAAAGTTGTGATCAAAAGCGTAAGGATTGTTCATCCAACTCCATTGAGCGCCGAAAGTGTATTTCTTGACCGTGTTCTCGTATTTATCTATATCCTGGGCTACATAATTCAATGTGTTGCCTTCTTTGACGCAAATCTTGTAGCAAGTAGTGTTGTCAAGAGCGGTCAGCGAACCGAAGAAGCCGAGTTTGGGGTCATTGTATGTCAGCTCTGTCTGCGAACGCACTTCCTGCGCCTCGGGCATATACTTGGCGATGTCGGGTACGGTCGAGCAGAACAGCGAGATCCAGCTCCATCCGGATGTAAGTTCGAGCTTCTGCGTAACTGATACATCAGCCTTAGCTGTAAGTTGGTTGTAGTATACGCCGAGTTCTCCTTGGCCTATGGCGTTAGGTGTCACTGTCCAGGTGTTGGTACCTTCTGCCTTGGTAATAACCAATAAGGGTTGCTGTGAAGTGCTGTACGGAATATCGAATTTAATATAGTCTGCATCAAGTACAAATCCGGCCGGATCTGTAACAATCTGCAGCGTTGTACCGGTTTCGGTGCTACCGATAGTCATCGAAGCAACGCTGATAGAATTGAGACCTTGAGTAATGGTGACATCGTATCCGATGGAGAATGGGAATTCGTTATTTACGACAAAATTACCATCGATAATAGCACATGCAGTGACTGTCATACGCCAATCCACGTGGGTTGTACCGAAAGCCTCTGCCTGTGCAATATGGTCGGTATTGTCTATATTGAGTATTGCTTCGGCGCCCTGAGCCGGAACTTCGATGGGAAGAATCTTATCGTTCATATAGTTACCCCATTTCGAAGAAGTGATATTTGCAACCAATTCACTATTGATATTGCGCTTGGACAATTCGTCTTGCCTCATTTCAATTACCAGAGGATTGTTCTGTATATTGAATTCCGCGGCTTCGGGCTTTTCGACAACCGTAACCTCAAGTGCTACAGGCGAATTGGGTATATCGCTATGACTGATATAGATCTTGGCCGTACCGACAGCCACCGCTGTTATGGTGTTGTCATCATTCTCTCGCAGAGCATTGGCGTCGTTGTCCGAAACGCTGTAACTGATACCATCCTGACCGCCCGCAACAGATTCGGGCTTCAAGGTGTATGTATAGGGTAGATATTGAGTTACATCTTCACCTTTGAGCACCTTTATCGAGGTGTACGTCTGATCTATGGAGCTGACTGCAGCTACGATTTCGAGACCGAAACTAATAGATGTAGGTACCGGCATTTCGGCCATGAAGACACCATTGTCATCAAAGCCTGCCACAAGAGTGTTCATTGTGGCATTGACGGTTGTCTTTCCATAAGCTTTTGCAAGTATATCATTTGCGTTGTTGATTTGGAGAATGCCTTCTGTTCCGGTAGCTATGTTTTCGCTCCATACCATAGAAGCTATTTCATTGGAATATTTCTCCGAGCTGACGTTAGCCTTAAGTTCTGCATCGATACTATACTTATACAGATAGTAATCAGCCAGTTTGATTGTCAACGGGTCTTTGGCTATGACAAAATCATCGGCCGTAGGCTTCTCTATAACATTGATTTCGATGACAATAGCATATCCACCCAAGTCATCATGACCCACTTTGACGTAGCCCTTGCCGGCTTTTACGGCAACGATACCATCACTTCCCTGGAGCGCAAGCGCCTCACCTTCTGCAGCACTATACATATTACTGTTGTCTGCATTTTCAGGCTCTAAGGTGTAGCATTCGTCAGCAAGTTCTTCGAGATGCGTTGTACCGACAAATACGGTAATACTTTGATGTTTAATATTATATCCGGTTATTGGCTGACGCACTATGATATTAACTGTGGCCGAACTACCATTGAGAGCCGTTGCGGTCATCGTGTAGGTGCCGACCTTGGCCGGAATCCAATAGTTCGGTTTATCGGGAGATTCGGTGATGCCTTCCGTGTCCGAAGGTTTCCATATAGGCTCTTCGGTAGCATCACTCGGAGTTAAGATAAGAATATCTTTCAAGTACTGATTCAGCGTCTTGTCGTCATTGATGTTCACGGTAAGGGTGCTACTCATCTGAACATTAAGCTCTATTTTTGTAATCGGTTGTCCGACATAGACGTTGGTCGACGCGTTCGCCGATCCTGCGCGCAGTCCCAGATATGCACCATCTGTATTGGTCTTTTTAGGGGTCAATACGTCATTATTCACTTCGAAGAACTCCTGCGAATTTAAATAATCCCATTCGAGTTCGTCGGGCATCGTTGCTCCGGTAGGAGTCACTGTAATCAGTTCGCGAAGATTTACCGTCTGTCCCATAACGACGTCTATGCGGTCGGGCAATGAGACTGTCTGTATGGGCGTGTAGGTCAACGTCATCGGCGCCGAAGGTATACCGCCGATAGTTTCGTCGTCACCCGACACAGTGACAGTTCCTCCGAGAGTGTACTCGGTGTAATCCAGTATCATCGCGAATTGTACGGCTTTGCCGGCATCCGCAGATGACACACCGATACGCACCGTAAAGATGATGTTGCCGTCATTGTCGACATTCTTGTCGGCAGTGCCGCGACATACACCGTCTATGAACGCTCCTATCTGACAATTGTCCAGCATTCCGAGCGCGGTTCCGTCGGCAGTCTTAACAGCAGCATACACTACCGCCTGCTTGGCATAAGCCGAGGCGTCGTAACTCCAGTCGCGCGCTGCGGACATCCCCAAGGAAGTCATCACCAGCAACATGAGTAGTGTCAATAGCTTTTTCATGTAAAAACGTGTTAGTTAGTATTTTGGAATATTTATCGTTTGCTTGTGTTTTGCTTTATTGCCTGATTTGGACAAATCCTTATTTCGCTACGGGACTTGATTTGACTTAGTGGGGGGACTTGATTTGACCGACGGCTTGCTGTCATTCCCTCTTCCCGGTTAATTTTACGCCTTTGTCCTGAACGGACTCCTCCACATGTCCCTTGACAAAAACGTAATTGTACCGTGTCTCGCCCGTAAATCGTACAATGACTCGCTGTTTGAAGTCTCCGTCACGTCCGCTCGGGTTAAAGCGTACCGTCACCGAACCTGTATCGCTCGGAGCTATGGCGCGAACGGTATGTGTCGCAGTCGTACATCCGCATCGACTTTTGGCGCATATGATACTAAGAGTGTCAGCGCTCGTATTCTCGAACACGAAGCGATGAGTAACCGTTCCTCCCGATTCGGAAACACTTCCGAAATCATACACAGTACCTCCGTGCCATTGCACATCACCATCCGCCGATGCAGGCAAAGCCACAGCCAACAATGGTAGCGCAAGTATGGAGGCCAAACTAATTCGTGAAGCAGACATTTCTCAAGAATCTTTTAGGTTGTTTAATTGTCCGGCAAAACGCCGATTGAATTTACGGGTAGTATTGGGTATTCGGTTTCTTTTCGCTTTTGCTTGCCCCTTTCGGAACAAGGGCCTTTATTCCTATTTGCAAATTTAGCATTCAATCAAGCCGAATTAAGGAATATTTAGGACATCGTGCTGTACGGAAACCAAAAGCGCATGCCTAAATCAGACAGAATATGTCCGATTTAGGCGGTAACGGACATCATTTCTGCGCTATTATATTGTATTTCAGAACAATTAATCAATCGGACACAATGTCCGATTGATTTGCTGACATTTCTAAAAATTTGTAGATTTGTACATTCAAACGAACGATGGACGCGACATGCGAACCCCAATCGTACGTCTTCAAATACATATTGCAATCAACGACTACCAACGACACAGAAATGAGCCTATATACACTTTTTAAGAAATCCTCAACACTTGCCACCATTACTTTGGCAATTGTTTTCGGTCCTTTAGCCGCTTGTTCGGGAAGCGACAGTGACAAGACCGAGACCGAAGCGCTACGCGATACCATCGTGTCACTGCGTCAGCGCGGAAAGAATATGCGCAACCAAAGCCGCTTCGACGAGGCATTACGCCTTCACAGCGAAGGTCTCAATCTGGCAAAAGCCATAGGCGATACGGCCGAATGGATACAAGCTCTTAATAACATAGGTACCGACTACCGCCGCATGGGTATATATGATGTAGCCCAAGAATACCACTACAACGCATACCGCATGTGCGAAGAGTCCACGGACACGGCTTACGTAATGCGCAAAAATCGTGTAGTTTCGCTCAACGGTCTCGGCAATATATACCTAAGCATCCGCAGCTACGAGCGTGCAGACAGCGCCTTCCGCTTGGCTTTGGCGGGCGAACACGCCCTCGGAAGCAATACCGGACAGGCCATCAACTACGCAAATTTGGGCGCAATATACAACGCGCGAGGAGACGATGAGAAGGCATTGCAGTACTACCGCAAGTCTATGGAACTGAACCGCGCAGACAGCAATGACCTCGGTATCGCACTGTGTCACACATACTTCGGCAACATATACGAAAAGCATCGCCGATACGACAAGGCTCTGCTCGAATACTCGGAGGCATACCGCATTATGGAAGCATCCAAAGATAAATGGCACGCACTGGAACCGCTGCTGGCTTTGGCTTCTATATATATAGATAAAGACAACGACTCGCGTGCCGCATCACTGCTGGCTCGCGCCATGGCCACGGCCGACAGCATCAAGTCCATCGAACACCTGGCTTCCATACACGACTTATATTATAGAATGTATAGCCGCGAAGGCCTATATCGCGAAGCGCTTAAACATCATGTCTTGTCCACAACACTGCAAGACAGCGTTGTAGATATGGAGAAAAGCAATCGGATACACAACATAGGCATAACCATAGAACGCGGCCGCCAGCAACAGCGCGTAGACCTGGCTCAACAGGAGCTGCGCGACGAGCGTTCGGCCAAATATATTGGATACGGAATACTTATAGTCATCGTAATATTGCTGATGCTGGCTGTAGGACTTATGTATTACAGCGCACGCGTACGCGCACACAGCCATCGCGTACTCCGCGAAGCAAGTCGCATGCGCGAAAGCTTCTTCACCAATATCACCCACGAGTTCAGAACGCCCCTAACCGTAATTCTCGGTCTAAGCAAAGGTATAGCCGATGACACAGAATGCAAGCCGGAAATACGACATAAGGCCCAAACAATACAACGCAATGGAGACCGACTGCTGACACTTATCACGCAGTTACTTGATATCTCGCGTATAAAGTCCGAAATCGGAGATCCGGACTGGCGCCATGGAAATATCGTTGCTCAAGTATCAATGCTCGTCGAATGTAATCGCGAATACGCGGCCGGCCGAAATATCACCATCAAGTTAGACACTCCGGCTCAAGGCATCGAAATGGACTTCGTACCCGATTACGTAAACAAACTGTTCTCCAACTTGATGTCTAACGCTCTGAAATTCACCCCCGACGGTGGAGCTATAACCATCCGCATGAAGAAAGTGGACACAATACTGGATATCACTTTTGCCGACACCGGAAGCGGAATACCCGAGGACAAACTCCCCCACATCTTCAAGCCTTTCTACAGCGATGACAGTACATACGGCACTGGTATCGGCTTGGCCATGGTGCGTCAAATAGTAGATGCTGTTGACGGAACCATCGAAGTATCCAGCAAACAAGGACACGGAACGGTATTCCATATCACCATGCCCATACACAATACGGCCAAACCGCTCTCTGAGGATGACACATCGGTGACCAAGTCGCAATCAATAGTACTGTCGAGCACTTCAAATTCCGCTGATACACCTTCCGATAGCGAATGCAAGCACGTCTTGGTCATCGAAGACAATAACGATGTAGCCGAATACATATGCTCACAACTCGCTGATACATATACGATACACCGCGCCTCCAACGGCCGTCAGGGCTTAGCCATGGCCCGCGAGATAGTACCGGATATCATAATCACAGACGTTATGATGCCGAGTATAGACGGCCTCGAAGTGTGCCGACAGATACGCAAAGACAATCTGATCAACCATATACCTATTATTATGGTAACCGCACGTATCACCGAAGCGGACAAAATTCGCGGACTGGAAGCCGGAGCGGACGCTTATCTCGCCAAACCTTTCAATGCCGACGAATTGTGTACTCGCGTAGACAAGCTGCTCGAACAACGCGCCTTGCTCCGCGACAAATTTGCGACCCAGATTTTACGCATAACGACACCCGGCAGCAGTAAAGCTATGACTGATAATACCAATTCCGACCAATTTCTCAAACAAGCCACCGAATCCATACGAAAGATGCTTATCGATGGCAATGACGTCTCCGTTGCATCTTTAGCCTCCAATATGGGCATCAATACACGACAGATGCACCGTAAAATCACCTCCATACTCGGCCAAACACCGGTGTCATTCATCCGATATGCCAAAATCCAATATGCGTGCGAGATGCTCGACAAAGCCCCGGGAACGCCGCTGAAAAACGTAGCCATAGACTGCGGTTTCGCCGACTATTCGCACTTTGCTCGCGTATTTAAGGAAATTACAGGGACTATTCCGACAGACTATGTCGGAAAAAATGCCTGACACACAGCCTTATAATAATATAGAGTATCAATAGCGGACACGCCTTAGGCCTCTCGGCCATAAGCGTGTCCGTTGTCATTTTGCGTCCCACACTCATCCTTCCGTCACAGCCGTTATGGCTCACATCAATCACACCAATCGCCCCCCCCATTACACCCATTCACTCTGACCAAATCGAACAAGTATTAGCCTATTTACGAACAAAATTCGACCTTTTGACCAGCGAAGTTGGTCGAAAAGTCGAAATATTTGCATATTCCATCTAAGATACATACCTTTGCAGCCTTTTTGAGAATGAACATAATATATTTGACAAGTATGAAAAAGCTACTATTGGCCGTGACGGCCATTGCTGTAACGGCCGGCACAGCCATGGCCGAAGGCTACCAAGTCAACACTTTCAGCGCACGTCAGGAAGGCATGGGACATGTCGGCGTGGCTCTTAAACTTGGAGCAGAGAGCAACATCTTCAACCCCGGAGCGCTGGCTTTCAGCGACAAGTCCGTCGATGTCACCGCCGGGATGAGTGCCATCAAATCAACTGTAACCGCCAACCATAACGGCACCGAATACAAGACAAGCAACAAGGTAAGCACACCTTTCAATATCTCCGCGGCTTTCCGCATCTACGACAATCTATATGCCGGCGTGTCTATGTACACGCCCTACGGCAGCAGCATCAACTGGGGCGACAACTGGCCCGGAGCAGTGCTCAACCAGAGTGTCGATCTTAAAATATTCACCATACAACCTACCGTATCGTGGCGTATTTTGCCCAAACTGAGCATCGGCGCAGGACTTATGGTCTCCTGGGGCAATGTAGACCTGCACAAGGCACTTGTCAGCCCTACGTCGCTTGACCGCTTGCTCGGCGCCATGGGTAGCGATGTACGTTTCGGCAGCATCTCCCCCGCATCCGTCGAGCTGACCGGGGCTTCAGACCTCTCGGTAGGCTATAACATAGGTGCAATGTACGAAATCACCCCTCGCATCACTGTCGGCGCATCTTTCCGCTCAAAGATGGAGATGAAAGTCAGCAAAGGCGATGCAGAGGTCTACTACGCTAACGAAGCTGCCCAACAGATTTTGGGCAAGACTCTTGACAATCTCAATCAGACAAACTTTTCGGCCGCTATGCCCTGTCCATACGTACTGACCTTCGGCGTAGCTTATCGCCCGATAGACCGTCTGACACTGGCCTTTGACGCCCAGCTCACCGGATGGAAGACCTACGAATATCTCGATTTCGCCTTTGACCACCTGCCTGCCTTTGACCAACATCTTACCAAAGATTACCATAATTCGTGGACATATCACCTGGGTGCCGAATACGCACTCACCGACCGTCTGGACCTCCGTGCCGGACTTATGGTAGACCAGTCGCCCGTCAATCGTAACCACTACAACCCCGAGACTCCGGGTATGACTAAAATCGAGCCCTCTGTAGGTCTGTCATTCCGTCCGGTCAAGAGCTTCTCCATAGACGTGGCCTTTATGTACGTCAAAGGCTGCGGCGCAGACAACGCCACCGGCCAGTATGAGGACTTCATCGCCAAGAACTACCCCGCTTTAGGACTGCCCGTCACCGGCGAATTCACTGCCGACTACAAGATACACGCTATCATTCCCGCCATAGGCGTACGCTACGCATTCTAAGCCACGGCGCCCAAGCGACCGCAATATAACGGCCCCGACACTTCCTTAACTTTTTATAGGAAGTTCGGGGCCTGTTTTTTCCCACAAAAAGTCGTAACTTAGCAACCGCAAAAAGCACCATCCGGTCACAATGAGCAATCCTCGCTGTTATATAGCTATAGACCTCAAATCCTTCTACGCCTCCGTAGAATGTGTCCTCCGCGGCCTTGATCCGCTGAAGACCAATCTCGTGGTGGCCGATGAAACACGCACTGACAAGACTATATGCTTGGCAGTGTCTCCATCACTCAAAGCCCTCGGTACCGGCGGAAGGCCCCGTCTTTTCGAAGCTCGGCAAGCCGTATTGGTCGCCAACCGTCGCCGCGGCACAGCCCGACCGGGACTCCGTTCCAGCTGCGATGCAGATGCTTTGGCAGCCAATCCGACACTGGCTATAGACTTCATAGTTGCACCACCGCGTATGGCACTATACATCGAATACAGCACTCGCATATTCGAGATCTACAGCCATTATGCCGCGCCGGAAGATATGCACGTATACAGTGTTGATGAAGTATTTATCGATGCAACGCCATATCTGCACGCTTACGGCGGCGACCCTCACGCTATGGCTATGACTATGATTCGCCACGTGTTGCGCGAAACCGGAGTCACCGCTACAGCCGGCATAGGCACCAATCTGTATTTAAGCAAAATAGCAATGGACATCGTAGCCAAGCGTATGAAACCGGACGCCGACGGCGTGCGCGTAGCCGCACTTGATGAAGGCAGTTACCGACGACTGCTTTGGACCCATACACCTATCACCGACTTCTGGCGTATCGGCGCAGGCATCGCACGGCGCTTAGCCGACCGCGGCATGTACACTATGGGCGATGTGGCACGTATGTCCATCGACCACGAAGATACACTGTATGCAATATTCGGCGTCAATGCCGAGTTACTTATCGACCATGCTTGGGGACACGAGCCGGTGAGCATCGCAGATATCAAGGCTTATACGCCTATGTCCCATTCGATTTCGGAAGGGCAGGTGCTCACCGAGCCGTACAAAAGCATCAACGCACTCACCGTGATACTCGAGATGTCCCAATCTCTGGCCCTAAAACTTGTCGCCAAAGGATTGGTAACAAAATCAATAGCCATTGATATCGGATACGATGTATCCAACATTTCCGATGACGAACTATGTGAAGGACTGCAGATTGTCATTGACCGATACGGACGGCGTGCGCCGGCGCCGGCGCACGCATCCGGCTCTTTTGCCGCGCCAACAGCCTCGGCCAAATTCATCTGCAAAGCTGTCACCGAGCTATGGCACAGCTGCGTACACAGCGGACTGACCATACGGCGACTCAACGTCACCGCCTGCGAAGTATTTCCCATCAGCGACATCAAACCATCCGAAGCGCCGCAGCCGGACCTATTCGGCGAATACCTCGAAACCATAGCCGCCGAAAAAGCACGACAAGCCGATGAAGACAAAGCACAAAGAGTGCAACGCGCCATGCTCGACATCAAGACCAACTACGGCAAGAATGCCATACTCACCGGCCTCAATTATCGAGAAGGAGCCACCGGACGCCAACGTAATAGACAAATAGGAGGGCACAAAGCATGAAAACCGGGACAGATGCAACCACGCTCTATGCCGACATCATCGACAGACAATACCATCCGTCAGTCGTGCATCGGCACATGTCTATGAAAGGCCGAGCGGCTCAATTTGCGCCCTTTGCAGCACTGCACGGTCATTCCGAATCCATAGACGAAGCCTCCCGGTACACCGATACCGATGTTGAACTCATTGATGAAAACCGCGCAGACATAGCACGACGCACCGCCGAGGCATACGATGCAGCCATCGAGGTTGTCATCCGACATTTTTGTCCGGACACACACAAAGACGGCGGTATAATCGCCGAAAGCCGCGGCATCATCACCAAAGTCAACGAAGTGGAAGGCTGGTTGAGGATGCATGACGGCACAACCATCCTCTTTGAAGCGATACGCGACGTTTTCTCCGAAAACATCAACCTGTAACACAAGCACATATAACAGCACAGCAGAAACGCACCCACGCATATACACACATATACATATATAGATGACACCAAGCACATATCGCACTACCATATTGGTACTTGCGTCCATAGTTATGACCGGATGCACAGATGATTACAAAGGCGAACCTGACACCCCCGACAGCGAATATACTCCGCACAACGTTGCAGTAGAAGTACTTGACTACTCACCTATGCCCGGGCAATTCGTCAACGAACTGCCCGAGATAGCGCCAACAGCAGACGCAGCCGCTGTACGGCGTGCCGTACAGCAAAATCTTGACCGCGGCAGTCTGATATGCCTCGGCGGATTTGGCGGCAGCGTCACCCTACGTCTCAAAACACCCATACTTCACTCACCGCAAGCGCAGGGCGACTTTCGGGTCCTCGGCAACGCCTTCTATTGGGGAACGAATACCTATGACGGATTCCGCGTAGGGTCAGCCGAACCCGGAGTAGTGTGTGTCATGGAAGATGCAAACCGTAACGGAAAAGCCGATGACACCTGGTACTACCTGTGCGGCTCACGCTGGGAGCAAGCC
>CAKTOT010000061.1 GCA_934590135.1 uncultured Muribaculaceae bacterium
CCCTGACATAGTTGTTGCAGTTGTATTGTATCGTATATATGTCAAAGACCTCTCCTAAGCTTCGTAGTTTATAAAATGGCATTTTTCCCATCTCATCAATAGATAATAACCATTTATTGTTTAATCTGAATGTTTCGGATAGGGATTTGATAATAAATTCCCGGACGTCAACAGCAGAGAGACAGTAGCGCTCATCATAAGCTCCGTCAGCATTCTTTTTCTCCGCATTGTATACGTAATATTCTTCCAGAAACAACTCATGAGTTTCATGGGAACGTTTTAGCGGTTTTGAATTGTATGGGGATAGGACGCGAAAATATGCATAAAGTCCGCCGATCTTTTCGCATAATACATCAATGGCTTTATAAGGTATGCTTTCTTTCGTTGAAATATATAATTCGATATGATTCTGGTGTATTGATACGTTTTCAATTATTGCTTCGTTGCATCCTCTTCCTAGTTCGTAACAGGGGATGCCGGTGTTTGCAAAGAGTGTTGATAATGACGCATCGTTTAATGCTCTGAGTTTTTTGGCCAAATAAGATAGACCATACTTTGTGCCGATAAGATAAAAATGAGTATTGACGCGGTTCATATCTAAACTCGGAACAGCGATATCAAATGAGGGCTTTATTCTACCGGCTTTGGACATGCGGTTAGGCATCATCAAGTTTGCCTTGTCGCACTTATCGGCTATATTTATTGGGTCCATAGTTGAATGCACTTATCGTCGCGTGTAATACAAGTCTTATTCAAATTCGTAGTTGAAGCGAATTCTTAGAAATCGCTTGCTGTCTTCATCGAGGCTATCGCACCCGTCAAAGCACCAGTCCCCGATAAATATCACACTTTTAGGCATTTCGATGTGTGTCAGTTTCGAGCAGTCTTCAAATGCCCCATGGTTGATGCGCTCGAGAGTCTTGGGAAAGGCTACATTTTTCAATGCCGTACCCTGAAAAGCTGCAGTCTCGATACGCGTAAGGCCTTCGCTGAAAACAACATCTCGAAGATGATTGCAGCCTTGGAAGGCTCCGGCCTCAATGATTAGTACGGAATTGGGGATTACAACGCGAGTCAGCTTTGTGCAATTTTCAAGTGCGCCGTTGCCGATGACTTCTGTTCCTTCGTGGACGTGGTATTCTCCTTTTAGCCTTTTAGGCGCAGATATTAACGCTGCATAGTTGCTGCTATATACAACTCCGTTCTCATCTGTTATGGTTGTCTGTTCGTCAATGGTCGCAGGTCCGGTAACAGCATGCACGTAGACGGCGTTATCGTAGTCGTTATTTTTGTATCGTTTTGTTTCGATGTCAAATGCTATTCCAAGAGCTTTCAGCTTGTCAAATGGCATATTGTCCATTTCTTCCGATGTAAAATAGTTGATGCCTTTATTCTCGAATTGCTCGGTTAAGCGTTCGATGATAAAGTCTCTGGTATCGGCTTCTGATGCACAATATTTTTCTACGTAACTACCGTTGGGCAATCTTCGGGAAGTATCGCAAACGTAAAGCCACTCTAAAAACCAATCACGGTTGTCGTTCTGACGTTTAAGAGGCTCGAAATGGAGCGGTGACAAAGTCCGGAAGTAAGACTCAAGTTCGCCGATGGTTTCACATATCTTATCAATAATCCGAAAGGGAATTCCTTCTGAAGATGAGATATATAGTTCGATGTAATCACTATATGCCGAAAAGCTCTCAATTCTTACTGATCTGCAGCCCTCGTAGATTGTTTTCAGGTCTTTCCATATAACGTCAGCTTCCTTTGCAAGTTCGGCCAATGATGCGCTATTGAGATTGTTGAGCATTTTATTCAACTTTTCCAGACTTTCCGCTGTACCCTCTATGCGAAACTGCGTATTTATGCGGTTCTCATCTAATACAGGGTGAGAGCTTTCCTGTACAGTCTTTGTCGTTGGCGTTCCATTTGTATCCATCGAATTTAGCGAGGGTACATTTGCATTGCCATCAACATCTGTCGTTTTTCCTTTATGTATGGCTTTTTCTGTTGCCATGTTGTTTTCAGGTAGGTATAGGCGTCCTCACGCGCTTGACGAAGAGACCAAAGGCCAAGGGAATTAATACTGGATATATACCGAAGGGGGGGGGAGGAACGGCCGGAAGTGATGATGATTGTCTGCTATCCTATGGGATTGTGGCGGCCGGAGCTGCGTCGGTATACAAAAAAAGCGAGGGCTCTTTACGAGTTGCTCGTTCCGTCGTTCCGGGGCTCTGACAAAGCCTTTCTCGCTGGGGAAAGAGCAACATGCAGAAGCCCACGCAGTTATTGCAATATCGTCACTGCCAGCACCGTGGCAAGGCGGTGTCTATGGCGGTGACGGGGTATTACAAACCCACAGGCGTTCTACTGTTGCTATATCCTTGACAGCGATGATGGAAATTT
The DNA here is from genome assembly GCA_934590135.1 of uncultured Muribaculaceae bacterium. Classification (GTDB taxonomy): domain Bacteria; phylum Bacteroidota; class Bacteroidia; order Bacteroidales; family Muribaculaceae; genus CAG-873. The sequence continues at coordinate 2,404 of CAKTOT010000061.1, forward strand.
GTCAGATTTCGGAACGTCAAGAATAAGCGCCAAGTATACGCTTTTGATAATATGTCGTGTATGTCGCGCCGTATTGCGCTGCGCTTCATACGGTGTTGCCCGCCGCTCGACCCCCTACGGGGCTTCTGCTTATCTACGGGTAACTTTTTCGCAAAGTAAAGCCTTTTTTTTGATATGACAAAATTTTTATCAAATAAAATGTCAAAAAATGTTTTCGAAGTTATATGGTTTTTTTGTGATGAAATTCGGGGGGGGGTAATATTCAGCTAATCAATTAGTTATGATGGTGCGCGCGTTTAGCACTTGACTGTGTTTGTTTTCCGGTCGGACGCGTGTGTGTCGATGCGGTATGCACAGTTTATCGGTCGGTGTTGAGGTGGGCGATGCGGTCGCGTTCAACGGCGAGGATGCCGGGAAGAGCTTTGAAGGTGTGGATGGCGCGGTTGGTGGCTGATATGGTGTGCTGCTCGGGCAGGCGCACGGCGATGGCATTGATGATATTGTAGTCGTAGATGACGATGGCATTCATCCGCTTGACTAGGGCGAATAGGGCGGCGCGTACGCTGTCGGTGCGTGTGTAGTTGATAATCAGCACTCCGGGGTTGTACATTGTGCTGTCTTCGGGGATGTCGTTGGCGGATATGGCTTGGGCTTGGGCGTTGATGGTGTCTATCGGTTGTTGCCGGTGCGAGGTGCAGGCGCAGAGTATTGCGGCGGTCGCAAGTATTGTGGTTAATGTTTTCATAAGAAGTGTTTTAGCGTTGTTCGTGGTATGTGTCATCGGTATTGACGTCCCACACGTCTTTTTTTGAGTCGAGACCTTGGATGGCGTTGACGGCGGCTATGGCGGTGAGCATTGAGTGGTCCATATTGTTGTAGCGGTGTTGTCCGTTGCGTCCGATGCAGTATAGGCCTTGGATGCTGTCGAGGAAGGCGCGTATGCGCGGCATTGCGGCGTAGGTGCCGTGGTAGGCGGGGTAGGCCTTGGGTACACGTATGCGTATGCTGTCGCGGATGTCGGTGTGGGTGTGGATGATGCCGATGCGGCATAGTTCGCTGACGGCCATGCGTACGAAGTCCTCGTCTGTCATGTTCCATAGCTTATCACCTTGGTCGCAGAAGTATTCCAATCCGAGCCATACGCCATGTGTCGGGGCAAGGTATTGCGACCAGTTGTTGAATATTTGCAGACGTCCGAGGTGGACGCCTTTGTCTTGGATGTATATCCAGGTGTCGGGTATGGCTTTGCCGCCGTGTGCACGTATGGCCAGGCTGTCCACGAGCAGTCCCACGGTAATGAAGTCGCGATAGGGTAGGTCGGTGGCGGCCTTGAGGATTTCTTCGTGGATGTCGATGTCTCGTAGATTTGGTACGAGATTGCATAGCGGCATGGAGGATAGGACGTAGTCGCAAGGGATGTCTTGTCTATTGCCGTCTCGATCAATGGCGGAGACCGAGCGTACGTGGCGTGAGTCGTCTATATTGACGGCTGTCACGCGATGGGAGGTGAGGATTGTTCCGCCGTGACGTAGCACTTGTTGTGCAACGGCGTCCCATAGTTGGCCGGGGCCGTATTTGGGGTATCTGAAATGGTCAATAAGCGATGTTTCGACGTGAGTGCCGTCGCCTATCCGGCGGGATATCATATTGCGTATTACGGCGCTTATGGATAGCCCTTTGACGCGTTGGCTTCCCCAGTCGGCGTTCATCTCTGACGGATGTATGCCCCAGACTTTGGCGGTGTAATTTTCGAAGAACATATGGTAAAGCGGACAGCCAAAGTGGTTGATATAGAAGTCTTCGAGCGTTGTTTCGGGGCGGCGCGGACGCACTTTGGCTGCCACGTATCCGGCGACAGAGTGCACGGCGTTGCATAAGCCGATGTCACGCAGTGTGCGCCATGATGCTGTGACGGGGTAGTCGATAAAGCGCCGATTGAAGTATATATGGCTTACGCGCGGGCGCAGCATCATGACATTGTCTTGGGTCTCGGGGTTGCCATCGTAGTCCAGTATTGATTTCCATCGGTCGTTGACGATGTCGGATTTGCTGAAAAAGCGATGGCCTCCGATATCTATGCGCAGTCCGTTGTGGATGATGGTGCGGCAGAGACCACCGATGCAGTTCTCGGCCTCGATTACGATGGGCGTGATGCCGGTGCCGGACAGAGCCAACTCGCGGGCGGCGGTCAGTCCTGCCGGTCCGCCGCCGATGATGACGGCGGTCTTGGTGCTGTTTTTATGGGCTGATGTGTCGCTGTTGTAGGTCATGTGCGTCATATAATCGTACAAAGATAAGCGTTTTTCGGCGTATTTGTGCTATATTTGCGTTGCTAATCACGAGTAAGCACTATAATGTCACGCCGTAGCGAATTGGGCCGTATGGGCGAGCAGTATGCCGCCGAGTACCTCATTGCCAAGGGGTATGCAATACTTGCGCGCAATTGGCGTATGGGTCATCTTGAGGTCGATATTATCGGTATGGAGGGTGATGAGGTGGTTTTTGTTGAGGTCAAGACTCGTCAAGGGGGTGATGTGGACGCAGCCGTCATGGCTGTGGATGCCGACAAGCAGCATAATCTCATCGTAGCATCGCGAGTTTTTATGAAGGCGTCCGGCCTTGTACATCATCGCATACGGTATGATATTGTTGCGGTCAATATGGTGGATGGTCAGCCGAGTTTGACGCACTTACGGGGTGTCGCTTTCTCTGATTTTCGCCGCCGTTTCTATTGAGCGCAAGTCGTATCAACGTTTTGTTGAGTCGTCCTTGAGGCTATAACAATAAATGAGGGAGTTCGAACCCTGTGGTCCGAACTCCCTCGGTTTATCGTTGTCGGATGGTTGTCGTTGTTAGGCGATTATCCCTTTGAGCGCTTGAACAAGCATTTTTTGCTGCGCTTGTGATGTTTGTGATTCGAAGCCACAACGTTGCCTTCGGCATCACGGCTGTATCCGTACCCGTATCCATATCCGTATGTGCGGCGAGACGAGTATCCGTAGTATCCGTAATGGCGATAGCTGTATGCGCTTGATGTCATATTGACGTTGTTCAGTACTATGTACGGGTGCTTGAGGCGGCCGTTGTTGATGGCGTTATGTAGCACTCTTAGGCTGCGTTTGGTCGAATATGATGCACGTGTTACATACAACTGGATGTCCGATTGCGGTATCAGGATATATGTGTCCGAGATAATGCCGATTGGGGACGTGTCCATAATGACATAATCGAAGTGCTGACGCAGGTATGCAATGAGCGTGTCCATACGTTTGCTCAAAAGCAGCTCGTTGGGATTTGGCGGCACGGGGCCGGCGGGCATTACAAACAGATTTTCGCTGCACGTTGTCTGGAATATCAGCGAGTCGATGTCGTCTTCCTGCTCGGAAAGGTATGTGGTGATGCCGCGGCTGTTGTGCAGGCCTACAAGATGTGCCAATACGGGGCGTCGAATGTCGAGGCCGAGGACTACGACACGTTTGCCTGTGAGGGCGTAAGTCATTGCCAGGTTGAGCGATACAAAGGTTTTGCCTTCGCCTGATACAGCCGAAGTGAGCAGTATGACCTTGTTGTCTGCACCGCCGGGTATGAAGCTGATGTTGTTGCGCAGCAAACGGAATAATTCGGCTATTGGGGTGGCCACCTGTTCTCCGATGACAATGTTTTCTTTATCATCGTTATGGCATATTTCGCCTATGACGGGAACTGATGTCATGCGTTCCAATTCGACTTGGTCTTTGAATTTGGGGCTGATAAGTCGACGTGCCAAGATTATGAGCGCGGGGATAAGGAAGCCGATAAGCAGGCCGATGCCAAGAATAAGGAAGTGCTTGGGAGATACGGGGCCGGAACCGGAGGGGTTGTCGATAAGCTGTGCAGTCGGTGTCGCGAGTGTCTTTTGCAGCGCGATTTCTTCGCGTTTTTGCAGAAGGAAGGTGTAGATGTTCACCTTCACTTGTTGTTCGCGGAAGATTTCCTGCAGCCCTTTGTCTATGGATGGTTGGGCGGCCAGTTGTCCGGCGCTGCGGCTGTCAAGCGATGCGATTGAGCGTCGCGTGGCGCGAAGCGATCCGCGAGCCGAGGCGATGTTGTCAAGTATCTGAGATTTTTGCTGGTTGAGCTTGTTTTCGAGCTCGCGGACATATCCGGTTTCGCGTGTCTGGGTTTGCAGCGCATGGTCGTAGTTGCTGACCATGGTGTTGTAGTTCTGTATTGCGGCGGATACGGCCGGGTCGTCGGATACTGTGGGCAGCATCTCGAAGTTGTCCTGACGCTTTACGCGATGTTCTACATCATTGAGGACAGACATTTGGGCATCAACTTGCGAAATTTGCTGCTCGCTGGAACTGCGCTGTGTCAGGTTCATCGTCGTCTGAGCTTCTATGTCGGCAATGTTGTGTTCCTCGCGATATCGCTTGAGTTTTTCTTCGACATCATGTAGTTCGTCGTTGATGTTGACCAGGCGGTCTATGATGAATGCTTCGGTCTGCAGTGCCGAGCGGTTTTTGTCTTCGATGATGCGTTGGTTGTAGAGTGCCAGCAGGGTGTTGATGATGTCTACGCCTCGCTCGACAAGCGGGGTGTTGACTCGTATGCGAAGAATAGTGTATGAGTTCTCGGCAAAGTTGATTGTCAGAGAGTTGGCGATGGCGGCGGCCACACTTGCGGGGCTGGTTATTTTGACCTTGTACACTCCATCAAGTTGGGATACGAGTGGCGAGCGCGAAATGGTGATGGTTCCGACGCCCATCTGAATCTTGCCGGGGAGCTTGGCAAATAGCTTTTCGATGCTTTCCTCTTCGCCGTTGACATTAGTCGTTGCCTTGACTGAAATACCTTTGTCTTCAGGACTTACGGTCAGTTCTATGGGCGCTGATAAGTGCTTGAGACTTACCGAGTCTAATGAGACTTCGATGGGTGCTGTACGGTAAATGGGAATGTCGCGCAATTTGCCTTCGCGATAGTACGAATACGAGAGATTGAGCGAGTCTACAATCTTTACCAGGTTGTTTCGAGATTTGAGAATCTCAATTTCGGTCTCATCGATGTATTGCTTCAGGTTGACCATGGGGTTTTCGGAACCCATAGTGACTGCATTGCTCTTGGTGGAGGAGTTTTCGTCGTTGAGGTATATGGAGGCTGATACTGTGTATGTCGGTATTTGTGTTTTGCAGTAGTAGTATGCTGCAGCGCCACAAATAATGATGCTGAGCAGAAATACACCCCAGTGGCTGAGGTAGTCTAAGAGCAAGCCTGTAAGATCGAATGCTTCGGTCTTGACAATAGTGGTGTTGCTGTCGGCACTTTTGTTTGTGCCGATGTCAAAGTTGTCTTTTGGCTCTGATGTATGTGACATATCTTGTTGGAAATGAGGTGTATGTCTAATGGTTGGCTGCTTCGTTGTTGCTGAACCGGTTGAGTAATAACGATAGATGATATTACTTGTTGAGGTTAATAATTCCTATTACGAGCGCGGCGATGGATGCCAATCCCGATACGACTGATATGGCAGTGGTCCATCCTTGGTGCATCTGCCATGCGCCGGCTGCAGCCGAGCGGTTGGGCGTGATGTATAAGAAGTCGTTCTGCTGAAGGTTGAAGTATGGTGACAGCAACAGGCTCTTGTCGTGAAGGTTGAGGCGATGAACCTCGCGCGAGCCGTCGGCATTGGTTCGATACAGCAGTACGTTTTCGCGGTCGCCGCGAATGTCCAGGTCTCCGGCTTTGGCTAAAGCCTCGAGAATATTCATACGCTCGTTGTCAGACTGGTAAACTCCGGGGCTCTTGACCTGACCGAGTATGGTGACGCGGAAGTTCATCAGGCGGATGTCAACGGTAGGCTCGATTTTGATGTAACGAGGATAGATGGCATCCTTGATTTCGCGTGCGACTTGTTCTTTGGTCTTACCGGCGATATGTATGCGTCCGATAACGGGGTAATCAATATTGCCTTCGGCGTCAACGAGATAGTAGTCGGTCAGCGAGGCGGTGTTTGTACCGGTGATATTGGTGCTGTTGCTTGCTTTTGAGATTGTTCCCTCGGGCGTGAGATACTGACCTTTATTGAATTGGGCCACGGCCGTGGGATCGGAGGCGTATATGCAGATGTTGAGTAGGTCTCCTTGTACAAAAGTCGGATCCTTGACGGTCGATATGGCTGCGAGCGATTCACTGGGAATTGTTTCGGCATCAACGAGATAAGGTACTTTCTTGGGGGCGCTGCATCCCGAGAGGAGGATGGCGCAAATGCATGCTGAGGATGCAAGTCTGAGTATAGACATGTCTTGTGTTTAAGATTTTGGCGAGCTGTGCCCGTGTTTTTTTGTTTTTTCCAATGTTGCAGTAGCGATGGCCGAGGCCTCGCCAAAGAGCGTACAAAATTACTCAAAAGATGTCATTCATACAAATGGTAGACATCGTTTTCGTCTGTTTGTCAGCGCAGTTTGACCAAAATATGCTTATATATAGTAAAAAAGTGCCCGAAAGAACCAATTATGGATGCTTCCGGGCACTTTGGATTTGTACTATCCGCCCTGTTTGTGTATCTCTAAAAGGGCGTGAATGTCAGGCCTTGTATAGGTCGAGTTGTTCTACGCTGAAGTTGTTGATAAACTGGGCGTGGCGAGCTACTTCAGCTTGAGCCATCTTGTTGTATACGGAGGCTGTACGGTCGAAGTCGGCGTTGCGTTGTGCGTCCAGCAGCAGCAGGTAGCCCATGACGATGTTTCCGGCCATTTCGACAAGTCGACGAGCCATGAAGTCGGTGTATGGTTGCTGTCCTACGGCGAGCACGGCTTCTATTGCCTTGGTGTACTGCTCGGTGAGAGCACGCAATGAGTCTTTGAGCGGTTGCAGGCGAGCGTCTACCTCCACTGCATCATATCCTTGGATGAGTGAGAGATAGGTGCCGGTGGTCACGTGGCGGATGGCGGCTACGACTTGGAGTTGTGTAGTTCCTTCGTATATGGAAGTGATGCGTGCATCGCGGTAGAGACGTTCGCAAGCGTAGTCTTTCATGAATCCTGAACCGCCGTGTACTTGTATGCAGTCATAGGCGTTTTGGTTGCAGTATTCACTTGAAAGGCCTTTGGCCAGCGGTGTGAGGGCATCGGCAAATTTTTTGTATTGTTTCATCTCCTTACGTTCGTCGGGAGTGAGCTGGCGCTCTTTTGCGATGTCTTCGAGGGCTTTGTAGAGGTCGACGTAGCGAGCTGTCTCATAGAGGAGGCTGCGCGATGCGTCCAGCTTTGCTTTCATTGTCGAAAGAATTTCGCTGACGGCGGGGAATTCGATGATAGCGTGACCGAATTGACGGCGTTCGTTGGCATATTTATATGCTTCGCGGTATGCCAGTTCGCTTACGCCGACGCTTTGGGCAGCGATGCCGAGGCGAGCGCCGTTCATCAGAGCCATTACGTATTTGATAAGGCCCATACGGGTGTCGCCGCAGAGTTCGGCCGGAGCGTTTTTGTATGTCAGTTCGCAGGTGGGCGATCCCTTGATGCCCATTTTGTTTTCGATACGGCGCACATTTACTCCGCCGTTGCGCTTGTCATAAATGAACATAGACAGGCCACGGCCGTCGGTTGTGCCTTCTTCGCTGCGTGCCAGCACCAGGTGGATGTCGCTGTCGCCATTGGTGATAAAACGCTTTACGCCGTTGAGTACCCAAGTGCCGTCTTCTTTCTTGGTGGCTTTGAGCATTACGGCTTGAAGGTCGCTGCCTGCATCCGGTTCAGTGAGGTCCATAGACATGGTTTCGCCGGCGCATACGCGGGGTATAAAGCGTTGTTTTTGGTCTTCGCTACCGAATTCATAGAGAGTTTCGGCGCAGTCTTGCAGTCCCCAGAGGTTCTCAAAACCGGTATCGGCGCGGCTGACGATGTCGGCTGCCATGATATACGGAGTGATGGGGAAGTTGAGGCCACCGAGACGTCGGGGCATAGCCATACCCATGAGTCCGGCTTGTCGGCATGCCTCGAGGTTACGGATGGTTCCGGGTGCGTAGGTTACGCGGCCGTTGCTTACGCTGGGACCGTCGTGGTCTACGTCGGCGGCGTTGTCGGCGATGATGTTGCCGCAGAGGTCGCCTACGATTTGCAGTACGCGGTCGTAGTTGTCGATGGCGTCATCGTAGTCTACGGGGGCGTAGTCATATTGCTGTGCCTGCGAGTAGTCGCGCTCTTTGAGGGCGACGATCTTGCGCATCATGGGATGCGTTAGGTGGTGGCGCAGGTCGGGATTGTCTGTATAGAAGTTTGCCATGGGGCTTTGTTGTTTGCTGTGTAGTTGAGATTTTTGTCCGCGTATCAGGGCCGTAACCCGATTACTTGGAGTTCTTTTTATAGTATTTGATAAGCTTGGGCACAACTGTTTCCATATCGCCGGTGATGACGTAGTCGGCTATTGTATTGATAGGCGCGTCAGCATCAGGGTTGATGGAGATGATAATCGAGCTTTCCTGCATACCGGCGATATGCTGGATTTGGCCGGAGATGCCCACGGCGATGTAAAGCTTGGGACGTACGGTGACGCCGGTTTGGCCGATTTGGCGTGCATGTTCGGTAAATCCGGCATCTACAGCGGCACGGCTTGCGCCGACTTCGGCACCGAGTACGCGGGCCAGGTCGAAGAGCATATCAAAATTCTCCTTGGAGCCTACGCCGTATCCGCCGGCAACGATGATTGGGGAGTTCTTGATGTTGATTTTGGACTTTTCGATGTGTCGGTCGATGATTTCGACTACGCAATCGGTGTCGCTGAAGTATTTCTTGGGGTCGAGGTCGATGGCCACGCCTTTGTAATTGGGGTCGCGCACTTCCTTTTTCATCACGCCTTCGCGCACTGTCGCCATTTGGGGACGGTGCTCGGGGTTGACGATGGTGGCTACGATGTTGCCGCCGAAAGCGGGACGAATTTGGTACAGCAACTCGGAGTAGTCCTTATTGGTCTTGGGATCGTGGTGGTCACCTATTTCGAGCGCCGTGCAGTCGGCGGTGAGGCCGCTGTGAAGGCATGACGAAACGCGAGGTCCGAGGTCGCGACCTATGCAGGTGGCGCCCATGAGGCAAATCTGCGGATTGATTTCGCGGAAAAGATTGATGAGAACAGCGGCGTGGGGGTTGGAGGTGTAGGGGTACAGACGTTTGTCCTGCACTTTGTATACCACATCGGCGCCGTAGGGGTAGAGCTGATTTTCGATTCCTTCGAGCTTGTCGCCCAGTACGAGCGCTTCGAGTTTTACGCCAAGGCTGTCGGCAAGGACGCGGCCTTTGGTGAGTAGTTCAAGTGAGACGTCGGCGACGCGGCCTTCGTCATATTCGCAGTAGACGATGAGGTTGTTTTGGTCTTTTTCTGCCATAGTCGTAGGTGTATTGTTGGGCGTCAGCCGATAGTGTGGTTAGTAATAAGTTCCTTGATGAGGTTTTCGATGGCGGTGTCATCGGCGCCGTCAATGCTGAGGCTTTCCTTGGCGGTGAATACAACGTTTTCTACGTTCTTCACTTTTGTGGGCGAGCCCGGCAGTCCTATTTGTTCGGGGTCTGCTTCGACGAAAGCGGCGCTCCATTCGTTGATGTTGAGATGGGGACGTGCGTCTACCAATGCCTGACGTTCGGGTGCCAGAGCGGCTTTCTCGCTGGGCGATACGGCATATTTGTAGCGCATAACGCGTTGTGCGTTGCGTGGGCGGCAGTCGGCTGCCGTTCCGTTGACTGTCACTACGCAGGGCAGGGGAGCCTTGACGGTTTCGACACCGTTTTCGAGGCGACGCTTGATGATAGCGTGTCCGTCGGCCACTTCGATGATTTCTTCGGCGTAGGTTACCTGGGGCAGTCCGAGTTTCTCGGCAATCTGCGGGCCTACTTGTGCTGTATCGCCATCGATGGCTTGGCGACCGCCGAGGATGATATCGTATTTGCCGGTTTTCTTGACGGCCTGCGCCAGCGAGTATGATGTTGCCAATGTGTCAGCACCGCCGAGAGCGCGGTCGGTGAGTACTATGCCGCCGTCGGCGCCGCGATATATAGCTTCGCGAACCACTTCGGCGGCACGGGGCAGACCCATGGTGAGAACGGTGATGGTCGACCCGGGGTGTGTGTCTTTGAGTCGCAATGCTTGCTCGAGGGCATTGAGGTCTTCGGGATTGAAGATGGCCGGCAGCGCGGCACGATTGATGGTGCCGTCAGCCTTCATGGCATCTTTGCCTACGTTGCGGGTGTCGGGCACCTGCTTGGCAAGCACGATGATGTTTAAGCTCATGTTACTTTGTCCGTTAAATGATTTATTCATTATTTTCAAGATTGCAAAGTTAAGCATTTTCCCGTTAACGGCAAAACGCACATTATTATATAATATACGCTTGCATAGGCGTATGGCTGTTTGGTATGGCTGTTAATCTGATTTTGCAGTCTTGTGTGCATTTGGCTCTTCGGTGTGGTTTGGAGTGAGGTGTATTGCCGGGCTATGACCGCTCTATATTGCGTCCGTTGGGGTCATCCTCAGTACGTTAGCATTGTGACAGCACTTGGGCGAGGGCTTTGAGGCTTTCTGTCGGAATGGCGGCTGCTATGGGCAGTGAGAATACGCCGGCAGCCAGCCTTTCGGTCTGTGGAAGTGGCCCGTGCTTCAGTGTCAGAGCGTAGCAGGGCTGGAGGTGCGGCGGGGTTTCGTAATGGACATCGGTGGCTATATCGGCCGTGGTCTTGAGCGCGTGGCGCATCTGTGCACGTCGCATGGCTATGGCCGCATTATTGTCATCGGGGCGAGGCTTTACGCGTACCACGTACTGATGCCATACGTGAGAGGGCGCGTATGTCGGCACTTTGGGGCGTATGATTGTGTCACAGTTGCATAGGGCATCGTCCAGGGCTCGGGCGTTGGCTTGGCGTTGTGCGATGATTTCGGCGAGGTGTCTCAGCCTGACGGATAGTATGGCGGCCTGTATTGTGTCAAGACGGCAATTGTAACCGCAGACGATGTTGTGGTAACGGCGGTCGCTGCCGTAATTGGCCAGTGCTCTTACGGTCTGCGCCAGACGCTCGTCATTGGTGGCTATGGCTCCGGCATCACCTATGGCCCCGATATTCTTGGTGGGGTAGAAGCTGAAGGCGCCGATGTGTCCCAGCCCACCGGTGACGTGTGTCCCGAGTATTCCCGGTGTCTCGGATTGTGCGCCTATGGCTTGGGCGTTGTCCTCAATGACAAATAGGTGGTGGCGGTCTATGGTTTTGGCGAGTTTGGCGTCCCAGCATGTTCTGCCGTATAGGTGCACGGGCATGATTGCGGTGACGTTGATGCCATGTGCGGCGGCATCGTCAATGGCTTCATCGATGAGTGACGTATCCAGGTTGTATGTGTTCGCGGAGGGCTCGACCAATATGGGCCGTAAATCGTTGTCGGTTATAGCCAGTATTGAGGCGATATAGGTGTTTGCGGCTACAACGACGCCGTCTCCGTGACTAATGTATCCCAACTCGATGGCTGCACGAAGCGATAGACGTAGCGCGTCCAAGCCGTTGGAGACGCCTACGGCATATTGTGTGCCTATGGCTGTTGCCAATGTGTGTTCGAAGTTTTCCACTTCGACTCCGCCGATGTACCGGCCAC
>CAKTOT010000062.1 GCA_934590135.1 uncultured Muribaculaceae bacterium
GATGGTGTAAGAGGCGGTAGCGGCGGCGCTGCGTCCTCCGTCATTGATGCCTACGACTTCAAAACTGATAGCTTCGGTTATAGTGGCTGTGAATGTTTCGCCCGTGACTGTTTCGGTGGTCCAGTCGGTGGCGTCTGCAGTCTTAGACTTGACTTCGAGCGATGTAGCGCCTGCCGAAGTGATGGTGACCGAAGTGCCTTTGGCGACTTCGCCGGCAGCGACACTGAATATCGGAGTAGTCGGTACCTCGATAGGCGTTTCGACTACGTTATATGAGGCTTCAGCCGCTTCGCTGTCGCCTTTGGCGTTGTGTCCTACAACGTTATAGGTGATATTTTCGTTGATAGTGGCGGTGAAGGTTTCGCCGGCGATGGTTTGTGAGGCCCAGTCGGTGGCGTCTGCGGTCTTGGTCTTGACGGTGAGCGTTGTAGCTCCTTTGGATTTGATGGTAAGCGATGTACCTTTGGCAACCTCGCCGGCAGCGACACTGAATGTCGGCGTCTCAGGCACCGTCTCAACAGCACTGCCCTCATCGTAGGTGATGGTCATCTTGGTGGCGTAGGCAGTTCCACCAATTGTTGACTTCAAGTCGATTCGGAAATATGAATTTGTCGTAACGGATGGGGTGAAGGTGAGAATGTCGTTCGCTAAGACGGCTTTATCTGTCCCTTTCCCTGTACTTGTTAGTTGGGTGTTTGACGTTGTGATGATAAAGTTACCGGCATTTGATGTTGTGAGTTTGTCATAGCCGGATTTAAGGTGGATTTCGACTTTTTGAATATTTGCTAATGGCGTTTTATTGTAGATCCCGAATGATTTTGATGCTTTTGCTATGCCAATTTGCTTAGTTGATTTAATCATTCCTTTTGCCATCAGGGTGACCTCGCTGTTTGGAATTTCAAAGAATATATTAGTCAGCGAAGAAGGGGCATTTACCATTTCGGCACTTGTAAAGCCGATTTCTATCGTTTTAGCCGGGGCAGCGAAGGCTGTCGTCAGGGCAAGAATGATAAATAGAAGTAGAGATTTTCTCATGAGTGAAAAACTATATTTAGAGATGTATTATGCTCTATATTGAGATGGAAAATTACCGTTGTTATTCGGACTATTATGGGCAAGTATTGTTCGATGGGTGATCGCAACACTTTTTCGGCACAAAATTACAAAAAATAGTAAATAACAGATAATAAATGCTATTAAAATTTAGTGTATTCAGCAATTTGGCGAAAAAAAATGTTATCTTTGCTGCCGCTAAAAGCTGTGCCCTTGGAATTTTTAGTGGCCTTAAAGACCTTAAGGCTTGGGCATATTCCGGATTATACAGACTCACTGACAGACACATACACAGAAACACAAGACAATGCAACCGCTGACAGAAGTGATGGAGTGCCGACACAAATTGGATGTGCAGGTACGCTTCAATGATTATGATATGTTTTGCCATCTCAATAATGGCGCCTATATGCAGTATCTGGACCTTGGCAAGACGGACTATTTTGGCGACCTGTTGGGCGGCGTGCTGACGCCTGAGCGTCTTAGCATCGTGATTGCCGGCATCACCTGCAACTTTATAGAACCGTCTTTGCCGGGTCAGCGCGTGCGCGTGCTTACGCGTGCCGTGCATCTCGGTACGGCTTCGCTGTTGCTGGCTCAGCAGGTTATAGACCCGGATACACAGCGGCTGAAATGCTCGGCTATAGTTGCGATGGTGGGATATGACGTGGCGACAAAGACGAGTAAACCAATATCGGACGAACTGCGTCGTGCCGTCATTGACAGCGATACGCCCGATACGAGCAAGTAATAGACGTCTGCAAGATACACAAATTTCCAGTGCAATAATACCGCAAGCGGCATCCGCGATTATCGGATGCCGCTTGCGGTTTAAGGATGTGTCGTGTCTATAAGACTGCGATATGGGCTTGTTAGCCCCAGTAAATGAGGTTGGAGGTGTCTCCGGCGGTGACTTTGAGCGTCACTTGTGCGCCTTCGACTACCGGAACATTGTGCCGTACGTGTCCTATGGGAACGTTGAAGGCTACGGGGAAGTCGTAGGGCGACACCATGTCGGCTATCATATCATTCATATCTTGATAGGAGGCATCGGCCTTGTACTCGGTGAATTGTCCTACCATAAGGCCACGCAACGATGGCAGTATGCCGGAGATACGTAGCTGATACATAATGCGTTCAATCTTGTATATAGGCTCGGAAACGTCCTCAATAAAGAGGATGCTGTCGCGGCGCAGAAGGTCGAAACGTGTGTCCAGCAGGTCGGCAAGGACGGCGAGATTGCCGCCGTAAAGGTTGCCACTGGCTATGCCCGGGCGGTCGTGTCGCGGGTCGGTGGCGAAGGATACCGGGTTGCGTCGGCCTTGCAACAGGTCAAAGAGCAGTGCGTTGTCCTTGTCATCGGCTCCGCGACGTATCGCATCGGTCATCGAGCCGTGTATCGAGGCTATGCCGTGACGTATCATCAAGGCGTGCAGGGCCGAGATGTCGCTGAAGCCCACCACCCATTTGGGGTCGGCGGCGAGGTCCAGTTTGTCAAGGCTGTCCAGCAGGTGTACTACGCCGTACCCGCCGCGGCTGCATATCACGGCGCGTACTTCCGGGTCGGTGAGTGCGGCGGCCAAGTCGTCATATCGTTCGCTGTCTTTGCCCGAGTAATTGCCGTATCGGCCGAGGGTGTGGGGCATAATTCGCACTTTCCATCCGTAGTTGCGGAGTACGGCGGCAGCTCCGTTGACCTTGTCTTCGCTGATAGGGCCGGCCGGACTGCATATCGCTATCGTATCGCCGCGTCGCAGCGGCTGTGGCATCTTTGCCTTTTGTTCGATGTTTAAGTCTGCCATAAGGGTGTCTGTTTACAATCTAAATAAGTGAATATGTGCAAGTATGATATGTGTAATATCGTTGTATGTATCGGCACGTCAGTCAAGTTTCAGCTCGAGTGTATCGATGAGTTCGCGCAAGCCGGGGTGTTTGTCGATGATGTGTGCCAGCACTTCGCGCTGATTCCAGGACATGGGCGAGTCCTTGGCATCCTTGACCGAGAAGTCTATGGCGATATTGTCGTTGGCCAACGCATCGTGCAGATGCTTCAATAGCGAGGGCAGCACATGTTTCATCTGGTCTTCTTGTAGGGTGTTTTCGACCCTCATAGTGAAGTGTGCCGAATCGGAGCTCTCGCGTGTCGGGGGGCAAGCGCGCATGGTGTTGATGATGATGTGTTGCGTGGGATTGGCATCAATAAATGTCTTCCAAGCCTTGTCAAATGCCTCATCGGAGAATGCCTCGTTGCGCAAGGTTGTCGCGGTATCCGTTTCGACGCGTTTCTCCTCGGGCGTCTGCTCGATGCCGTGTTTGAGGCTGACTCCGGGGGTGTGAAGATTGGTGCGCAGTCCGTGTATCACCGCACCGGTGAAGGCCGGTGTGTGCGAGGCCGTAGCTGTCGAAGGTGACGCAGATACCGGTTTTGCCGCGGGCGCAACCTTCCCGGCCATAGCTGTGGAGGCTGTGGCTCGGGGCGCGGCCGAGGCGGCCGACGCAGCGGAGTGCATTGCGGCTATTTGGTCGAGAGGCCCCCCGAAGTCGCCGTCGAGTTCGAGGGGCTCAGTAGTTGGCATAGTCGGATGAGAGATAGCTCAACCAGAAATTGCTTGTTGGATGCCGTGCGGTAGTTGAGATCTGCATAGTTGCATATCGCCATAGCCCGGTAGAAGAACTCAGGGGGCAAGCCGGCGGCGCGTTTGGACATGGCTTGTCGGATATCGTCCGTGGCTTCGATTAGGGGCAATGTCACCGGATTGGCGGCGCACATCAAGTCACGCAGGTAGGCGCCGAGGCCGTTGATGAAGAACAGCGAGTCAAAGCCGTGTGCCCTGACCTCGTTGTACACCAGCAGCGCGGCCGATACGTCTTGGTTGGCAAAAGCATCCACAAGACGCTCAAAATAGCTATTGTCCAAGACGTTGAGGTTGGCTATGGTGGACGCGTAAGTGATGTTTCCGCGTGACGATGCGGCCACTTGGTCAAATATGGACAGTGCGTCGCGCATGGCGCCATCGGCATGGTGGGCGATGACGCTCAGCGCAGCCGGCTCGGCAGTGATGCCTTCGTTTTGTGCCACATATTGCAGATGTGCCACCATATCGGATATTGTAATGCGGTTGAAATCATAGATTTGGCAGCGCGACAATATCGTGGGGATGATTTTGTGCTTCTCGGTGGTGGCGAGGATGAATATGGCATGTGCCGGCGGCTCTTCGAGCGTCTTGAGAAAGGCGTTGAATGCAGCGGTGGACAGCATGTGCACCTCATCGATGATGAACACGCGGTATCGACCCATAGTCGGCGGTACAAGCACCTGGTCGATAAGGGCTTTCATATCGTCTATGCCGTTGTGTGAGGCGGCGTCCAGTTCGATGATGTTGAGCGAGCGGCCTTCGTTGAAGCTGCGGCACGAATCGCACTCGTTGCAGGCTTCGCCGTCGGGCGTGCGGTGTGTGCAGTTGATGGTCTTGGCAAATATGCGGGCGCACGACGTCTTGCCTACGCCTCGGCTGCCGCAAAATAGATAGGCGTGGGCAAGTCGGTCGCTTGCGATGGCATTTTTCAGCGTCACCGTCAGCGCCTTTTGCCCGACGACGCTGTCAAACGTCGAGGGACGATACTTGCGTGCAGATACTACGTAATGTTCCATGTGGGTGAGGTATGGGAACTGTGAGAATATGGGGAGATGGCGACTGTGGCTATATTAGCATTATTGCCATAATAGGCCGTGGCTTACAGCTCCAGGTCTTCGCCGATAATTTCGTGCCAGGGTAAGCCTTGTTTGTTCAGCTGTTCCATAAACGGATCGGGATCGAATTCCTCGACGTTGAACACGCCGGCACGACGCCATTTGCCCGTGAGGAACATCATTGCGCCGATCATAGCCGGGACGCCGGTGGTGTAGCTGACAGCCTGCATCCCGGTCTCGAGGTACGAGGCGTGGTGGCTGCAGTTGTTGTATATGTAATAGGTGAGGGGCTTGCCGTCTTTGCTTATGCCGCTGATGCGACATCCGATGCTGGTCTCGCCGGTGTAGTTTTCGCCCAGGTCCTGAGGATTGGGCAATACTGCTTTAAGAAATTGCAGAGGTATGATTTCCTGTCCGTTGTACATCACCGGGTCAATGCGTGCCATACCTATATCCTGAATTACACGCAGATGGGTCAGGTATTCCTGCCCAAAGGTCATCCAGAAACGAGCGCGGCGTATTGTGGGGAAGTTGAGCACGAGACTTTCCAATTCCTCGTGGTACATAAGGTAGCTGTCGCGTGGCCCTATATTGGGGTATGTCAGCGATTTGTGTATCTCCAACGGACCGGTCGTAACCCACCGGCCGTCCTGCCAGTAGCGTCCGTTTTGAGTGATTTCGCGGATGTTGATTTCGGGGTTGAAGTTGGTGGCAAAAGCTTTGCCGTGGTTGCCGGCGTTGCAATCAACGATGTCCAGTGTCTCCATAGCCTTGAAATAGTGCTTGGCGGCATAGGCGGTGAATATTCCGCTGACGCCCGGGTCGAAACCGCAGCCGAGTATGGCTGTAAGACCGGCATCGGCAAAGCGCTGACGATAAGCCCATTGCCACGAATACTCAAAGTGGGCTTCGTCGCGCGGCTCGTAGTTGGCCGTATCCATATAGTTGACGCCGCATTGCAGGCAAGCCTCCATAATGGTAAGATCCTGATATGGCAGGGCGACATTAATTACAAGCTCGGGCTTATGGCGGCGCAGCAGCTCGCACAACTGAGCTACGTCGTCGGCATCGACGCTGTCGGCTACAATACTTTTGTGATTGTATTTTTCGGATAGTAACTTGGCCAGGGCTTGACACTTGGCGAGTGTACGTGTGGCGATGACGATGTCGGTGAAGACTTCGGGATTTTGGGCGCATTTGTGGGCGACAACAGTGCCTACGCCGCCGGCGCCGATAATGATGACTTTTGACATTATGCTATGTTTTTGTTTTTGTCTGAATTGAGGTATTTGTCATTGCTTCCGGCGGACTTCTTCTCCATCGCGATGCAAATGAAGGTGAATATACCCAGAAGTATGAGTAGTGCTGTCTGCGCACCCATCACGAGGTTGGCGAAGGCTGTTGCCGGCCCTTTGGCCAGACCGTAAATGCCTAAGGCAAAGATTATAGACCATTGCCAAGGGCCTATGCCGCCGTTGGAGGGCACGCCCATACTCAGGCTGGAGAAGACGAAGGCGACAAGTACGGCCAGTATGGTGTGCTGCGACACGATATCGGCTGTAAAGTCAAAGGCGTAGAAAGCCACGTATAGTTGCGAGAAGTAGCAGCCCCATATGCATATGGTGAGTATCAGCCAGCGCACTTTGCCGGGCATAGTGAATATGGCTGCAAAACCTTTCCAGAGGCCGCGTACAAAGTCTTGAAGACGTTGCAGAGCCTTATTTTCGGTTTTGCACACCAGCATCCACCATAATATGGCGACAAATGCGACGAAAGCCGCCCAAAGCCAAGGCGAGGTCAACATTCGGCCTATACCTTCGAGCCCGTGTGTGGTCGAGAAGTACTGCGAGAGTGCACCGGCTGCCAAGATAAATGTGACAATGGTGAGTAGCAATACGGTGACGGTATCGGCCAGACGGTCGGCAACCATACTGCCGAAGACTTTGGAGAATGGGGCGTCCTGACGTCGCGAGATATATCCCGAACGCCATATTTCGCCAAGTCGCGGCAGCACAAGGTTAACGGCATAGGTACCGAAGATGCTCAGTACCAGAGCAAACAAGGGCGGATTGACGCCTATGGCTCGCAATTGGATGCGCCAACGCATGGCGCGGAAGATGTGGCTGAAAATACTGATGGTCAGTGCTAATGCTATCCATTGGAAATGGCATTGTTCGCGGATGATTTGCACCATCTCATTCCAATCCATTCCGTCAAACAGCAACTTACACAACAATATGCTGACAATCAGTGGTATGCCGTATCGCAGGGCGATTCCGAGCACGCGCTTGGTCTTGCCCTGCGATGTGCCGGACTGCTTCTCGGAATGCGTCTTTTCGGTTTCTGTCGCCATTATTCCACGGGTGTTTTATTGTTCCACGGGTATTACTTTGAGGCGATCGCCCTGTTCGTTGACGATGGAACGATAGTAGCGCTCGTCATATCCTCCGTAGGCGGGCTTGTCGGCAAGGCCATAGGGGGTGCGGCTGAATGTCCCGTCTTCGTTTTGCTTCTTGATGTTTCCGTCCAAGTATTTGACAAAGAGCATATCGCCCAAGGCGCGGTAGTCCTTGGTGCATTTCTCGGCCCAATAATTGGTGATTTCGGCCAAGTACTTGGCTGCATCGTCATTGGACAGAGTGCGGCACATTTCCTCGGCCTTGCCGGCGCTGACGGTCATCTGGACTTCGAGGTCTTGTTGAACCTTGCGGATGTCGCCAATCATTTGGCTGTAACGATTATAGGCTTGGTTGGCTACGTAATTGGTGACCCAGAACATCGAATCCCAGGAGAGCGTAAGCAGGTCGCCGTTACCGTGTGCAAGTTGGTAAGGCGGCATTTTCAGGCTGTTGAATACGGGGATGTATACGCAGGTATTGGCATCGTCGACGCCAAACCATAGTATGCCGCGCATAGCCGCGGGGCGATTGTTGTTGATGTCGGCTACAAAGGAAAAGCCGGTCTGCTGCGTGGCTATGGCTCGCTCGTGCGTGTATTCGATGCCGTCCACTTTGTAGGTCAGCGGACGCCAGCGGTAGGGTACGTCATACGGGCCGGCGCCTATGTCCTTGGTCATATCCATGGGTGTGCCTTCGAAGTGGTCGCGCATCATATCTTTGAGGTCTTGTGCTGTCAACTGTCGCTCGGGGCGCACCCACAAAGGCATGGGGTCGCCCTGTCCGCGCAGTACCCAAGGCAGGTATGCCTCCATGCTACCTTGGGCTGCAAAGCGATTGAAGTAGCTCCAGACACGGCCGTCGCAGCCGCGCAGGGACAGCATATCGTATATCGAGTAGGCGCGCGAGAAGTCAAAATCTTCGTCCTTGCCTTTGTAGTATCCGCATTTGCGAGCAAAGGAAATGACGTCCGGGCTGTACAGTGTCTCCGGGTCGTCAAGCGGGAAGGTGTGTATGCGTGCATTATTGGCGTGTCCGCTGATGTATCCGTCTGGTACGCGGCGGGCCACCCATACGACACCTTTGTCGTGCTTGCCCTTGCCTATGAGTTCCAAAATCCAAACTTCGTCGGAATCAGCGATGCTGAAACTTTCGCCGCCGGAGGCATAGCCGTATTTATTGGCAAGCGATGTCATTGTTTCTATGGCCTCGCGTGCAGTGCGTGCACGCTCCAAAGTGATGTATATCAGCGAGCCGTAGTCTATAAGACCTGTGCCGTTCAGCTCGGGCCGCCCGCCCCATGTGGTCTCTGAAATTGTCAGACCGAGCTCGTTCATATTGCCTATCGACGAATATGTATGGGGCGCTTCATCGATTTCGCCCAGTGGCTTTTGGGTGTCCCATTCGATGATGGCACGTTTGGTACCGGGGGCGTGATCGCCTCCTATGTGCGAGTACAATTCGCCGTATAACTCGTGGCTGTCGGCGGCGTATGTAATCATTACACTACCGGTGACGGTGGCGCCCGGTGTTGCAATAAGGCTTGTACAAGCCTCGGCGGGGCTGTAGGCAAGCGTCATGGCAAAAGCAGCTGCCATGGCTGTTATGGTCTTGATATTCAAAATATTACTTTTAGATGGTTGTGCATTGATCTCTCGGGAGCGCGCACTACGCGCTCCTCCGAAAGTGCAAATATACGATTTTTTTGCGAGAGTACCCTCTGCAGCTGCGACGCAAGAGCGCAAAAATGCGGCCGTACTTCCGTTATTTTGAATACATGAGTGTTGTGGGTGCGGTGCATTTTTCGTACCTTTGTGCCGCAATGATATCCCCGGCCGAAACAGACGATGCACGTACGCAGGGCTTGGAACCGCCGACGGCGCGTGCCGCTTCGGTTCTGGCTCCGGCGCTGTACCTTATTCCCGTACCACTTTCGGATGGACCGGTGGAAGATGTCTTGCCGGCGCGCAATATTGAGATTGTCAAGGAGATACGCCACTTTATCGTTGAGAATATCAGGTCGGCACGTCGCTTTCTCAAGCGTTGTTGCCGTGATATAGATATTGACAGCATTGAGTTTGTCGAGCTGAGCGAGCATACGGATGCCGCGGCTGTGGCGCCGATGCTTGAGCCGTTACGCCGTGGATACGCCATGGGCGTCATCAGCGAGGCCGGGTGTCCGGCGGTCGCCGACCCGGGCGCCGATGCCGTAGCTATAGCCCAGCGCGAGGGCCTGCGTGTCGTCCCTCTGGTAGGGCCATCGAGCATCTTGATGGCGCTGATGGCCAGTGGTATGAACGGCCAGAGTTTTGCCTTTCACGGCTATCTGCCCATAGATGCGTCGGCACGCACACGTACACTGCACAAATTGGCGCAGTCCGTACAGCGCGACAAGCAGACGCAGATATTTATTGAGACGCCTTATCGCAACGACCGCCTTATCGCCACATTGGTGCAGACACTGCCGGCGCACATGCGCCTGTGTGTGGCTGCCGATATTTCCGGCGCTTCGGAAAGTATCATCACCGATACACTTGCCGGATGGCGTCGCCGCAAGTACTGCTACAACAAAATACCCACCATATTTCTACTGTTCGAATAAGTCATGCCAACTATGCCTAAACGCCGTCGCCGCTTGTCACGCGCCCTGGACGATATGCCGGGGCTGTTTGATAATGTGGATATCGATATGACCGAAGCGGATGACCGTGCGGCTGTTGCGGCGCCCAAGGCTCCTGTCTCGCCTGATGCATCCAATCAGGACATTCTGGTGAATACCTCGACACTCGAACGTCCGCAGAAGTTGCTGTTTGTGTCTTTCGGCAGCGGCAGCAGCGGCAATTGTGCGTATGTAGGTGCACCGGGTGGCCGTGGCGTACTCATAGATGCCGGCGTGGATTCTAAAAAAGTAACGGCGGCGCTTGAGGCTAACGGGTTGGATATTAAGAAAATCGCCGGCATAATACTGACGCATGACCATAGCGACCATGTGCGTTATGCGTACTCGCTATTGCGCAACAACAAGCATATGCAGTTGTATTGTACGCCGCGCTGTCTTTCGGGCATACTGCGTCGCAGCAGCCTCTCTCGTCGCATCAAGGATTACCATAAGCCGATATATAAAGAATTTGCCTTCGAAGCTGCGGGTCTGAATATTACGCCTTTCGAAACCAGCCATGACGGCACGGATAATGTGGGTTTCGATATAGACAATGGATCGCGCCACTTTGTAGTGGTGACGGATACGGGCTACCTGACGGAACGC
Organism: uncultured Muribaculaceae bacterium; assembly: GCA_934590135.1. Classification (GTDB taxonomy): domain Bacteria; phylum Bacteroidota; class Bacteroidia; order Bacteroidales; family Muribaculaceae; genus CAG-873. Next base: position 10,406 of record CAKTOT010000062.1, read on the forward strand.
GCCGAGGCCTATGTGCGCCGAGCCAGCTATTTGATGATAGAATCGAACTACGATGTCGAGATGTTGCACAATGGTACTTACCCGCCGTATTTGCAGGCTCGTATCGAAAGCGAGTGCGGCCATTTGGATAATCGCCAGGCGGCTGCCGCTGTCGCTTCGGTTGCCGTTGCGCACCCCGAGGCACATCTGAGCCACGTCTTTCTATGCCATTTGTCGCATGACAATAATACGCCGGAGACTGCCATGGCCACTATGCGCAAAGCTCTCGAAGATGTCGGACGCAAGGTGATGTCTGCCGACCATGCCGTTATGCCGGCCCCCGGTACTTCGGATGTATTGTTGACGGCCTTGCCGCGCTTCGAGTCCAGTCCGCTGTACGTGCTGCGCTGACGGCGGCTTTTGCAAGCGGATATTTACCCGAGGCAAGCATTTTAGGCATAGGTCTTATTCTTCTTGCCTTCTATTTGATTTCTATTTGATTTCTATTTGATTTCTTTACGTACTTAGACATTTGCGTCTGCTTTGGCGTGAATGTCAGTGCTGTCGTGTACGCCTTACTTTTGTCGTGTTTGTGTCCAAGCTGATGAACTTGCCGTAAGCTGCCCTCGTACAAGAAAAGTGAGGAGGGTGTCCCGTGTCGGGATACCCTCCTCACTTATGGGTGGTTGACGAGCGTCAGTGCTGCTGCTTAGAGCTGAGGACCGGCGGCAACGAGTGCTTTACCGGCAGCGTTGTTCTCGTATTTGTTGAAGTTCTTAATGAAGCGAGCTGCGAGGTCTTTGGCTTTGACGTTCCAGTCTTCGACGTTGGTGTATGTGTCGCGCGGGTCGAGGATCTTGGGATCTACGCCGGGCAGTTCGGTGGGCACTTCGAAATCGAAGATGGGGAGCTTCTTTGTAGGAGCTTTGAGGATGGAGCCGTCAAGGATAGCATCGATGATGCCGCGAGTGTCGCGGATAGAGATGCGCTTACCGGTTCCGTTCCAGCCGGTGTTGACCAGATATGCCTTGGCTCCGGATTTCTCCATTTTCTTGACGAGTTCCTCTGCGTATTTGGTGGGGTGCAGTTCCAGGAATGCCTGGCCGAAGCATGCCGAGAAGGTGGGAGTGGGCTCGGTGATACCACGTTCCGTTCCGGCGAGTTTGGCGGTGAAGCCGCTCAGGAAGTAGTACTTGGTCTGCTCGGGTGTCAGGATGGATACGGGGGGCAGAACACCGAAGGCATCGGCGCTGAGGAAGATGACATTCTTAGCGGCGGGACCTGCGCTGATGGGGCGTACAATCTTTTCGATGTGGTCGATAGGATAGGATACGCGGGTGTTCTCGGTGACGCTCTTGTCGGCAAAGTCAATCTTGCCGTTTTCGTCTACGGTTACGTTCTCGAGAAGGGCGTCGCGACGGATGGCGTTGTAGATGTCGGGCTCACTGTCCTTGTCGAGGTTGATAACCTTGGCGTAGCAGCCGCCTTCGAAGTTGAAGACGCCGTTGTCGTCCCAGCCGTGTTCGTCATCGCCGATAAGCAGACGTTTGGGGTCGGTCGAAAGTGTGGTCTTGCCGGTGCCGCTGAGGCCGAAGAAGATGGCGGTGTTCTTGCCTTCCATATCGGTGTTGGCGCTGCAGTGCATCGAAGCGATGCCGCGCAGAGGCAGGAAGTAGTTCATCATCGAGAACATACCTTTCTTCATCTCGCCACCGTACCAGGTGTTGATGATTACCTGCTCGCGGCTGGTGATGTTGAATACAACGGCGGTTTCGCTGTTCAGGCCCAGCTCCTTGTAATTGGTGACTTTGGCCTTGGAGGCGTTGTATACAATGAAATCGGGTGTGAAGTCGGCGAGTTCGTCTGCGGTGGGGCGGATGAACATATTGGTTACGAAGTGGGCCTGCCATGCTACTTCCATAATAAAGCGCACAGCCATGCGGGTGTCTTTGTTTGCGCCGCAGAAGCCGTCGACAACGTAGAGTTTCTTGTTGCAGAGTTCGTTGACGGCGAGCTCTTTGACAGCCTTCCAAGCTTCTTGACTTGCGGGCTTGTTGTCGTTTTTGTATCCCTCGGTTGTCCACCAAACGGTGTCTTTGGAGTTCTCGTCCATTACGATGAATTTGTCTTTGGGCGAGCGACCGGTGTAGACGCCTGTCATTACGTCTACGGCACCGAGTTCGGTGACTTTGCCTTTTTCGTAGCCTTCAAGCGAGGGTTTGGTCTCTTCCTTGAAGAGCTCGTCGTAGGTGGGGTTGTAAACGACTTCGGTAGTACCGTTGATACCATACTTGGCAAGTGCGGCCTTGATCTCGGGCAGACGTTGCTGTTTGATTTCTTCGAGTTTGCTCATTGTTGTTATTATTAATCTTGTTTTACCTTAGTTTCTGTGCTTTTTGTCTTATTTTCAGCCGTTTGGCCTTTGTGAGCCTTGTTTTTCAACTGCAAAGTTAGCAACTTTTTTTGTTATAAGATGTATGTCGTAATATATTATGGAAATTTTTCCGTATTAAATAATCTTAATGTGGCATCCGTGTCTTGCAACGCTATTGAGAGCCACACTTTTGTGCTTTGCAAACAGCGTGCCAAAAGTAAGATCCGTGCCGACTCCGGCATGCGGAATTTAGGCCCGGATGTGGTTCTGCCGGACTGGATGATGAGGGGCATTGCCCGAAATGATTTCAGTGTATTCGAGTGCCTCGGTGTCGTTGTGGCTAAATGTTTGTATCTTTGTGCCCCGAAACGTTAGACCGAAATATTATGCAACGACAGATTACGTTACGCCCTATCACTACCGACAGTCCGGATTATGCCGCAATAGAGGCGCTGCTGGTACGGGCGTTTCCCGAGAGCGAGCGCCGAGACTTGGATGCTCAGGCGCATAATGTGGACTGCGAGTCAGTCCCGATGACGTGCTATGCTGCGTATTGCCGAAATTCCGGCGAATTTGCCGGGTTTATAACCGTTTGGATGCTTGATGGATATAGGTATATAGAGCATCTTGCCACGTCCGAAAACATACGCAACGGCGGCATTGGCGGAGTCATCGTTGATGCCGTTACGGCCATGGATCAGGAAGTGCCTGTGGTCCTGGAAGTTGAGCCGGAGAGTTTCGGCGAGATGGCGTGTCGCCGCATCGGGTTTTACGAGCGTCACGGCCTGCGGCTTTGGCGCGGACGCAATTACATGCAGCCGCCGTATCGTCCCGGTGGGGAGAGTGTTCGCCTGATGATAATGGCCTCGGACGGCTTGGATGCCGAGCGCGACTTCGATCGCGTAGTCAACGGCCTGATATCGCGTGTATACTCGAAATAGTGTGGGATGCGAAATGCGGAATTGCCTGACAGGGGGGGGGCTTCAATGGGCTTGCCGTTCACGTCTTGCGGCTTTTTTATGGTTTCGCGTCTTGGTAGATTCCAGTATCAAGTGCAAAATTAGCCAATATATTTGAAGAATTCAGCGACCGGGGAAGAAAAGCCGAGTTT
>CAKTOT010000063.1 GCA_934590135.1 uncultured Muribaculaceae bacterium
ATCAACAGCGTCCGAGGCGTCAACCGCGTATGCTACGACGTATCCTCCAAGCCGCCGAGCACCATCGAGTGGGAATGATTATAATGTCGAATGTCGCTCCTCCCGAACCACTGGATATCCTGGGCAATGAAACAATGAGAATGATGTGAGACATAGGAATCATGGGAACAATGGACATCAGGACATTATTCTTATAACTCTCATTAATCTCAATCCATAGACAAATCCGTCCTGCGGCTCGAGCCGCAAGACGGATTTGTCTATGTCGTTTATTTTGCGTACTTTTGCGGTCGCATTCATTGTAATCATACACGACCAGACACATGCAGTTTACAGCAGAAATGTTAGCAGCCCTTATCGGCGGCACCATTGACGGCGACCCAAAGGCCGCAGTCAGCACCTTTGCCAAAATCGAAGAAGGGCACCCCGGCGCACTGTCATTCCTTGCCAATCCGAAATATACGCACTATATCTACGACACCAGGTCATCCATAGTGCTCGTGGCCGACAACTTCGTACCCGAACACCCCGTACATGCCACCATGATACGCGTGGCCGACCCCTACAGCGCAGTCACCAAACTGATGGAAATGGCCGCCGCCGCTATGACACAGCATCCCAGCGGCATCGAGCAGCCCAGCTATATAGCCCAAGGCGTTGACATACCCGATGAAGCATACATCGGCGCCTTTGCATACATCGGCAAAGACGCCAAGATAGGACGCGGCGCCAAGATATACCCCCAAGTGTACGTAGGCAACGGCGCCGTCATAGGCGAAGACACCGTGCTCTATCCCGGATGCCGCGTATACCCCGGATGCCATATCGGCGCACGCTGCATCATCCATGCCGGCGTCGTCATAGGTGCCGACGGCTTCGGCTTTGCACCCGACAGCGACGGAGTCTACCACAAAATACCTCAAATGGGCATCGTCGAAATAGGCGATGACGTCGAGATAGGCGCCAACACCACCGTAGACCGCGCCACCATGGGCGCCACCCGTGTAGGCCGCGGCACCAAGCTGGACAACCTGATACAAGTGGCGCACAACGTCACCGTGGGCGAGCATACCGTAGTGGCCGCCCAAGCCGGAATCGCCGGCAGCGCACACGTCGGCAACCACTGCATGGTAGGCGGACAAGTGGGCATCGCCGGGCATATCGCAGTGGGCGACCGCACACAGATAGGCGCCCAATCGGGCGTACCCAACAACGTCGCCCCCGGCAGCCGCATCATGGGATACCCCGCCGTACCCGCCGGCGAATTTGCCCGCCAAGCAGCATATACACGCCGCCTCGGTCAGCTCTTTGACCGCGTCGGAGCCCTCGAAAAAAGCACCAAGCAACAATAACCAAACGTCGAAACAATACATAACACCATATAAGCCACTATGAAACAGCTCACGCTCGCCAAGCCCTTTACGCTCCAAGGCAAAGGGCTGCATACCGGCCTCAACATCACGGCAACCTTCAACCCCGCAGCCGAAGGCACCGGATACAAAATCCAACGCATCGACCTCGAAGGCCAACCCGTCATCCCCGCCGTAGCCGAAAACGTCGTAGCCACCAGCCGCGGCACTGTCATCGGCATCTCCCCCGACATCACCGTCAGCACCATCGAGCACGCTATGGCCGCACTCTACGCCGCCGGAATCGACAACGTCCTAATCTGCGTAGACGGCCCCGAAATGCCCATACTGGACGGCAGCGCCGCAATATACACCCACGCCATCGCCCAAGCCGGACTCCAAGAACAAGAAGCCGACAAAGAATTCTTTGTGGTACGCCACAAAATCGAAGTCTCCGACCCCGAGACCGGCGCCAAAATCATAGTGCTCCCCGACGAAGAATTCACCGCCGACGTGATGATCAACTTCGACTCGCCCGTACTGCACAACCAGTATGCAAGTCTCGAGCACCTGAGCGACTTCGCCGACGAAATCGCCGCCAGCCGCACCTTCGTCTTCGTACGCGAGATCGAACAACTGCTGGCCGCCAACCTCATCAAAGGCGGCGACTTGGACAACGCCATAGTCATCTACGACTCGCCCCTGAGCCAAGACAAACTGGACCATATCGCCGACATTATGGGCGTACAGCACAAATGCGTAACCGAGTACGGATACATCAACGAGACACCGCTGACACACGAAAACGAACCCGCACGACACAAACTGCTTGACATCATAGGCGACATTGCCCTGATAGGCGCCCCACTGCGCGGCCGCATCATCGCCACACGCCCCGGACACACCATCAACGCCCAACTCTCCAAGAAACTGCGCCGCGACGTACGCCGTATGGACGCCATAGCCCCCGTGTACGACCCCAACGCCGCACCCATACTGGACAACAACCAAATACGCGCCCTGCTGCCCCACCGCTACCCCTTCCTGCTGGTAGACAAAATCATCGAACGCAGCGAAAGCTACATCGTAGGCGTCAAAAACGTCACCACCAACGAGCCCTTCTTCCAAGGACACTTCCCCCAAGAGCCCGTGATGCCCGGCGTACTTATGATCGAAGCTATGGCCCAGACCGGCGGACTGCTCGTGCTCGGCACCGTGCCCGATCCGGAACGCTACTCGACATACTTCATGAAAATAGACAATGTGAAATTCCGCCAAAAAGTCGTCCCCGGAGACACACTCCTGTTCCACGTATCCTTTATGACCGAACTGCGCCGCGGATGCGCCGTCATGAAAGGCCGCGCCTTCGTAGGCGAAAAACTCGTGACCGAATGCGAATTTATGGCACAAATCATCAAGAATAAATGAAACAGCCCTTAGCATACGTACACCCCGCAGCCAAGATACACCCCAGCGTAGTCATCGACCCATTTGTCACCATAGACCAAAACGTCGAAATAGGCGAAGGCACACGCATAGGCTCCAACGTCACCATCCTGGAAGGCGCACGCATAGGCCGCAACTGCACCATCTTCCCCGGAGCCGTCATCGGCGCAATACCCCAGGACCTCAAATTCAGAGGCGAAGAAACATACGCCATCATCGGCGACAACACCACCCTACGCGAATTTGTCACCGTCAACCGCGGCACAGCCTCCAAAGGACGTACCGTCGTGGGCAACAACTGCCTGATTATGGCCTACTCGCACATCGCACATGACTGCTGCGTAGGCAACAATATCATCATCTCCAACGCCACACAACTGGCCGGCGAAGTCATCGTAGACGACTACGCCATCATCGGCGGCGGAACACTGGTACACCAATTCTGCCACCTGGGCTCGCACGTCATGATTCAAGGAGGCGCACTCATCAACAAAGACGTTCCACCATACGTCAAAGCCGCACGCGAACCCATATCCTACGCCGGCATCAACAGCATCGGACTGCGCCGTCGCAACTTCTCCAGCGACACCATCCGCGAAATACAGGACATCTACCGCTACCTCTACCTCTCGGGGCTGAACGTCTCGGACGCCGTCACACGCATCGAAGCCGAGCTGCCCGCTACCCCCGAGCGCGACGAAATCATCATGTTTGTCCGCAACAGCAAACGCGGCATCATCAAAGGCTACGTCTAAACAGACGCCGAAAGACATAGACATACCGACGAAGAGAAAACGACGACGGGCAGAGGCGCGTCGCTCGTCCGGCAGAGAAGCCGCGAGGCCGACCTGCGCAGACGTGAGGAAAGTCCGGGCAACACAGAGCACCATACTTGCTAACGGCAAGATGTCGGAAACGGCATAGCAGTGTGACAGAAAATAACAGCCGACCACGTCGGCAATGGTGAAAAGGTGGGGTAAGAGCCCACCGGGAGACATGGTGACATGACTCGCCGCACACCTTATGGGTTGCAAGGTCAAGTATACCGGCATTTAAGGGCTGCTCGTCCATTGCCGGGGGGTAGACTGCTAAAGCGACCGTGGCAACACGGCGCTCAGATAAATGACGTGCATGGCTCCGTCCGGTCCCCTTGCGGGATACCGAGGGCTTACAGAACCCGGCTTACATCCGCCCGTCGTCCTTTTCGCTTCATCCTTTCCGCCTCTCGAAAACAGAGCCCGGATAAAAGAATAATCCTATCGTCCTTAAGGACTCTAAAGTCCTTAATTCCTCATTATCTTGACATTGCTTTTTCATTATGAAAGGAGAATACTGGACATGCCCCACCGTCAGCGACGAAGGATATGACATCCTGGTCACCGGACGTGCCGACATCGAAAAATTTCGTGCCAATCCGCGCTTCAACATACGCGTAACCATCTCCTGGGAATACGGCGGTCATGGTATGCCCGACACCGAGGACTCCACACTCATGGAACAAGCCACCGACGCCATGGCCGACACCTTCGACAAAGACCCCGTAGCAGTGCTCACCGGCATATACACCGGCGACGGAAGCCGCCAATGGGTACTCTACACCATCAGCACAAACATCTTCGGGCGCAAGCTCAACGAAGCCCTGGCATCGCTGCCGCTTATGCCCCTGCAAATCACGTGCGAAAACGACCCCGACTGGGCCGAATACGACGAAATGGCCGCCGCCAGCCGCATCGACGGCTGAAAACAGCCACACTCATACACACACTACATAAGCCGTATATAGCCGGAACTGCTATAATAGCCATAACAGCCACAAAAGCTATTAAAGCCTGAATAGCCACAAAAGCTATTCAGGCTTTAATAATAGATGTAACTTGCTTAGAGAAATTGCCCCTACCCTCAAAACTCCAGTTTATCATCCCTATCGAGTTTGTAATAACCGGCAAGCATCGCCAAAAGCTTGGAAATCTGAACTACAGCATCAGCCGTGCCCTTGGAAATCTCCTTACCGCGCAAGCGCAACATCAGCACCCCATACAACGCATTGAAGCACGTTTCAAGCTCGCCGGCCGGTGACGCCCCACCCTTGGCACGCAACTCGACAATAAAAGGCAAAGTCTTGTACAACTGAGCACTATACTCGGCATACTTGGCACTCGACAACAAACGCCGATGCAAGTCCACAAGCTGACCCAACGTATTACGATTGATTTGCAAGTGTCCCGAACGCTCCACACCCTCACGACGCATCATATCTATAAGCGATACATACCACTCGCGCAACGCATGCGCCCGCTCCTCGTCCAAGCCCATAGGACGTATTACAGCCTCGTCTATACGCTCAATATCAAGATTGTAAGCGCGGATGATATCCTCTATCTGCCACATATACAGCAAGTACTCGGCAATGTTCTCTTTATGTTTTCGGGATGCAATGTACATTATATGATTTGAATTACACGGCAGCGGCGAAACATCCACCCTGCCGCAAATACCACAGCAATTATCGCGCCAAAAACCGGCAAAAGGCATTCACATCATACCATGCCTCGGTCACTCCAAGCATCACCTAAGGCACCACGATACCCCGGACAAGCCACCCGATACAATGCAGACCAAGCGCGAGAAAATTATTTTCGACCATTCGGGCAAAAAAAGGTGGAAATATTTGGTAGATAACGAAAAAAGTCGTTACTTTGCATCCTGTTTTACGGCGGCTCCGAAAAAGCCGGTGGGAAAGATGCGCCCACAGGTGATATGAGACGGAACGCGCGTCGCTAAGACATTCAAAGACAACAATAAACAGACACCGAACACGATAAACCATTAACAGCCATGTCAAAGATTTGTCAAATCACCGGCAAGAAAGCTATCACGGGCAACAACGTATCGCACTCGAAACGTCGCACCAAACGTCGTTTTAACGTCAACCTGTTCACCAAGAAATTCTACTGGGTAGAACAAGGCATGTGGATCAGCCTGACAATCTCCGCTGCCGGACTGCGCACCATCAACAAATTAGGCCTCAACGCCGCTATGATTCAGGCCGCCGAAAAAGGCTACCTGACCGAGAACGACATCAAAATCATTGGATTCTAAAAATATAAGAGAAGATGGCAAAGAAAGCAAAAGGTAATCGCGTGCAGGTCATCCTCGAATGCACCGAACATAAAGCCAGCGGAATGCCCGGCACATCCCGTTACATCACCACCAAGAACCGCAAGAACACCACAGAGCGCCTCGAACTCAAAAAATACAACCCCATTCTGAAGCGCGTGACAGTTCATAAAGAGATTAAATAACACCCCTCACCTATACGCACCCAAACCACCTAAGATATGGCAAAGAAAACAGTGGCCTCCCTGCAAAAAGGTGAAGGCCGTACATACAGCAAGGTCATCAAAATGGTCAAGTCCCCCAAGACCGGCGCCTACGTCTTCAAAGAAGAAATGGTACCCAACGACGCAGTCAAGGACGCACTCAAATAATCTCCGTTTTCGAAGACAACAACGCAGCGGACAATGCTCGGCATTGCCCGCTGCGTTGTTTTATATCCCGGCACATCACATTCCCATCGCAGCGTCGTTGTACCCATCGCAGCGTCACTTTTCGCCCAAAGAGTCAACTTCCGGCGCTGCGTTGCGATCGGATATTCTCGCCATATCCGAACACAGCCCGCGGCACGACCGTACCTGCCTATCAATACCGACATCACCCGAGGAGTACACCCGACACGCCAAACCTCACGAATGATGCATTGGCTCAAGCCCATAAATCATTGGCCGCCGTCATCCTTACGGGTGAAAGCAGCATTGACGCAAGTCCTAATACAAAGAGAGCCGCTTCCACTTGCGTGGAAGCGGCTCTCTTTATCCGCAGGCTACCGCCGAGATAAGGCGGCGTCTCGCGGGGCGATTACAGCAGATTACATCATGCCGCCCATGCCACCCATACCGCCGGCAGGCATAGCGGGTGCTGCATTCTCTTCCTTCTTGTCGGCGATGACACATTCGGTGGTCAGGAACATTCCGGCGATGGATGCGGCATTTTCCAATGCAACGCGCGTTACCTTGGCCGGGTCGATAACTCCGGCAGCGTGGAGGTTCTCGTAAGTATCCGTGCGAGCGTTGTAGCCGTAGTCGCCCGTGCCTTCGCTGACTTTTTGTACCACAACGGCGCCTTCGACACCGGCGTTAGCCGCAATCTGACGCAGAGGCTCTTCGATGGCACGAAGCACAATCTCGATACCGGTCTGCTCGTCATCATTGGCACCCTTGAGGGTACGCAAAGCGGGAATACAACGGATGTAAGCCACACCGCCACCGGGGACGATACCCTCAGCGATGGCGGCACGTGTAGCGCTCAAAGCATCATCTACACGGTCTTTCTTCTCTTTCATTTCCACCTCGCTGGGTGCTCCGATATGCAGCACCGCAACACCGCCGGCAAGTTTGGCCAAGCGTTCCTGCAGTTTCTCGCGATCATAGTCGCTCTTGGTCTGCTCGATCTGAGCGTGTATCTGGGCTACGCGTGCGGCTATATTGTCCTTATTGCCGGCGCCGTTGACGATAGTGGTATTTTCCTTGTTTATAGTAACCTTTTCGGCCGTACCGAGGATGTCTATAGTAGCGGCGGAAAGCTGCATACCCTTTTCCTCGCTCACTACGGTAGCGCCGGTAAGGATGGCGATGTCTTCGAGCATCTCTTTGCGACGATCACCGAAGCCGGGAGCCTTGACTGCGCAGATCTTCAACGACCCGCGAAGACGATTGACAACGAGTGTGGCGAGAGCTTCCTGATCGACATCTTCGGCGATAATCAGCAAACCGCGACCGCTCTGAGCCGTGCTTTCGAGGATGGGAAGCATATCTTTGAGATTGGAAATCTTCTTGTCATAGAGCAAGATGTAAGGGTGCTCCATAACGCATTCCATCTTCTCGGCATCGGTGATGAAGTAAGGCGAAATAAAGCCGCGATCAAACTGCATGCCCTCGACGATGTCGATAGTGGTTTCGGTACCCTTTGCTTCGTCCACGGTGATGACGCCTTCTTTCTTGACTTTCTTCATGGCCTCGGCGACAAGCTGGCCGATGGTCTCATCGTTATTGGCCGATACACGAGCCACGTCCTCAATCTTCTTGAAGTCGTCGCCTACGGGCTGAGCCATCTTCTTGATGCCTTCGACCACGGTGGCTACTGCCTTGTCAATACCGCGCTTGAGGTCCATAGGATTGGCACCGGCAGTGACATTCTTCAGGCCGACATTGACAATAGCCTGAGCCAATACGGTGGCGGTGGTGGTGCCGTCGCCGGCATCGTCACCGGTCTTGGAAGCGACTTCCTTGACAAGCTGAGCGCCCATATTCTGCATAGGCTCTTCCAACTCGACTTCGCGAGCTACGCTGACGCCGTCCTTAGTGATGTGCGGCGCACCGAATTTCTTGTCAATAATGACGTTGCGGCCTTTCGGGCCCAGTGTTACTTTGACGGCGTCGGCCAATACGTCCACGCCTTTTTTGAGCTCTTCACGAGCCTCTGTATTGAATTTGATTTCTTTTGCCATGGTTGTAACTTTTTAGCTTGTTTTGGATGATTGTTCGTCCGGCTTATCCGAGGATAGCGAGGACTTCGCTCTGGCGCATAATCAGCACCTTGTCACCTTCGATTTCGAGTTCGGTACCGGCGTATTTGCCATACAGCACGGTGTCTCCGTCTTTCAGCTCCATAACTTCGTCCTTGGTGCCGGGACCAACGGCAATAACAGTGCCTTTCAGCGGTTTTTCTTTTGCGGAATCGGGAATGATGATACCGGCAGCCGTAACTTCTTCGGCCTGTGCAGGACGGATAATTACGCGGTCGGCAAGAGGTTTAACGTTCATAGTTCAAACTTTTTATGTGATTTATTTATTTGTATTTCATTCTTTGTACGAATCATATTAGCACATTCTGTGCCAAAGTCGCGGTCACGCACACACATAGGCGTTCGGCGACACCCTACAATCTTAACTGCTAAGACCATACATCCTTCCGTTCGCGGCATCCCGAGCCGCAACCAAGCACCATCGATGGTCTGCATACGCTGTCAGACATTGTCACATCGAGGCATCAACCACACCACTATAACAGCCGAAAAATTGGCAACAATTTCGGTAATAATGGTATCGATACGCCCGAGAACACGCCGTAATTTTGCATCGGTAAACAAGACCTCATATATATAATAATGTAAAACACCTTTATATGAAACACATTGCCATAGCGCTGGCGGTAGCCGCCTCCTCTATCGAATGCGTAGCCAACGATAACATTATGAATGCATTGAACACACGACAACAAGACATTATTACCGTAGCCGCCTTAGAGGCTCGCGGCGATATGGACGGCCTTGCCGGCGCTATCGGCAATGCCCTGGACAACGGCATCGAAATCTCGACACTCAAAGAAGTGTTTGCTCAACTGTACGCATACACGGGATTTCCACGTAGCCTCAACGCCCTCGGCAAGTTGCAATCCGTAATCTCCAAACGCTCCGAACGCGGCATCTGTGACACCCCCGGGCGCGAAGCTTCGCCGCTGCCTGCCGACTACAACGCACTGCGCCAAGGCACCGAGGTCCAGACGCGATTGTGTGGCGGCGTACCTTTCAATTACACCTTTGACGCCTCCGAAGACTATTACCTGAAAGCCCACCTCTTCGGCGACATATTTGCACGCGACATCCTCACCTTCGCCGAGCGCGAGATGGCCACCATCGGCGCACTTTCGGCTTTGGAAGGCTGCGCCGCACAACTGAAATCTCATGTCAGCGGCGCACGCAATATGGGCGTCACGGACGACCAACTGCACGCCATACCCGCAGTCCTGGCCGCCAAAGTCGGGTCTATGGAGAGTTGGCGCGCCGCACAAGCCGTAGCCGCAGTCTTCGGCGAAGAGTTCACCCTAGGACGCCCGGTAGACAACCAAATCTTTCCCACCGGCCAGCCAAACACGGCTTATGCCAAATATTTTATCGGCAATAGCTACCTGGCTCCACTGTCGGGACAGCCGCTGCCGATGTCCAACGTCACCTTCGAACCGCGCTGCCGCAACAACTGGCACATACACCATCGTAGCGGACAGATCCTGATATGCGTAGGCGGCACAGGATGGTATCAGGAATGGGGGAAGGCGCCACAACTGCTGCATCCGGGCGATGTTGTCAATATCCCGGCCGAAGTCAAACACTGGCACGGAGCAACGGCGGACAGTTGGTTTCAGCACATCGCCATAGCCGTCCCGACTGAAGGCGCCTCCAACGAGTGGCTCGAGCCGGTAGATGATGCAGCTTACGATGCCCTCTCGACTTCTTCAGCCGCCAAATAAGGCCCGCGCAAACGCCGTGGCCTCCGGCACATCCAAGGGCTTCACAGTTATACATATCTATGGTAGATTTTTTACGCACAACATACCTTCAAAGACACTACACATATTATGAACCGCTTAATCCAATTTTTCGCCGCCTCTCTGGCATCACTAATGTCGCTGAGCGCCTGCGGCCAGACAGAACACAAAACCTCAGACGCCATGCAGCAAAACAACTCCGACAAAAAGATCCTGGTGACGTACTTCTCCGCCACAGGCACCACCCGCGCCGTGGCACAGCGACTTGCCAAGGCCGCCGATGCCGACATCTTCGAGATTACCCCGGCACAAGCATATACAGATGCCGACCTCGATTGGACCAACGACCAAAGCCGCTCCACCATTGAGATGAAAGACCCTACATCACGACCGGCCTTGGCCCGCAACTGCGAGGATATCACCAAATACGACATCGTATACATAGGATTTCCGATATGGTGGTACGTAGCGCCGCACATCATCAACAGCTTCGTAGAAGCACACGATCTCAAAGGCAAAGTCCTCGTCCCCTTTGCCACTTCGGGCGGCAGCGGTATCGAAGGATGCGTCAAATCGCTACGCGAGACCTATCCCACCCTCAACTGGCGTGACGGCAAGCTGCTCAACGGCGCGTCCAATGCCGACATCGTCGCCTTCGTCGCCGAGAACAAGTAAATCCACGTAGAAGTCAGAGACTTCGAAATTGTCTCGGCCATCTGAGTTCTCAGCGACTTCGCGCCATAACAGACGTACAATCCGACCCGTATCATATCTCCGCTGCCGGTAGTCACGCACAACGATGCGTCCTATCGGCAGCATTCTTAATTCTCGAGAATCGAAAGCGCCCCTACTGAAATCAACCGAAAAGACAGAGCACAAAAATTAAGCGAGCCTCCGAATGGAGACCCGCTTAAGGGGGGAAATTTTGTTTTTTTGTGTCGGGGTGACTAGACTCGAACTAGCGACCTCACGCCCCCCAGACGCGTACTCTAACCAACTGAGCTACACCCCGAGGTTGCTTTCAAAAGCACTGCAAAGGTACGCACTTTTCCGAAACTGACAAATTTTTTTGCGACTTTTTTTCTATCGAAATCCACCCTCAAAAGCTATTGCACTACACATCAACATCTTAAAATCTCAAAAAAAATCACCTCCATCAATCAGGAGGTTTACATCGATTATCCGTCCGAGAAACATTTAACCACACCAAACGGCCGTAATTCAAACGATACATCCGGCCGCATATAAGCACTTCAGACAAAAATTCCGCCGATACGGCTCAACATAAACCGCCTAATAATTCTATTCATACACAGCCTTGCCCGAGATTGGCCGTTAAAATCCATCAATAAAGTTGCACCTTATCAAAATATAGTCTATATTTGCAAAAATTCACAATCCAATCATCATTAAGTCTAAAATCAAACCAAATGAGCAAAGGAAAAGCGCCAAGCCGCAGCCGCATACTCGCCACCAAACTGATGTATGCATCGCTTTCAATTCTCGATAAAACCGGGACGGAGGTGGCGTTCTCTGACCTCTTGAAATTAATCGGGAAGACCTTAGATTTTAATGAATGGGAAAGCCATATCCTTAATAACGGCAATACTCGTTGGCAGTCCACTCTGATTTTTTATTCGATAAACCTTGTAAAATGTGAGTATATCGTTAAGAAAAAAGGGCTGTGGTTTCTGACGGATAAGGGCAAAGAGGCTTTATCGAAATTCACCCCGGACGAACTATTTGAGGCGGCACATAAGGGTTATATCGAAAGTCCGCAAAACGGTGTTGTAATGGCGTCTGCAGACGCTGATTGCTCATCTTCTGCTACCGCTGTCGCTCCTTTTGAAAAAATGAAGGCACAAGCTGCCGACGACATCATGCAATATATCCGTGCAAAGAATGCGTACGAGTTCCAGGACATGGTGGCGGCTTTGCTCCGAGCAATGGGATATTATACGCCGTTCATTGCACCAAAAGGCCGGGATGGTGGTATTGATATTATTGCATACCGCGACCCTCTTGGCGTCCTCCAGCCTATCGTGAAGGTTCAGGTCAAGCATTATGGCCTTGACAATCCCGTAACGGTTGATGTCGTTCGCGGCATAACCGGGGTTGCAAAAAAAGATGTACCTATCGTTGTAACTTCGGGGCGCTTTGCCGAGGCGGCCAAGACCGAGGCACGCCAGTACAATGTCCGCCTCATTGATGGATATGAGTTCGCAGACCTGTGGGTGCAATACTTCGATAAAATGCCCGAGGAAGACAAATCCCTAATGCCAATTGAACCTGTATACATTATTAAACGAAATGACTGAGAATATGTCCGACAAAAAAGAATACGGCATTGTCTACCTGCTGACCAATGAGTGCATGCCCGGCCTCGTCAAAATCGGTATGACCTCGCGCAAAGACCTTGATGCGCGTATGCGCGAGCTATACACCACCGGCGTTCCGCTGCCTTTCGAGTGCGCCTATGCCTGCAAAGTCAAATTATCCCATATGGCCGAGCTTGAGGCCGCACTGCATACCGCCTTCGCTCCAAACCGCGTAAACGAGAACCGCGAGTTCTTCCGCATCTCGCCCTCGCAGGCCGTCCCGCTGCTAAAGCTGATGAACCACCTTAATGAGGGCGATGCCACCGCCGAGGTCGCTGCCGAAATCAACAACGACATAGACGCCGGTGATGTCGCCGCCATCGAAAAAACGAAGCACGCACGGCGACCACCGCTGAACTTCTTCGATATGGGTCTAAGGAAGGGCGATGTCCTCGTCTATGCTGACGACCCGACAAAGTCCGTAGTCATAGTTGATGCCCGAAAAGTGGCGTATCAGGACGTTGAGCAGTCACTGACGATGGTCACGCGCCTCCTGCAAGGCAAGCCTAATAATTATGCCTTGCAACCGACCCCATTTTGGCTCTACAACGGCGAAAGGCTCACCGAAGTCTACGACCGTGCATTCCCCCTAATTGACGAATAATACACATGCCTCCTTAAAATGCGAGAAAGTGGTACGGCTCTTCTTCGAGGCGCAGTATCGCCGGAACGCTGACCGCCGCTTTCGTGGCAAACCGACCTTCACGGCTCACTACGGTATCATTCACCGATATTTAAACAGCATCGAAAATGATATGAGCCGCGATATCTTACAGCCGTCTTGGCTGTACTTCCTCGTGCACGACTATGTCGCCAGTGCCGACCACCGCTTACCCACAGCGGCGATTTCTACCGCAAATAAAAGAAGGACGGAGGCTGTTGTCGGTCTCCGTCCTACATAT
>CAKTOT010000064.1 GCA_934590135.1 uncultured Muribaculaceae bacterium
GGGGGACGCTATCGCTGGAAATGCGTCCGAATCCGGGGGCAGCCTCACGTCCTATCCTCTGGGTGGTAGACCTCGTCAACCCTTGATAATTGCTTACCGATTGTCCGGTAAGTGTGAATGTTGTGTCTACGACTATGGTCACGCTATCTTGCGTGATAGAGTTGCCTATGTCGGAGGAGTCGTCGCATGACGGCGTCAGCATTGCAGACCCGGCCATAGCGGCTGCGGCAAGGATGGTGAGATACTTGTTCATTGTGTATGTCTCAAATAGTATCTAAGATACTGCGTATTATCAGAGATTTTTGTAGAAGTCCATATATGCGGCGGCATATCCTTCTTCGCCGGGGAAGGCCATAAATGGTTTGCCCGAAGCCTTGGCTGCTTCAACGGCATCGGCCGGAGCATCAGCTACGGCCTGAACTACACCGTCACTGTATTGTATGGCTATGCGATGCAATGCTGCCGTATCTACCGGGCCGTCGGAGATTGCCGCAAGGTCTTTGGCCGTAAAGCCGTCCATACGCAATTTTTCGATGGCGCGTTCGTCCAACGGCGCGCTCATCTCATCGGCGAACAGCGAATACACCACCTTGACATTGCGGAACGCCGGATCTTTTGCATAGCTTTTGCGTATATACAGGGGCACAAGCGCCGAAATCCAGCCCGAGCAGTGTATCACCACGGGTGGCCAACGTAATTTCTTGACCGTCTCGAGGACGCCGCGAGCAAAGAATATCAGTCGCTCGTCATTCTCCTGAGCCAAGCTCTGCGTCTCCAGTACACCCGAATTGTGACGCTGGAAGTAGTCATCGCTGTCTATAAAGTAGACCTGCATACGCGAGGGTTGCAGGGTGGCAACCTTGATTATCAGCGGATGGTCCGTGTCATCGATTACGATATTCAGACCCGACAGCCTTATCACTTCGTGCAATTGGTTGCGGCGCTCGTTGATGGCGCCATAACGCGGCATAAATGTACGCACCTCCGTCCCAAGTTCCTGAATGCCTTGCGGTAAGTCGCGACATAATCCGGACATGGTATTCTGGGGCAAATACGGCGTTATTTCCTGCGAAATGTATAAGACTTTGTCTACGTCCATAGTTTATCAAAATGCTTTTTGCGGTGGTATATAATTCACGCAAAGTTACGATTTTTTTCGGACATAGCCATCGCCGGACGTCCATTGCTCTAAATATTAACGTATTTTTTAACAAAAAGCAAGGCGACTTTCGATGTATAACACATCGAAAGTCGCCTTGGCAGTCGGGGTGACAGGATTCGAACCTGCGACCACCTGGTCCCAAACCAGGTGCGCTACCGGACTGCGCTACGCCCCGTTTTGCGGCGCAAAGTTACATATTCTTTGCGAAATGTGCAAGACATACCCAAACAGCCGGGGCATTGTCACGGCTCGGCATATGCAGCCGCCCTCGGCTCACGTGCGCCGTGAGATGTTGCCGTTGCTGTACGGCGCGTATTCCAAGGGCGTATAACAGCCCCCGCGAGGCGTCCGTCACCATGTCTCCGACATCATCGTACGACAGCTCGAACTCGTCGTCGGCGTGCAGCCCGGTGACGCCGTCGAACGGCAGAGCCTCGGTTATGGCCGTGACGGCCACCCGTAAAAACATCGTGAGTGCCGGCAAAATCGCGAACAAGTATCGCAAATACGCCATAGCGTTAAATGGCGTTTGAAGCATTCTCGGAACACTCATAGGACGCTGATTGATAGGTAACTATCGCACTCGTCGAAAATATACCGACACTTATTTTAATCACAGTGTCTATTTTGCTGTTAAAAATATATAACAAGAGGCCGAGGCAAAATAGTCGGAAATAGATCTTGTGCTGTCCGTATTTGTTCTAATTATATATTTAGGCTACAGCTTAACGTGCGACACCTTTGCCAAATATGACGCAACTTCCCTGCCGTCAAAGTTTGCTGAAAAAATCGTATCTTTGCACATCGTTAGAGGAGCATACATATCCATCGGCAACGATAGCGCATACCTTCCCTTCCCCGACGAACCGTCTTACAAGACGCCGCATTGACATTCATCATATTGACAATAATTGAAATAGCCAATCAACTATGGACAACAAATACAATGTACTGCTGCTGGGCAGCGGCGGACGCGAGTGCGCTTTGGCATGGAAACTGGCTCAAAGCCCGCTTTTGGCCAAGCTGTACGTAGCACCGGGCAATGGTGGCACGGGCACTTACGGAACCAACGTCAGCATCTCGCCCATGGATTTTGACGCCGTGGGCGATTTTGTGGCTTCTCACAACATAAATATGGTGGTGTGCGGCAACGAGGACCCGCTCGTGGGCGGAATTCGTGAAGCGCTGCTGCGCCGCTTTCCATCGCTATTGGTAGTAGGACCGGACGCGCGCGGCGCCGCGCTCGAAGGCTCCAAAGATTTTGCCAAGGCCTTTATGGCCGAATACGGCATCCCGACGGCCGCCTATCGCACTTTTGACGCCGCTTCCATCGCCGAAGGTGAGGAATTCCTCGGGAGCCTGCAACCGCCCTACGTACTCAAGGCCGACGGACTGGCTGCCGGCAAGGGCGTGCTCATTATCGACAATCTCGACGAGGCGCGAAAGGCCTTGCGTCAGATGCTGTCCGGCATGTTCGGACAAGCCTCGGCACGCGTGGTCATCGAGGAGTTCCTCAAAGGCATCGAGTGCTCGGTGTTTGTCCTGACAGACGGCACGGGCAACTACCGCATATTGCCTGTTGCAAAGGATTATAAGCGTATCGGCGAAGGGGACACCGGACCCAACACCGGAGGTATGGGCGCCGTCTCGCCCGTAGCTTTTGCCGATGGCGCCTTTATGACCAAGGTGCGCACGCGCATCATCGAGCCGACTTTGGCCGGACTACGCGACCGCGGCATCGACTATCGCGGCATCATTTTTCTGGGCCTCATAAATGTTGCATCGGATCCGTATGTCATTGAATACAACGTCCGTATGGGCGACCCGGAGACCGAAGCTGTCATGTTGCGTATCAACTCGGACCTGCTTGAATTGTTCGCAGCAGCGGCACACGGCGCACTGGGAGACCTTCCTCTGAGCATCTCGCCTATGGCCGCCGCCACGGTGATGGCCGTAGCGCCGGGATACCCGGGCAGCTATCCCAAAGGTATGAACATGAATATAGATACCGAGCACATACCTACCGAAGCCGTATTATTCCATGCCGGAACACGATGCAATCCGGACGGCTCTTTGGTCACAACCGGGGGACGCGTCATCGCCGCAAGCGCCGGCGCACACACCTTGGAGCAAGCGCTCGACACGGCATACAAGGCCGTAGACGCCATAGATTTCGAAGGCAAATACAGACGCGCGGACATTGGTCGCGACGTTCTGTCTTTCAACAAATAGCAGCACCGGCACGTTCCATTTTTTTTTGGAACGGCAACCTCCTTTATTCCTACGACAGACATCCGCATTATTTTGACGGATGCTTTGCCCTTTTAAGAGACAACGATTATAATTCAGAATGTTCAAGGCACATAATTTTTCGCTGGTACAGTCTCAGGCAGCCACCTTATTCACGGCCATAGTGATGATGGTAGGAGCGCGATGGTTTTTCGCCACCGCGGATGTGATACACATCAATGCCGACAGCGGCATTGTGACTCCCTCGGCCAACATGTGGATACAATCGCCTTATGCTTCAATGCTTGTCAACGTGGGGCTTATCCTGGTCACGGCAGTGCTGATGCTGATAATAAACCAGCGATACAACCTCCTGGGCACCGTCTCGACACTCGAAGCAACGGTATTTTTTGCCATGTGTATGGCCACCCCCGACCTGCTGGTGCAACTATCCACCGGCATCTTACTGTGTATCACACTGATGCTGTGTTTATTTCTGCTCTACGACACATACGGCAATCCACGCCGCACAGGCAATATCTACCTTATCTTCATGCTGCTCTCGGGTATGACCGTTACGCAATACTGCTACGCGCTATACATCCCGGTGTTTATCATCGGACTGGGGCAGATGCGCATTATGGGATTAAAATCGCTTCTTGCAGCCCTGCTTGGCATCATCTCGCCATGGTGGGTGATGTTCGGATGCGGGATTGTGAGCACTGACGACATCCGCTTCCCCGAATTGGAGTCGCTATTCGCGTCTGTAGGTCTGAATGATACGCTACACGTCTTTGCGGCCGTAGCCGTCACCGCCATCGTAGCGGTGATGTCGTGGGGCGCCAACTTCATGCGTATGCTCAGCTACAACGCACACAAACGCGCATACGCCGGCAGCATCACCCTGCTGACCTTGTTCACTATCATCGTCACCTTGGCCGACTATCCCAATGTATGCGTCTACCTGCCGGTTTTGAGTATGTGCGCCGCCTATCATTTCACCAATTACATTGCACGTCAGCAGCGTCAGGTCCAAATCCCGGCCGTGGCCACCATCGTCGTCCTATACATTGCTATATATTTATGGAGAATGTTCCTGTGAATATCGTTATCGATGCACATATACCGTACATTAAAGGGGTCTTGGAACCCTACGTTCGCTCGGTACGCTACCTCGAACCGTCAGCCATAGACGCCGCGGCCATGGCCGATGCACATTGCCTAATCACGCGCACGCGCACGCACGTAAATGCCGCACTGCTTGACGGCAGCCCATGCCGTATGGTGGCCACCGCCACCATAGGCACCGACCATATCGACCTCAAGTATTGCCGCAATCATGGCATTACCGTAGCCAACGCCCCCGGATGCAACGCTCCGGCCGTAGCACAATATGTATTGTCATCCATCCTCGCCTTGGCCAATCGTCCTTTGGCGCAATATACCATAGGCATCATCGGCGTAGGTCACGTAGGACGTATCCTCGAACGTCAGGCGCGAGCGCTATCCATGACCGTATTACGCTGCGACCCGCCGCGTGCCGCCGCCGGCGACCCGGGACAATGGTACTCCCTTGAAGACATTGCCGCCCGAGCCGATGTCATCACCTTTCACACTCCGCTGACCGCCGACGGGACATACCCTACCCTACACTTGTGCGATACGGCATTTGTCCGCAGCCTCAGACGTGCCCCCATCGTCATCAATGCCGCCAGAGGCCCCGTAACCGACACCGAGGCATTACTTCAAGGCTTGAACGACAGCCTTATACGCGCCGCAGTCATAGACACCTGGGAAGGCGAACCCAACATCAACCGCGACCTTGCGGAACGTGCCGACATCGCCACGCCGCACATCGCCGGCTATTCGCGCGAAGGCAAAGCCCGTGCCACGGCAATGGCGCTGGATGCCGTATGCGGCTTCTTCGGGCTGCCGCACTTGTCTCCCGTAGGAGCGCCTGACATCCCCGCCGAGGACCTACGCCCCGGAGCAGCGCCAATGTTGATCGACCTACGGCAAGGCGCCGAAAGGCTGTTGCTGGATACGGCTCGTCTGCGCGCAAATCCCGACAACTTCGAAACGCTGCGCTCGACCTACGACCTCCGTCCCGAACCGCGTTCGGCCGTCGCCAACTGACCGACACCACGATACGCGCATGCCCACATCTGACAGACAGCGCACATAGGCAAGCCAATCTACATCTCCCATACCGCAAAGGCTTATCGGCAAGACTTTTGCCGGCACTTATTACGCATACCGAAGAGTATTATGGAAATTTTTCCGTAATTTGCTTTGCGGCGTAAAAAAGTATTAGTAATTTTGCGGCATCGAAGCCGTCGAGCCCCGGCAAGGGCCATAGACACGGCCGAGAAACTACATCGGCACGGCCGTCGAACCGCATCCGCCACGACAACGACGGTCCGGAACACGGCAATAGCCATTTAAGACAACCTATACAAGCACTTTATTACAACCTTCTCCTGAAAGATGAAAGTAGACATTATCGGAAGTTTTCTCCCGCCCACGGAATTGACCGAAGCCAAGAGACTTTATGCTGCCGGCGCCATGGACGCCGCCACATACCGCAAAATTGAAGACAAAGCCGTAGACAACTTGATTGAAAACGAATTGAAAGCCGGATTGACAGAAGTAACCTCCGGCGAATTTCGCCGCCAATATTGGGACAAAGACTTCTATTTCGGGCTCAACGGCCTGGCCAAAGAGCGCCTTGACAGCGGGCGAGTCTACGCCGAAGACAACGTTCTGACCGACCTGCTGCGTATCAAAGGGCGCATTGCCGCCAATCCCGAGCATCCATTCTACGAAGACTTTGCGTACTTGCAAAAGGCTGTCAACGGACGCGCCGTATGTCGCCAGACGCTACCGTCACCCGGCGAACTATACGTGCGCATACTCTCGATGAGCCAAGGCAAGACCGCCTCACCATATCCCGACACCGAACAACTGCTTGCCGACATAGCCGACACCTACCGCGACACCATACGGCATTTCTACGATATGGGTTGTCGGAGTCTCCAATTGGACGATACGGTATTCGGACGCATATCCACCGATGCATACACCAAGCACCTGCTTATGGGCGGCATCGATGTGATGTCCCTGCAAGAAGTACTCATCGCGCTCACCAACGCCTGCATCGACAGCGTACCCTCAGACATGCACACATCCATATTCATCAGCGGCGGCGACATCATCGTCCCGGCATGGCAAAACGTCGACTACGCCGATGACGTGATACCCAAAGTATTGTCACGGCTCAAAGTGGCGCAATTCTACCTGCCCTTCGACGGCAAGCACGCCAAGAGCCTGGATGCGCTACGCTTTGTACCCGCCGGCAAGCAGGTGGCACTGGGGTTGATAGACGCGCACACGCCTTGGGCATACTACGCCGACCGCATCCTCGGATGTATCGATGCGGCACGCCGCTATGTAGCGCCCCAATTGCTCAGCGTAACACCCAAGACCGGTTTCAAGCTCTCCAAATACAGCGAAAAAGGTCTTGACTACAGCGACCAATGGCGCAAGCTCCAGGACCTACACGCCTTGGTCGACAACATCTGAAAGACCTCATATACAGCCTCCGAGACACGGCGTTCCGAAAGATTTTTTACGTAATGCCACACCTTTTTATAGGCCAATTGATATAATTATTGTAACTTTGCGCTCTGATTGGGACGGGCATTACGCTCGTCCCCGCAAATAGTTTTATACAGACAATGGAAATAGTCACTAAGACGGCACGGCTGGCCCAACTGACCCAAGCCGCCCGCAACGAAGGCAAAAGCATAGGCCTGGTGCCCACTATGGGAGCTTTGCATCAGGGACACGCATCGCTGGTGCGCCGTGCACGCTCCGAAAACGACATAGTCGTAGTCAGCGTCTTCGTCAACCCCACACAGTTCAATAACGCCGAAGACCTGCGCACCTACCCGCGCACCGTAGACCGCGATTGCGCACTATTGGAAAGCCTCAGCGTCGACTACGCCTTCGTACCCACCCCGGAGGAAGTATATCCCGAACCCGACACACGCGTCTTCGACTTGGGCGAAGTGGCCGCAGTCATGGAAGGCCCGCGCCGCCCGGGACACTTCAACGGCGTGGCTCAGATAGTCAGCCGCCTGTTTGAATGGGCGCACCCCACGCGCGCATACTTCGGCGAAAAAGACTTCCAACAGATAGCCGTAATCCGACGCATGGTCGCCCTGGAAGGCGGCTTTGACGGATTGCAAATCGTGCCCTGCCCCATAGTTCGCGAAGCCGACGGACTGGCATTGTCCTCGCGCAACGTCCGCCTCACGCCCGAGCAACGCGCCATCGCCCCGACAATACATCGCGTCATGGAAGAAAGCCTCCAATGGGCCAAGACCATGACCGTGGACCAAGTGATAGCCCGCGTCACCGAAAAGCTCAACGCCACCGATACGCTGCAAGTCGAATATTACAGCATCGTTGATCCGCTGACCATGCAACCAGTCAAGACCTGGGATCAGACACATAACCCCGTAGGTTGCATCACGGTATACTGCGGTGATGTACGATTGATCGACAATATCGCATACCCCGACAGCCTGCACAAATAACGCATACCCCACACCGAAAGAAATGAACGTAGAAGTTCTTAAGAGCAAGATACATCGCGTCACCGTCACCGAGGCTCGACTCGACTACATCGGAAGCATCACCATCGACAGCGCCCTTATGGACGCCGCAGGCATCATCCCCGGCGAGAGAGTATACATCGTCGACAACAACAACGGCGCACGCCTGGACACTTACGCCATAGCCGGAGAAGCCGGCAGCGGCGTAATATGCCTCAACGGAGCAGCCGCACGCTGCGTCCAACCCGGCGATATAGTCATCATCATGAGCTACGCATCCATGCCCCTGGAAGAAGCCAAGGCCTTCAAGCCCATGGTCATATTCCCAGACACGGAGACCAATCGCCTGCTCTGAAAAATATCGCCGCACCACCCGCCACAAAAAAGTTACACACCCTCATCCCATCCCCCCCTAAAGACAAGACACAATGTTTGACAAACTTACCGAGCACCTCGAACGAGGCTTCAAAATTCTCAAAGGACAAGGACGCATCACCGAAATCAACATCTCGGAGAGCCTCAAAGAAATACGTCGCGCCCTTGTCGAAGCCGACGTCAACTACAAGATCGCCAAGACTTTCGTAGACGAGGTCAAGGAAAAAGCGCTGGGGCAGAACGTGCTCACCGCCATCAAGCCCGGCGAACTTATGGTCAAGATTGTCCACGACGAGATGAGCAAACTCATGGGTGGAGACGCCGCCCCCCTGCACATCGACGGACGCCCCGCAATCATACTGATGAGCGGCCTCCAAGGCTCGGGCAAAACCACATTCACCGCCAAGCTGGCCAATAAGCTGAAAAGCGAAAAAGGCAAACACCCGCTGCTGGCAGCCTGCGACGTCTACCGCCCCGCCGCCATAGCCCAGCTCAAAGCTCTGGCCGAAAACATCGGAGTACCCGTATACAGCGAAGAAGACAGCAAAGACCCCGTAGCCATAGCCAAGCACGCCATAGAGCAGGCACGCCGCGACGGCAACGACCTGGTAATCATAGATACCGCCGGACGTCTGGCCGTGGACGAAGCTATGATGACCGAAATTGCAAACATCAAGAATGCCGTCAAACCGTCGGAAACGCTGTTCGTAGTCGATGCCATGACCGGCCAAGACGCCGTCAATACTGCTAAGGCCTTCAACGACCGTCTCGACTTTGACGGCGTAGTCCTGACCAAACTCGACGGCGATGCCAAAGCCGGTGCCGCACTCACCATCCGCTCGGTGGTCAAGAAGCCCATAAAGTTCATAGGCACAAGCGAGAAGATGGACGGCATCGACACCTTCCACCCCGACCGCATGGCCAACCGAATCCTCGGCATGGGCGACATCGTATCACTGGTCGAGAAAGCACAGCAAGTCTTCGACGAAAAACAAGCCGCCGAAATCGAACGCAAGATGCTCAAAAACAAATTCGATTTCAACGACTTCCGCGACCAGCTGCAACAAATCAAGAAGATGGGCGACCTCAAATCCGTGGCATCTATGATTCCCGGCGTAGGCAAAGCCATCAAAGACATGGACATCGACGACAATATATTCAAGAGCACCGAAGCCGTCATCGATTCCATGACCCCCTACGAACGCGCACACCCCGACTGCATCAACGAAAGCCGTCGTCGTCGCCTGTCCGCCGGTTCAGGCGTCTCCTACCAAGAAGTCAACGGCATCCTCAAGCGCTTCAACGAAATGCGCAAGATGATGCAAGCCGTAGCCAATATGCGCAAAAATCCGCTGAAGATGGCACAGCAAATGCGCCAAATGCAGCAAATGGCCAAGCAGCGCCGCTAAGGTCCGGCACACACGCCGCCATCAGCGGGCGTGCACCCACAGCCAACAGCCAACACCCAACCAAAAACCATAAACCATACAACCATGCAAATCATTGACGGCAAAGCCACAGCCGCCGCAATCCGCGCCGAGATAGCCACCGCCGTGGCCCAAATCGTTGCCGCCGGAGGACGTGCGCCACACCTCGCCGCCATACTCGTCGGACACGACGGCGGCAGCGAATCTTACGTAGCATCCAAAGTCAAAGCCTGCCAAGAATGCGGCTTCGGCTCCACACTGCTACGCTTCGAAGACTCAATCACACAAGAACAACTGCTGGAACACGTCCGCGGCCTCAACGACAATCCGGACATCGATGGATTCATAGTCCAACTGCCGCTGCCGCGCCACATAGACACACAAGCCGTCATCGAAGCCATAGACCCGCGCAAAGACGTCGACGGATTTCACCCGGTCAACGTAGGACGACTCAGCATAGGACTCCCCGGATTTGTAAGCGCCACCCCGGCAGGCATCATCGAACTGCTGCGCCGCTACCAAATACCCACCTCGGGCAAACATTGCGTAATCCTCGGACGAAGCAACATCGTAGGCAAACCACTGGCGATGCTCATGATGCAAAAAGCCTATCCGGGCGATGCGACAGTCACCGTATGCCACAGCCGCACAACGGACATCGCCTCAATCACACGTACAGCCGACATATTGGTAGCCGCCATGGGCGTCCCCGCATTCGTGACCGCCGATATGGTCAAAGAAGGCGCCACGGTCATCGACGTAGGCACCACGCGCGTAGCGGACGCCACACGCGCCCGCGGCTGGAGGCTTTGCGGCGATGTGGATTATGACGCCGTAGCCCCCAAATGCAGCTACATCACGCCCGTACCCGGCGGCGTAGGCCCTATGACAATCGCCATGCTGATGCGCAACACCTTACTCGCCGCCACCGGCGCCGTGTACCCCAAACAATAACGTAGGCCTCGGCGGCCAAGCACGCCGAAGTGCCGAGACACGCACAACCCAAAAAGACCTAAGCTCTTGACTTTCGCCTCATTACTTTTCGGAATACTTTCGCTGTTGGTGCCTCAACAGCAAGCAACGTTGGTTTTTGCCGGCGATGCAATGATGCATCAGGGGCAATTAGATGCCGCATATCGCGCCGGAGGCGACTACGATTTCTCCGGATACTTCGACGCCATAGCCCCGTGGATCAGCGCCGCCGATTATGCCATCGTCAACCTCGAAACACCCATAGCCGGCCCAAAATATTCAGGCTACCCATGCTTCAACGCGCCGGACAAATACGTGGACGCACTCACCGACGCCGGATTTGACATGATGCTCACGGCCAATAACCACACGCTTGACCGCCGCGACCGAGGCCTGCGCACAACCGTCAAAACCCTCGACGCCAAAGGCGTAGACCATATAGGCACCTACCCCGATGCCGAAGCACGAGCCAAGGCCATACCCTACATCAAGGACATCAAGGGCTTCAAAGTCGGCTTTCTCAATTACACCTACGGCACCAACGGCATACGCATCACCGGCAACGTCGTAGTCGATTACATCGACCGCAAAACAATCGATGCAGACATCCGCGCCACACGTGCCGCCGGTGCCGAGATACTAGTTGTGGCCATACACTGGGGCAATGAGTATCAGCTACTTCCAAACGCCTTCCAGCGTGATATGGCCCAATTTCTCAAAGACCGCGGCGTCGATCTCATTATCGGCGGACACCCACACGTGATACAGCCCATGCAGCTCGAGCCTAACGACAAAAACGACGGACGCAATACGCTGTTGGTCTATTCGTTGGGCAATTTCATATCCAATATGAAGACCACGGACACACGCGGCGGAGCTATGGTACGCGCCACACTGAAACGCGATGCCAACGGCCATGCCTATGTCGCCGAAGCCGGATACCGCCTCGTTTTCACCATACAGCCCCACGGCAAAGGCCAAAACTTCAGACTTGTACCCATAGATAACAATACCGACATCGATTCTGTGACCGGCGTTCGCGCATCCGCATGTCGTGCCTTCGTCACATCCGCCCTGCGCATATTCGACAAACACAACAAGGCTGTACCGCGCATACACTGAACGGCTTAAACGCAACAAGGCACAATCCGCAAGGCTCACGGAGCAAGACGCCCGGCGACACACTTTGCCATGTGCCGGAATATGCTTAACTTTGTGCATTGCCCAATCGCCGGTATCAGAGAGACCGACAGCAAGCATAACTCTGTAATACAACACAATACTCACAATAAACAATTCAAAGACATGATTAAAAATCTTCGCCGCGCGCTCGTCGCCATCATCGCCGTAGTTGCCATCAGCACTACCGCCTCGGCCCAGTTTTCTTTCGGCCCCCGTGTAGGTGTCGCCGTCAACAGCCTCAAATTCAATAAGGACGTACTTGACGGTAGCAACCGCGCCGGATTCACCGGCGGTGTACAGGCCGAATTCATGATTCCCGCCATCAACCTCGGCTTCGATGCCTCGCTGATGTACGTACGCCGCACCTCCGACGTAACCGTCAGCAACACTTCCGCCTCCGAAAAAGTATCCAAGGACTACTTTGAAATCCCCATCAACCTCAAGTACAAATTCGGTCTTCCGGTAGTCGGTAGCTTCCTGAGCCCCTACATCTTCACCGGACCGAGCTTCGCATT
Organism: uncultured Muribaculaceae bacterium; assembly: GCA_934590135.1. Taxonomy (GTDB): domain Bacteria; phylum Bacteroidota; class Bacteroidia; order Bacteroidales; family Muribaculaceae; genus CAG-873. The sequence continues at coordinate 12,482 of CAKTOT010000064.1, forward strand.
CCTAACCTCCGGCACAGCCGTTAAGGAAGCCTTTGAAGCTAAGAAATTCGATGTATCCTGGAACTTCGGTTTCGGTCTTCAATTCTTCCGCAAGCTTCAAGTAGCCGCATCTTACGGCCTCGGCCTCTCCAAATCTCTCGTCAACAAGGCCGTAGGCAGCGCCATCCCCGAAGGCGACCTCGTCAACGGCAAAAACCGCTACTGGACCATCACGGCAGCCTACCTCTTCTGATAATCAAACTTCTATCATAAGACAACGGCGACTGCATCAGCAGTCGCCGTTGTCTTATGATAGGGCTTCTCTTTATTATACTTTCTTATTCCTTCGGCATCTGAATGGCTGCCATCAGTAGTATAGAGCCGTGATTGTCATCCTTGACAATCATCAGGC
>CAKTOT010000065.1 GCA_934590135.1 uncultured Muribaculaceae bacterium
CGCGGGGGCGTGCCGACTCTGCGACATCTTCCTTTGCCCTTGAGCGAAATTGCCCACAAAGGTACGACTTTTTGTCCACCCCACCAAAGAATCGGCAAACTATTTTTTCGTACTGTTTTTCGAAAGATTCAGATAAGAAGTGCAACGGCAAAATCTCTTATTGTCAAAGGACAATATTTGAAAGGCCAAACAGTACTTTTCGCCTCAAGTCTTATCTTTGGAAATATCCCTCAACGAATCCATTGAGAATAGTATTTATCACCCGTGAGACATAATACGCATTCGGCATCGGTTGTAGGGTGTCCTCATCCATATAGGTATGCTTATTCACCTCAATCACAATGGATTTGTAGGTTATAGGCTTGACCGGAGTGATTGAATTGGAGAATGGATGATTGACGGCGACTCGATATCCATACTTTCTAATTGTGTGCGTGATGCCGTTGATTGTCTTGTCGTCCGGCCTGCTCTCGTCTTCGTTGAATCCTATGCAGAAATCGACATCAGGTGCCAATCGCCCGGGAAAGGAGTGGCAGTCGACAATGACGGTACTATTCGCGATTAGCGGTTCGAAGGCGTTGAGGTATCGACGATAGATTCCCATTCGCGCTGCCTCTTCCTCGGCCGTCAACTGCCTTCGGGCTTCGCCGAAGCGCCTATAGATAACGCCCTGGCCGATAGCTTCCATCGGGTCATTGTCGAGTCTTTCGGCATCGACATAAAATCGAGAGAAAGGAAATAGGCATGGGTGAATACACTCCGTCATCTGTCGTGGCTTGAAGAGCTTCTCGGTGTGCCAGTCGGTCCATTCACGCATGTGTCGCGTGATTTCTTCGGGGTCGCTCCATTCCTCGGCATTGAACCCGAACGCCGAGGAATGGGGGATATTCAGAATTACATTGTTGCGGCTCATTGTCGGTCGTTTTTGATGATTTTGTCGAGTATATCATCCGAAAAGAGGCCGACGTCATCTCCAAACACCTCGGATAGTCCCGTTCGAGAATAATCTCGCACAGCGAAGTCGGCATCCTCCTTCGCTTTTCTGACAGGTTGTAGCGTCTGCTGGTATTCCTTGTTTGTGATTTCGCCGGTGCGGAGATGCTTGCGTAGTTCGAGTCTGCGTTCAAGAAAGTGTTCATAGCGCATTTTCGCAACAGTTCTGAGGTTTAGCCATTTCTCGTAATAAGCCGTAGCTTCTTCGCGTTTGAGCTCAAACAACATTCTTCTCAGACGATCTTGGTATTTCACTATCTGCTCTTGGGCTGAACGAAGTCGGGTCTTAAGATAATCCACCTCCTTGCGGAATTTCATATATTCGAGACGCAGATGCGTCTTGAACAATTGAGCTTCGTCCGTTTCTTCTTTCAAGAGGGCTATGACCTCTTCAAGCGAATATGCCAAGAAACGGCTCTTTGCTTTATCATAGCGGACGTTGACATCCGTGAAAGTCCCCCACACGGAAGAGAATCGGCCATTGAGTTCGGCTCGATGAGTCTTCCCTTTGCGGTCTACCGATGCGCATACGTTGCGTCCGCTAAGTGGCGAGCCGCTGATATACCAGATGGGGCGGCCCTTGCGGTCAATGGAATCCTCCTTGTAATAGAGCCACCATTCGATATAGACGCCGAGGGTCGGACGATGGAACCCGCTCGTACCGGTATAGGCGAGCCCGTTCTGAACAGGGACGGGAGCCAGGAAAAGACGACTGTCGCTTAGAATCTTGTCGGCATTGGCAAGAAAGAGCGCTATATTCTCATAGAACAGCCTATGTCCGAATTGTCGTTTTTCCTCGTCTTTTTGAGGCCCCTTTGCAGGCTTACGTCCGAATGATAGATATTGGCCCGTGGTGTCTAAGGTAAAGGCGTTTGATATGGGAGCCTGCGGATTGGCCGTGGGATAACCCATCAACTTTGAGCCATCGAGCAGCTCAAAGGAATTTGTCCTATTTTCCATAATAATAATTAGTAAAGTGATTGAGAAATTTGGCGATGATTTGTGCTGCCTTCAGCCTTTTCGTTGTTGCCGAGATCATTCTCCTCGGAAGGCTGAGGCGAATAGCTGTATATATCAACGCAGTTTGACGACGTTGACATACGTATATACAGCAATTGGCCGCTTGCGCTTTGGCAAGTGGCCTTAAGAATGGAGGAGAGTTGGAATGTCGTAGGTGATTTTCTCATAACTTTTGTTTTTAAGTGAGTAACTTCGCATCATTTTCCCACCGTGGGCTGTTACGAGGAGCCTCGGTTGGAGCAGGTCAAGCCTGTCTCTGGATGCTTAAAACTTCCAATACGTAAATGTTCTCGTTTTGGGAATGCAAACTTAGAGAGAAGATTCCATTCCACCAAATTTCACGATGTATTTAACCTGAATTTAACTCTATCCCGATTAGACATTGCGAATATGGAAATAGTTTTATACCTTTGTTCTCCCTTTTCCAAAAATTCATACGTCAACCTATGGCAGGCTTAACGCCCGATTTCACAATAATGAATAACAACTATAACTTTGACAACGTGGTGGATCGCCACGACACCTGCGCCACCAAGATAGAAGAAATGGACCGTAAATTCGGCCGTCATGATCTGTTGCCTTTTTGGATTGCAGATATGGATTTTGAGGCTTGCCCATGCATCATCAATGCACTACGCCGACGTCTCGACCATGCCGTATTGGGATATACATCCGCACCGGCCGACTTTTGGAACAGAATCATTTCGTGGCTTGACAGACGCCACGGATGGCGCATCAATGCCGATGAAGTCACTTTTATGCCCGGGCTGAAGAAGGCTTTAAGCTTGTGCATCAACTATTTCAGCCGCCCGGGTGACGGCATAATAATTCAGCCGCCGGTGTATCACTCTTTTCGTAGTGTCATCGAGGGCAATGGCCGCCAAGTGGTTGCCAACCCTCTGATATTAGATACCCGAGGCAATTACGCCATGGACTTCGAAGGACTTGAGACAGTGATTGCACGCCAAAAGCCGTCTATGATGATTGTCTGCAACCCACACAATCCCATAGGGTTGCAGTGGGACAAGGCTTCTCTGGCGCGCGTGGCATCTATATGCCGTGCCCATAGTATTATACTCGTATCCGACGAGATATACGGAGATATGATGCTCCACGGGACCATACACAATCCCACCGCCGAAGTCTCAGATGATGCCGAGGACATTACCATAACACTGGGCGCTCCCTCCAAGACATTCAATATTCCGGGTATAGTAAGTGCATGGGCTGTAGTCAAATCTCGCAGACTCCGCGAACCATTTTTCAATTGGCTGTCTGCAAGCGAATTCAACACGCCGCCCATAGCGGCAATGGTTGCGACACAAGCCGCGTACGAGCACGGCGAGGCATGGCTTGATCAGGTCCTTGAGTATCTTCAAGAAAACGTTGACTTTGCCGCACAATTCCTATCCGAAAGAATTCCGAACGTATCTATGCACCGGCCGGACGCATCGTTTACCATTTGGCTTGATTTCCGCAAATTGGGTATGACACAAGAAGACCTTGTAAAAACGCTGATATGCAACGGGCACCTTGCGCTTAGCGACGGAATATCTTTCGGCGCTGAAGGCAAGGGCTTTATGCGCATGAACGTGGGCGTACCGCGAGCCGTACTTGTCGAAGGCCTGCAGCGTCTGCAGCAGTCAATCAAACCATGCGCACAAGGCACACACTATACGGCCGAAGTACCGTCAGCCATACAATTTGTTACGATGCAAGGTCTGGGCAATAAATTTGTGGTAATCAACTGCTTCGACCGTCAAATCAGCAACCTGTCATCCCTTGCTGTAGATATGAGCCACCGCCACACCGGCCTTGACACCGACGGCATTATCGTTATCCTGCCAAGCGACAAAGCCGACTGCCGTATGCGCATATTCAACGCCGACGGCACAGAGGCGCAAATGTGCGGCAACGGCATCCGTTGTATAGCCAAATATGTATCGGACAATCACATAGTAAAAGCCAATCACCTCACTATCGAGACACTTAGCGGCATCAAGTCGCTACGACTGCACAAAGGTCTTGACGGACTTGTCGAAACAGTAACCGTAGATATGGGTCATCCGGCAATCCTGCCGACCGAAGTACCGGTTAACTTTGCAGGGGACGCCATGCTCGATTCCGCCGTAGACGTTGCCGGAACACAAGTGAAAATCACCGCCGTGTCAATGGGCAATCCGCACGGCGTAGTATTTGTCGACAATTTTACCGATGAGATGATACGCACACTCGGTCCGGAATTAGAAAAACATAAGATATGGCCCGAACGAGCCAATATCGAGTTTGCCCGAACGGACGACCGAAACACCCTTTCGGTTCGTGCCTGGGAACGTGGCGTAGGCGAGACAATGGCTTGTGGCACAGGAGCATGTGCTGCTGCTACGGCGGCCGTACTGACCGGGCGTGCCGACTGGCCCATAACTGTGCGACTTCTCGGCGGCAATTTGCTAATCGACCGAGATGGATCCACCGGCAATATTCTAATGACCGGTCCGGCAGCCACCCTTCACGCAGGGACGTATTACGCCGAATACAAATGCTGAAGCACGAAAAAGGCCGCACACTTTTACGTATGTGCCTATGTATAGCAGTCAATCTGCCACCCGTCCGTTACACATATAGCACCTGTCGCAAAAATTTCGTACCTTTGCACACATTATAAAGTACGCGCGCGACCCGGCGTGGCCGCGATGACGATGCCCAATCCGTCACGGCCCCACTGCAAAGGCCGTAACGGCTTGATTATTGTGCATATAAATTTATCGAACAATATATGTTTGGACTATTTTCCAAGAAAAAGAAGGAAACCCTTGACAAGGGACTCGAAAAGACAAAGACCGGACTTTTCGACAAAATCAAACGAGCAATAGCCGGCCGTAGCACTATTGACGAAGATTTTCTTGACGAACTCGAATATATCTTCATCAGCAGTGACATCGGCCCGGAGACTTCGTTGAAAATCATTGACAGGCTCAAAGACCGCGTCGCTCGCGACAAGTATATGGGCATGGACGAGCTCTATAAGATTCTTTACGAAGAAGTCTCGGCCCTACTGGCCAAGGACGAGACCAAGGCCTCGGACCTTGGCGACTTTGAAATTCCGGCAGACAAGCGCCCGTATGTCATTATGGTTGTCGGCGTCAACGGCGTAGGCAAAACCACAACCATAGGCAAATTGGCTCACCTGTACAAACGCGCCGGAAATAAGGTGATACTCGGCGCCGCCGACACCTTCCGCGCAGCAGCCATTGAGCAACTCGAAGTTTGGGCCCAGCGAGCCGATGTGCCCATCGTAAAACAGCACATCAACGCAGACCCTGCAGCCGTAGCCTTCGATACATTGTCTTCGGCCGTGGCGCAACAAGCTGACGTAGTGCTCATTGATACAGCCGGGCGACTGCACAACAAGACCGCCTTGATGGAAGAACTATCCAAAATCAAACGCGTAATGCAACGCGTAATACCCGATGCGCCGCACGAGGTACTGCTGGTATTGGACGGCAGTACGGGCCAGAACGCCTTCGAACAGGCACGGCAATTTGCCGCAGCCACACAAGTCACCGAGCTGGCCGTAACCAAACTGGACGGCACAGCCAAAGGCGGCGTCATCATCGGCATAAGCGACGAATTGCAAGTTCCGGTAAGATATATCGGTCTGGGCGAAGGCATAGACGACTTACAGGTATTTGACCGACAAGAATTCGTACGTTCGTTATTTGACAACGGGCCCGTCAAGGACTGACCTATATTGAATCGTAATATATATGGGACAAAAGAGAGTGTCCATCATCACCATGGGCTGTTCCAAAAATCTCGTGGACAGCGAGAGAGTGATTCGTATGCTTAGCGATGCCGGATTCTCCGTAGACCACGACAGCAGCGACATCAACGGAGCCGACGAAGTCATCGTCAACACCTGCGGATTTATAGGCGATGCCAAGGAAGAATCCATAAACATGATTTTGGAGTGTGCCCAGGCACGCACACAAGGCAGTATTGGCGGACTCACCGTTATGGGATGTCTGTCACAGCGCTACCGCGATCAATTGGCGGCTGAAATTCCGGAAGTAGACCGCTGGTACGGCAAATTTGATTGGGTAAACGTCGTACGCGACATAGCGCACGCGCATCCTTCTTCAGCCCTTTGGGAGAGGGTACTCACGACCCCGCCCCACCATGCCTACGTGAAAATCAGCGAGGGCTGCAACCGATTTTGCGCCTTTTGCGCAATCCCGTTGATTACGGGTCGGCATCATTCACGCCCGGCCGATGAAATTATTGCCGAAGTACGGGAACTGGCACACCGCGGAGTACGCGAGTTCAATATCATAGCTCAAGACTTGAGTAGCTACGGCCAAGACCTGGGAGTGAAAGGCGCATTGGCATCGCTATTAGAGCGACTGGCAGCCATTGAAGGCGTTCATTGGATACGCCTACATTACGCCTACCCCGCTGATTTCCCCTACGAAATCCTGCCGGTAATGGCCGCACACGACAACATCTGCAAATATCTCGACATTGCACTACAGCACAGCAGCGACAAGGTTCTCGCAAATATGCGACGTCACATCACACGTGCCGAGACCGAGGATCTGCTTGCACGCATACGCCGCGAAGTGCCGGGCATACACATACGCACCACTCTTATGGTGGGATTTCCCGGCGAAGGAGAAGCCGAATTTGAAGACTTACTGGACTTTGTGCGCAAACAACGCTTCGAACGCATGGGCGCCTTTGCATACTGCGAGGAAGACGGCACCTACGGCGCAATACATTACCAAGACGATATTCCGGAACAGGAGAAGCAGAGGCGTCTTGACATCCTGATGAGAGAGCAAGAACAGATCTCGGCCCATATAAATCTCGCCAAAGTCGGACAGACCATTGAGGTTGTGGTCGACAGCATTGGAGACGAATTCATCACCTGCCGCAGCCAATGGGATTCGCCCGAAGTAGACCCGGAGGTTCTGATTCCGCGCACAAGTATAACAACGGACATCCGACCGGGAATGTTTGTCAACGTAAAAATCACCACGTCACTACCTTACGACCTCATAGGAGTCCCGGTATGACAACTTCACAGACAGCAGATCAAGCCCATATTATGCAGGAGTATACTGACCGAAGCATACTCCCGGCTATGCGCCATGCCTTGGTCGCCGGACTACGAGCAGCCATATACAGCGTGCCGGGCTCGGATGGTGTGCACTGGATTTGCGGCAACGAGCCGCGACTAAGCTCACGTCGCCTTGTCGCCGTAGATTTTGCCCGACCATATTCGTCCGGCATTGCAATATTCGACGGTCTCGATCCGGAAGAGGCGCTCAAAGTCTCAGGCACGACAAAGACATCCGCGCCGGTATACACCGAGAGCACCGATGAGGCACTATATATGTCCGACATAGAAAACATCAAGCGCACGATAGCCCCAAACAACGGCAAAGCCGTACTCTCACGTGTCATTTGCGGACAATCACAAGCCCTCGCCAAAGACACCGTGGCAGTGGCGCTGGATTATTTCAAGAACACGCCCGAAAATTTCAACATTCTGCTACATACACCGGAAACAGGAACTTGGATAGTCTCTACTCCCGAACAATTGCTGGATATGGACTTACATTCCGGCAAAATATCAACGATGGCCCTGGCCGGCACTATACCGACTCCGGCAGACGGAATATGTCAATGGGATGCAAAAAACATCCGCGAACAAGCTGTGGTAGCCGACGAAATCATACGCCAACTCACCAAAGCAAATGTACTAAACATAACGACTTCGGAATGCAATGTAACCAGCGGCGCAGTGACACACATCTGCACCCATATATACGGCACAGCCACCTCTGCCAAAGCCTATAGCGAGCTGTTGGACACCCTCAGCCCGACTCCGGCACTCGGCGGATGGCCGCGTAATGACGCGCTCGGGCTGATACGCAAATACGAAAGACATCCTCGGCAGCTTTACGGCGGATATATATCCTTAGAGGACGGCGCGACAGCGCAAGCATACGTAACTCTGCGGTGTGCCCACACCGATAGTCAAGGCCGATACTGCATATATACCGGCAGCGGGATTTTGGCAAACTCGGACGCCGAAACCGAACGGGACGAAACAGCATTGAAGGCCTCAACCCTCCTGCACTCTATCCTCAACATTATTTGACCAATGGACAACAAAAAAGACACACAACAAGATCCGAACAAGCCCGCGCCTTCGCGCGCACTTGCCATACTCGCACTTGCCGTCGCCATCATAGCGGCATTGTCGCTATGTCCGTGGGGCAAGTGGACCGATAATTATATCAAAGATTACAACCTTCTTGCTGACATCTCCAACAACGAAGAAGCCACGGCCACAGCAGAGGAAATCGTAGACCCGGAGCTGGAACATGCCCTCAGCGAATCTGAGCACGGCCATATCGAAAATGATATGGTCTCAACAGCCAAAGCCGCCACCGGGTCGACAGCCGAAACTACACTTCCCGACACGGCACACGTCCGAGCAGCCACCCCCGCCCCACGCAACGCAGCCGGAGACGTACTCATCGAAGATTATACAAAGGCTCACGCCGGACTACAACGGCTACGCCTTGCCATAGCATCAGGCAGACAGGCACGCATAGCAGTCATCGGCGACAGCTACATCGAAGGTGACATCCTCACAGGTGACCTGCGACGCGACTTGCGCAAAATATACGGCGGTGCCGGCGTCGGATATATGTATATGCAGAGCGAAATCCCGGGATTTCGCCGCACAGTGCGACAGACATGCTCGGGATGGAAACAGGTGGACATACGCAAGGACGCCAAAGACGCCTATCGCTCGCTTTCGGGCGAGTATTTTATCAGCACCGCCAAATCCCAAACGACATTCAAAGCCGCTAAGGGCGAAGCCGGATGGTCGCGCACCCGACTGATATGCATCGCTCCGGAAGGTGGCAGCATCACCATAGCCACCGATGGCGCGACAAACACCTATACATTGGATGCTTCGCCCAAAGTACAATGTATCCAAGCCGACGGAACAACCAAAAAAGCATCCATCTCGACTACTACACCCGGCATCATAGTCTTGGGCGCATACCTTGACGGCGCCAACGGTATCGCTGTCGATTGTATGTCTCTGCGAGGCAATTCGGGCGTAGCCAACCGCAAAACCAATATAGAACTTGCCGCACAAATGCGACAATACGTCGACTATGACTTGATAATAATTGAATACGGCATCAACGCCCTGACATCCAAGCAGAAATCTTACGGCGGGTACTCCAAGCTGATGGTCTCGCTAATACAACGACTACGCACTTGCTACCCCAACGCCGACATTATGATTATGGGCATCGGCGACCGTGGACAAAAATTGGGTACACAAGTCAAATCCATACCTACGGCACAAGCCATGGTGAACGCCCAACGTGACGCCGCACGCTTTGGAGGAGCACTATTTTGGGACACCCGCCAAGCCATGGGCGGCGAAAATGCCGCCATCGAATGGCGCGATGCCGGCGAAATTAACCCCGACTACATACACCTCAATGCCAAAGGCGGAAGTCGTCTGGCAATACTACTATACAGCGCCATCATCGCCGCTCTCAAATGATTATGCGCCATCTCATATTAGCATTATCATTAACAGCTCTCGCGATGGAGCCCACATCCGTGTGCGCCGCCTCAACCGAAGAATTTGCGGTATCATCTGACACCACAGACGCAGACGTACGCGCCAATCCTGTATTAGGCGAAGACCATGAAGCCGGATCTAAATCACGCCGATACGGCTTCATACATTCCGGCGCCAACCTAATATGTCTCAACGGCGCCGACTGGTCGGGACTGAGACACACCTTGAAAGAAGCCGCCGCCGGACACGGCACCCTCGACATCGTACACATCGGAGACTCGCACATACAAGCCGAAGGCAACACCTCACGCGTAAGACGCCACCTCCAGCAACAATACGGCAGCGCCGGACGCGGACTGATAATCCCCTTCCGCCTTGCCGGAACAAACCAACCAACCGACTATCGCATCACATCCCCGGCCTCTTTCGCCTCGGCCAAACTTATGCGTATGCCGTGGTCCACGACAATGGGATTTACGGGAATATCACTGGCTATGCCCGCCGCCGCAGTGTCATTCAACATTACAAACGCACAGCCATTTGACGCCATCACCATATACGGACGCGGCGAAATATCCATCTCGGCAGTCACAGCAGGCGCGAATAAAATCTCATTTGACGAAATCCAAGGTCTCAACGCCACTATTGCCGTACTCAACCATGCAGTATCGTCATGCACCATTACAATAGACGCCCCCGGCGGCAACATCTACGGCTTTGACCTGAGATACAACGACCACGGCGTCAGATACCACGCAATAGGCAACAACGGAGCCACATTTTCACAATACAACAATATCGGCTCATTCGGCACATCCCTGCGACAACTAACCCCGGATTTGGTCATCATCAGCCTGGGCACAAACGAAGCCTTCGGAAAAATCTCCGACGAGGCATTCATGCGACAAATCAATACACTCGTAACAGACATACGCACACACAACCCCGGCGTACACATACTGCTGACAACACCATCCGAATGCCAGCGAAGCGTATACACCACCGTACGTACACGACGCAAACGGCGCAGACGTGCCCGAATAAAACGAGTGCGCTCATTCGCCGTCAACAGCAATATCGCCCGACTACGCTCGGCCATACTCCGATACGGCGAACAACACCATATCGCCACTTGGGACTGGTATGATGTCGCCGGAGGCAAAGGCTCATCTACGCTTTGGCTGTCGGCTCACCTGCTCGGAGGCGACCGCATCCACCGCACATGGGCCGGATACCACCTCGAAGGCGACCTCCTGGCCGAAGCCCTGGACGCAGCCCTCGCAGGCAAAGTCTTCGCCAAGGCACCGACACCAGCCTTAGCCACCGAACCGCGAAACGATGCAGCGCAATCATCATCACCCCAAAAAACCGAAGCCGCGACAACCACAACTAAACGCACGACCACGGCAAAAAAATCGCGCTCCTCGAAGAAAAAATACAAAAGCACCAAGTCCTCAAAGAAACGAAACAAAGGAAGGCGCAAACGCCGTCGCTGACACTACACCCATAGCCCTTCCACAACTTAGACAATGGAAAATATAGCCCAATCAATAGACACAAACGCACTGACAAACGCACTACTGTACGACAGCCATAACCCGCTGTTGTTCAACACCTGCGCATTTATGCTCATCTTCTTGCTCTTCCTTGCAATATACCGCATGATGCGCCGCCACCATACAGCCAAGATGGTGTTTGTCATCCTGTTCTCACTATACTTCTACTACAAAAACAGCGCCGAATGTTGCTTCATACTCATGGGTGTATGCGTCAGCGACTACCTACTCGGGCGATGGATGGGCTGCGCCGCCCAACGATGGGTCAAACGCTCCATTGTAGCCCTAAACGTAGTCGTAAATGTAGGGATGCTCGTGTACTTCAAGTACTTCAACCTACTCTACGAAACATTTGCAAATATCACGGGCACACACTTTGACGCACTCGACATCATACTACCTGCCGGAATATCATTCTTCACATTTAGGTCAATATCCTACATTGTAGACATCTATCGAGGCAAAATGCCCCCGGTACACAACTTCCTCGAATACGCATTCTTCCTCACATTCTTCCCGCCGTTACTTGCCGGCCCCGTAGTACGCGCACGCGACATCATACCGCAAATACAAGCACGCGCCGAAGCCACACGCGCTATGGTCGGCGAAGGATTCTTCCTTATCATGACAGGCCTCATCAAAAAAGTCATCATAGCAGACTACATCAGCGGCAACTTCGTAGACCGAATATTTGAAAATCCGTCACTATACTCCGGCATAGAAAACATCTTCGGCTCCATTGGATTTACACTCCAACTATACTGCGACTTCTCGGGATACAGCGACATGGCAATCGGCATAGCTCTACTTCTGGGATACCGATTCAAAGACAACTTCAACTCCCCCTTCAAATCACAAAGCCCCACCGAATTCTGGCACAGATGGCACATATCGCTCTCCACATGGCTGCGCGACTACATATACATACCATTAGGCGGCAACAGATGCAGCCAAATACGCATGTACACCAACCTCATGCTCACCATGGTCATCGGAGGCCTATGGCACGGCGCATCATGGATGTACCTGATATGGGGCGCATATCACGGCGGAATGCTGGCTATACACAAGATCCTGCGCAAAATATGGCACACCCCGCAATGGCTCAAAAACACAATGCCCGCCATCGCCTTCAATATTATACTCACATTTACGCTTATCGTAATCGGATTCGCCGTATTCCGCGCACCTTCAATGGAAACACTCGGCGATATGCTTACACAAATCACCGAAAGCCCACATTGGGACATGCTACCACAGATAGTCAGCGCATATCCACTGGTATTCTTTGCAATTATTGCAGGCCTACTACTAGACATGACCCCCCATGCATGGACAC
>CAKTOT010000066.1 GCA_934590135.1 uncultured Muribaculaceae bacterium
ATCGACAACTTTAACGTGAGGATCGTTAAGCATTTTATTATTCCACTCTTTGGGAGTTTTGCCTGCGTTAAAGAGGAATCTTGCAGGATGAATGAAAGACGCTCTCTCACCGAGTTGGTGGCTTATATCAATAAATAGATGATACACAGGATCTGCGCCATTGCCTTTCCCTTCATTTTGAATTTGGTACGGGGGATTACCGACTATTGCGTTGATTTTCACGTTTTGTCCTACTAAGTCATGGACCTTTTTGATGAATAGGTCCGGTTGGTTTTTGATTTTGTTGATAAGGTCATCCGGCGTGTATGTATTGACGCGGATGGGGTGGAAGCCGACGAGGGTGCGGCGCGTGATGCTGCGTGCCATCTTGGTCTTGCAGACGACGAAGACATTCTCGCTGACGGCTTTGGCCCATACTGCCCATTCGTCCTCGATTGATTCGGGCGAGGTGAGCAGCTCGCGCAGGCGTGCGCGATATATCGAGTAAGCTACATATAGCGGGTATAGACCTGTCTTTGAATTGATTTCCAGGATGTGCGTCTGCGGGTTGAAGACCTCAGCCGTAACCTTACCCCGATCCACGAAGCGCGGCTCCGATAGGGGAGTCTTGAAATCCTCGTCATAGAAGGCATATCCGCCCAAGGTGTCCGACATGTGCATATTGACCACGCGCCACGGCGTCAGAACGGTTTCCTTGTCCGGGTTGCGGAACGTTGCGAATATCTGCGTGATACGCTCGATGCGCTGCTCTATGGACAGTCGGTCGGCGTTGCGTGCCATCTCGCGTATGCGCTTGGCTGCTGCCGCAAATATGTCCGGGTCATAGTACTTGCGAAAGGTGTTGAACTGCTGCTTGGACACGCCGCGCGGCATAAACTCCTCCCACGATTGCGGGTCAATCTTCGAGGCGAAATTCTCAATGGTGATTTCCTCATCGTCCTCGATGTCCGCGCCGTATATCATCAGCGGCATACGTATCGAGATGCCGCGCAGGATTGATATGGCATTCTCGCGGTTCTTCCGGCGCTTCTTCAGCTCCTCGATGCGCCGCCTTTGCTCCTCCGACATCTCGTCCTTGCCCTTCTTGGAGCGGTTGCGCTTCTCCAGGTCTTCCAATTCGTCGTATTCCTCGTTGGTGAGGCCTTGGTTGTTGATATCCACCGACTTGGTACGCGGCATGGCCTTGGTGGAACCTATGATTCCTTTGAGTTCCTTGAACTCTTCGAGCTCAACCTTTCCCAACTTCAGCAGCTCGTCGTTGTACAGGTATCCGTCCTCGAATCCGTTGGCGACCACGCGTTCGATATACACCTTCTTGAGCTGGCGCAGCATCGTGTCCACATCGAACTTGCGCATCCGTGACCCCTCCATACCGATGACCGGGCAGAAATTCAGGAACTCGGCCATGGCCGTGCGGTCGTCCGAGGATGTCTTGCCCGCTTTGGTCGAAATCTTAGCCGTCTCGGCCAGCACCTTGAGCGTGCGGTCGGGCGCGAAGTCAAAGACATAGCAATTCTCCTTGACACGTCCGTTGATAGTCGCCGGGGACTGCACTCGGAAGATTGTCTGCATATATCCGGCCGCCGCTGTATTCAGCGATCCCGACAGCATAAGCACGGCAGTCCATTCGCGGACGGTGACGCCGGTGGTCAGGCGTCCGCACGACAAGGTGATGGTGCGCGTCTCGTCCGGGTCGTCGCCGATTTTGGAGCGCAGCAGAGCCAGCGCCTCCGCGTTTTCCTCCTCCGTCGGGTCGCCCTCGCCGGCAACGTTCACCACTTGGAAATGCTGGAAGACGGGATGACGTTCCAACATTCGCTGCAAGGCAAGTGCCGACTTTACGCCCGGAACCATCCACAGCGTATGGCGGAAATTGTTGCGATACTCGTCCGTGGCGAAAGGGTAGGCACTGTTCGTGTCTTTGCGGCACAGCAGGTCCAAGAATGCAGCCACGTCCTTGTGGTGTACAAATTCGCCCGAATCGTTGACGCGGAAAAATTCGCGGAAATTGAAGGCTACATCCTCGTCTATATACTCCTTGAGCAGACGTCCGAGGTCGTAAGTGTATATGTTCATAGTAGGCAACTCCGCGTATGGATTCGGGTCGCCGAAATGCTCCAGGTCCCATTCGGCCTTGGCCTTTTGTTCCATAACGTAGTCCCAGGTGTAGACCTCGTTCTCCTTGTATTCGTCAAAGAGGTTGAACGGCGTGCCCGACAGCGACAGCACCTTTGTGTCGTCCTTGACTAACTCGTGTATTACGCTCTGTCCCAGCTCGGTTTGCGTACCCTCGTGAGCTTCGTCCACTATTAGCAAATCCCAAGACGTGGAAAATATCTCGTTATTCTTGTCAAACTTGCCGCCGACTTGCTCCGAGCCGCGCAGGTCCTGCATTGAGGCAAAGTACACGTAATGCAATGCCTCGCTTCGAGCACGTGCCTTGAGCGAGGCAAAAGACTCCCCTTTGTCGCGCGAGCCGTAGGCGTAATCCTTGCGGTCATAGAAAATCTTATTGAAATCCTCGTACCATCCATCGTCCACCACCGGGCGGTGGGTGAGTATGAGTGTGCGGCTAAGTCCCATATCCTTGACCACTTGTAACGCCGACAATGTCTTGCCAAAGCGCATCTTGGCATTCCACAGCATTTGATTGCTTCGGCGAAATTGCTTCTCGGTCTTTTCGATGGCATCCTTCTGTTCGGGTCGGAAGATGATGGGATTTTGTCCCTCTGTCTTTTCTGAGGACGAAAGTGATTTTCGCCCTTCTTTGACCGCCTTGATGGCGTTCTTCACTGTCTCAAGGTCGGTCTCGAACCACTCGCTGCCCCATCCGGCATTAGTCCGCCGCCGTATACCGCTGCGCAGCAGTACTTCGTGTACTGCCTTGTCGTTGAAAGACTTGACCGTGCCTCCGCCGAAGTATAATGTCACTTCGGTATACAATAACTCATAGCTGATTCCGGCTGTACGAGTGTATTGGTCGATACGCTTCTTGGCCGCCTGATTTAAGGCGTGCGAGCGTGGGGCAAATCCGCCGAAATCGCTGCCGTCGGGCAGTGTGGCTTCGCCGATTTTCAGGCATCCGGCATGGTCTTTATCGTTGATACGGAAGACGTAAATTAGTTTGGG
The DNA here is from genome assembly GCA_934590135.1 of uncultured Muribaculaceae bacterium. Classification (GTDB taxonomy): domain Bacteria; phylum Bacteroidota; class Bacteroidia; order Bacteroidales; family Muribaculaceae; genus CAG-873. The sequence continues at coordinate 3,130 of CAKTOT010000066.1, forward strand.
CTTGAGTGTCGAATCGAAGAGCATGGTATATGGGGCTATTTAGGGATTGAGTTCACAAAAGGCTCGACTTGGCGGTCGCGCGGTTTCTTGCGCCAGTCGCGTATCAGGCAGTATATTCCGTTGTGCCGATGAATGTCGCCCGTACGACATCCTTCGCACGGGTGTTGGACAACCTCGTCGCCGAAAAGGCTGTGCTCGACCGTAGGTTGTCCGCAGGTGTCTGGGATTACGCACTTGAGACCGTCCATCTGCCAGACGTTCCATGAAACGATATATGCGATTTGCAGCAAAGACCGCTTCAAAGGATCCTTGCCGAATTTGTCGCGATAATAATCGATAAAGGAATACAACAGCGACTCGCGAGCGAGGACGACGTTATCGCCCTGCCAGTCGTAGCCGTAGACGCTTTGGAAGGCTATGGCGGCGGCTTTGAGCCATTCGCCCGAAGTCTCCGTATTCTCGCCGATGACCCGCAGTTTGCGGTCAAGGATGCCTATGCGTCGACCGATAGGTATGGATCGACCCGATACGGCATCATAGCGACTTGCAAGGTATGGCGCCTCGCCACATGTGATTTCGAGGCGAACGTCACGCACATAGTCCATCCATGTTTTACCCGCCGGGAACGCCACCTTATCGTGGTTAACAGTCCATGTGCGGTCGTCATTTTCGTTGTTGAACACGCCGTTGCGGCCAAACCAGGCTCCGTCCACAAGATTGATCTGTGCATTGCATATCCACGCCGGGGTGAAGACTTCCGCCTTGTCGCGTGAGCGGCTTTGCTGACATTCGCGGGTCTTGAGCACACGCGGCTGTATGACGCGTCCGTGGACGCCGACAACCAGTTCGGGACGAATCTCGTCATGGTAACCATAGCCCGCGCCTAAGTCGGCGTAATCGTCTGTAGCCCAGATGATATTGCGCTGCTCGCCCTCAGGCATACCGCGACTGACCGTATGATCCTTGAGCAATAGCGCAAGGACCTGCGGGTCGAGGTCATTCTCAAGTATGTCTATAAGTGACGACGATGGCATGCGGTGTCTGCGGTGTGTGCCGTAGGCTCCGTATGGCAGCGAGTGGTTTGTGCATGGGGGGGTAAAAAAAGCGGGAGCCGGGTCGTTGCTCGCTCCGCTACCTGTGGCCGTCGAACTTGCCAGTACACCAAGAGCAAACAACGCCGACTCCACGCTGTATATATGTACGTAACCCAAGACCTGCCCCGGGAGTTTTTGATGTCTCCCGGAGCGTGTCTTGGTTGGTAAATACATACCGTGGCGCCTATCGTTGCTATGTTCTGTGGTGTATTTTGGAGTGTTCGACGTTCCAGGCAGCCAAGAACAAGCGTAGATATACGCTTTTTATCAAAAATGTAAGGTCTAAGGCACAAGCACTTGTACGGGACGGCTCTGCGTCACCTTACGCGCGTGCCAAGACTTATTGCAAAGTTAGGTAAGATTTTTCGGACACGCAAAAATACTTTTTCGAGGTGCCCGAAAAGTTCGATGAATTAAGGCAATAGTGGCTTCGGGTATGAAGCCCTTAGAGACATTAAAGATATTACCCCCCCTTATTACCTTAACGCCCTTCGGTCAACCCTTGGCAGGGCGTAAATGCGCTGCTGTCAGCGGGCAAGGAGGGCGGCAAGGGCTTCTATGCGCTCGGCGAAGGCGGCGATGAGGGCCTCGTGGCGTTGGCGCAACCCGTAGATGTTGAGGCCGCAGCCGGGTTGGGTGCAGTATTCTTGGCCGGCATCGTTGATGTGTCCTTGCGGACACTCGTACTTGGTGCCGCCGCCGAAGATTGCGCGGCTGTCGGTGATGCGTCCCAGCGGCTCCGGGTCGGTGATGTCGCGATATAATTCGCGCATCGATTCGAGGGTGTCGTCTGTGTACTCCGGCTGGTATGCGTCCAGACATTCGACAACGAATGTCAACGGGTAGTATCCTTGCGGAAATGGAGGCGACAGGGGCTCGGTGGAGTGCAGCACATCGCGCAGCATATCGGCGTCAAATAGGCGTGCCTTGTATATTACGGCAAGGGTGCCTTGGGGACAAGAAGATATGTCGCCGTAGACAACGCCTAAGGCGTAGTCGCGCGGCACGGCTGCAATATATTGCGGAAACCATTGGAGCGCGCTGCAGTGTATGTCCGTACGCTCGTCTTCGGGCAGACTCCAAGATACCAGATACTTGCGGTAGAGGCTCGAGCCTATGCCGGTCATGGCGCGCCCGGTGATGTATTCCCACTCCTGTTCGGAGGGGAATACTTCGGGTTCGACAAGGCGTCGGCTGTACCGCATTTTCAGGCACTGGGCCCGCAGGTCTTCGGCGTCTATGGTCATGGCGTGATGTTCTTGTTATGCTGTGCTGTGTTGTGTTGTGTTATGTTATGTTGTGTTGTGTTGTGCAGTGCGTAAAGGAGTGCCTATACCGGTGTCAGCGTCCGGCGTTGTCTATCATACTGCGCAACTTGTCGTTGAAGTCGTTGGCTTTCATGAGGTTCTCCATATTCAGGTGCATACGGTAGCGCCAGTAGTGGCGCGGATTGGCCGGGACGTTGATGATTTCGTCCTTGGGGTTATCGCGTCGCAGTTTTCCGTCCATAGCCAGGTAGTCCTGCAGCGGCAGAATGCACAGCATTGATGGTGACTTGAGGTGCAAATTTACGATTGCATCGCATATCCACGGCTCGGCAAAATAAGGTGCTGTACCGTTTTGTTGCAGCACTTCGTTGAAGTAACGCTGTGTCTTTTCGCGGTTTTCTTCCCACCATACGCGTATGCCGCCCATGTCGTGTGTCGATGTGGTGCATACCGAGTAATACGGGTAGTTGTGTGTATCGCCGAAGGTGAGATTGGGGTCCTTGGGCATACGCTGTATTTCCAGAGCCAGTATCTCGAGGTGCTGCATCACGGCGGGTACGCAATCCGGAATCATACCGAGGTCTTCGGCGCAGGTGAGCATGTCCGTGGCTTCGATGAGCGGTGGCAGTTTCCACATGGCTTTACCGTACCAGAAGTCGTTGTGACGGTGATAGAAGAAGTCGTTGTATAATCGGTCGAAGCACCAGCGCTCGTAGTCGTTGAGTGAGCGGTATATATAGGTGTATTGAGCCGATATGCGCGGGTGATACTTGCCTTTTTCGCGGCTGTCTTCGATGAACAGTACGTTGTCTATAAGGCCCAGCAGAGCGTTGCACAGCCGAGTGTTTTTGTCGTCTTGGGGCAGTGAGCCGAAGTGGTCGGCGACCTTGCGTTGTGTGTCGAATTCGGGGCGCAGTTTGTAGCGTCCGTATCCGACATCGACGAGGAAGGTCTTGCGTGCTTCGTCGGTGTATTCGCCGAAGAAGTCGCCCAGGAAGTAATCCATGATGAACGGCGTGGTGTGCAGGTCTACGTCTATCCAGAAGTCGTAGTTGTATCGCAGTTCGTCCGGGGTGAAGGGCAGGGCGGGATTGAAGGTGCCCAGCAGGCCGTGTACGGCGTCCATGGGTATTTCCCAAATGCGGAAGAAGCCCAAGACGTGGTCTATGCGGTATGCATCGAAGTATTCGGACATTTTGCGGAAGCGTGCTTTCCACCATGCAAATCCGTCACGGTTCATTTCTTCCCAGTTGTAGGTGGGGAATCCCCAGTTTTGACCCAGAACGGAGAAGTCGTCCGGCGGCGCACCGGCTTGGCAGTCCATATTGAACAGGCGTGCATCGGTCCATGCGTCCACGCTTGTGCGCGATATGCCGATAGGAATGTCGCCCTTGATGGCCACGCCTTTGCCGTGTGCATAGTCGCGTACGGTTTTCAGCTGTTTGTCAAGGTGGTATTGAGTGAAGTACACGATGTTTATCTCATCGGCGGCTTCTTTGGTCAGTTTCTTGACCGCTTCTTTGGAATATTTGGCATATTTGCCCCATTGCGAAAAATCGGCGGTGCCGCAGCGGTCGCGCAGGACGCAGAAAGCCGCGTAATCGGGCAGCCATCCGGCGTTGCGTTTTACGAAGGCTTTGAAGTCGGCCGAGGCGATGGTCTTGGCGCCGTCTTGGGCGTAGATCTCGCGTACGTATTCGGCTTTGGCATGGGTGACACGTTCGTAGTCGACTGTTTCCAGAGCATTGAGCTCGGCGGCCAGGTCGCGATAGTGTTTGCGACGTGCCGGGTCGTGCAGTTCGCCCACTGCCTCAAGGCGCAGGTACATAGGATGGAGCGCGAATGTCGAATTGGCGTTATAGGGATACGAATCCGTCCATGTGCCTGTCATCGTGGTATCGTTGATAGGCAGGATTTGTATAAAGTTTTGATGTGTCATCGCGGCCCAATCGACCATCAATGTGAGGTCGTAGAAGTCGCCGACGCCGAAGTCGTTGCGTGTACGTATCGAGAATACGGGGATGGCAACGCCGGCTCCGCGCCAAGGTGCCAGAGGGTTGCGCAACCGCATTCCGGTAAGCAGCGTGGCGGTGTCTCGCGTGGGCTGTGTCCCGAGGGTGCGGTTGTTGCCCAGTTCCCAAGCCACGAGTTTGCCGGAATTTTTGTCGAGAATCACGAACTTGTATTCGGTGGCAACGCTGAGTCCGGCTGCCGGTATATTGACGCTCCACATCGGGAAGTCGTGTGCGGACATAGCTACCGCTTGTGCCGTATCCCATTTGCCTAATGACGGTGTCTCGCCGCAGACTGCGAGAATCTGTTCGGGACGTATCATAGGGGCCCATACCTGTATGGTGACCATACCGGCGCAAGGCAGTACTCGCTTCGATGTGGAAGCATCGGTTCGATGGTTGATGCAATCGGCGATTGCGGACGAGTAGTATGGCTTGTCCCACGGTTGGTCTTGCCAGCGGTCGTTGACGTATACGGCGTGGCCTGCATCGCCGGGCATATAGAAGTGGTGCGGATGACCCCATTCGCGCTTGGTGCTGCCATCATCGCGGCGTACTACATAGGAGTATTCGAAGTCCGGAGTGTTGGCCGGGATGTCAATCTCGGCAGTCCATTTGTCCGTGCCCAGTAGTTTCATCGGTACGGCTGTGTCGATGTTGTTGGAGCCCAAATGAGCGATGTTGCCCGTAAGTACGAGGTTCTCGCCCCAATTGGTGCGGTAATTGACGCTGAATACAATCTTCATGGTCGGGTGTATTGTGGCTATTGTTGTTCGTATATGGATAAAAGTATGATATAGTTTCAAAGAACGGCCGTTGTAACGGCTGTGCACTTTGCGGTGTAAATGTACAAATAAATATCTGTAAATGTCGGTTTGCAACATTTTTTAACCGAAAGCATATTGTCTTATGAGTTAGCCCGAATGTTTAAGGCTGTCGGGACTAAGTCATATATACGATGGGCGCTCTGACCGCTTTTGGGAAAAGAATTATGTGCTCGGTCTGCGGTCGGATGTATGCGTTAAAGCAAAAATGCACTAACTTTGTGTTGTGAAAACGGACGCGAAGTATGCGCAATGACGCATCACGGCCGAAAAAATCTATTTATGTCCGACACATATTACACGATACAAGAAGAAGGCGAAGGTCAGTTGAGAGAAAAGCTGAGCCGTTTTATAGCGTATGCCCATCACGTTGACAGCGAGGAAGATGCACGCACTTTCGTGCAATCGCTGCGCAATCGTTATCACGATGCACGGCACGTGTGCTGGGCTTTTGCAACGCGAGACGGACGGCGTTTGGCTCAGGATGACGGCGAGCCTTCCGGCACTGCCGGTCGTCCGATATTGGGCCAAATAGACTCGCTTGGATTGACGGATGTCGTTGTGGGCGTTGTGCGCTATTTCGGCGGCATAAAACTCGGGCCGTCGGGCCTGATTGCCGCTTATCGCGAGGCGGCTCGCTTGGCGTTACAGTCCGTGCCAGCTGTCGAATGTCATAGTCAATGCCGGTTTGTATTCACTTTCCCGTATTTGGCTATGAATGATGTTATGAAGGTGGTCAAAAGCGAGGAGTGCACGGTTGTGGAACAATCGTTTGACAATAGTTGCTTGATGGTGGTGGAGATTCGCGAAGATAATGTCGAGCGACTTCGCGGACGCCTGGATGCGGTGTCCGGCCTTACGTTTGCGGATTAGCCGCAATCGGTGTACTCCGGTTAAACCGGGATGGCCAGCATCGGAATGTCCGCGTTCAATATCATCTTGTGCGCCAATCCGGGGTTGAATAGTCGGGCAAAGGCGTTTTGCCTTTTGTTGGGGATGACGAGGATGTCTGCGGGGTTGTCTTTGACCAAGCATCTGAATTGCTCGGCAGCACAATCTGCGTCTATGCTCATTGTGTCAAATTCGAAATTCGGGAAATTTTTCTTGCAGAAAGACATGACGTTGAGCAACGATTCTGTATTGGAGCGTTCGAAAGGTCGCCTTTTGGCCGGAAGGTGCACCAGAGTGACTTTGGCTGAAATGTTATTGAAGATGCGCGACATTGTATCCAAGGCCAGGAGGTCTTGCTGCTCGAGATTGGTAAAGAAATGTATACGGATGTTTTCGGTTTCGATGTTTACCTTTATGCCTTGTGGAATTGTCAGCACAGAGAACAGGCATTTGTCAAGAACTTCGGCCGATACGCTTCCTATCATTTGTTCCTGCTTCTTGGCGTAGCTTCGAGTGCCCATGACCACGAGGTAGGGCGGGTTGGCCTTGGCATATTCGATGATTGCGTCTTCTGGAACGCCTTCCATAACAATCGTATCAAATACTACCGGAGGAAGTTCTCCGTACTTGATTTTGGAACGCACCTTGCCGGCAAATTCGTCCATGCGTTTGTGTGCATCCTCCTCGATTTTACGGCGGGCATCATTGTCGGCTATTTCGTAGGTGAGCTGATCGCTGAGCTGCATATTTCCTGCGACATACGGATCTATGAATGAGTATAGTAGCCGTATCTGTGCATTATGTCTACGAGCCAAGGCAAATGCGACTTCGAGAGCATTAATCGAATGGTCGCTGAAGTCAACCGGGACAAGTACACAATGCGATTTTTCGTTGAATGGCGATGGCATAGGCGTAAAAATCTCGCGATGCTCAATGATGCGTAACGCCAGTGGCAGATCGTTTTCGTGTATGCGAACGCGTACGCCGGACGATACTGTCGGGTGCTCGAGATTGACGTTTTGCAACAGCACTTCGATGCCTTCTTTTTCGAGGAGGTTTTTCAGCTCTATTGCGCGGTCGTAAGTGTGTATGGCAACGGTGATAAGTCGCATAAGTGTATAAGTCGGTTAAGTTCATTGATATAGCCTATGGATGCCTCGCGTGTGCAAGACATCCATAGGTCAGATACTGTGTCGAGTATTGGTATAGGCTGAGTGTTTCTCAGTCTTTGTTTTCTTGCTCTTGGAGGATCTCCACGGCCATATCGTAGATAGTGGAGTCGTCAAGGACAACGATACCGCCGTTAGGACCGGGTTCGATGTGTACGCCGCAGTTTTTGCCGAAATCGTAGTTGCTGCCGCCGAAGTAGTTGCGTACGGTCTGAACAGTGATATTGAGCTTATCGGCGATGCGGTGCATCGAGCCGTCGGGCAGACTGTCTTTGAGTTTGCGCAAATCATTGAAGCTGATAGTCTTAGTCATGATGGTATCGGTTAGTATGGGTGATTATTATATGTTATTGATACGTGAGGAGAGCCTTTTGTCGTTATTGTGGGTATAAATTTAGTGGTCTTTTGTGAGTTGACCAAAAAAAAATATAGTTTTTTTTTATGTTTTACGACATAAGTTTTGCGTTTTGGGCTTGTGATAGTTCGTAATGTATTGATAGATGTATTATTGCCGTCAAATGCGTTCGACGTTAGAGGCATCGATCCATGCAGCGGTGGAGTTGTTGACCTTTACATGGTACCATAGTTGAGCTCCGGCGTTGCCGGCTGTGTTCACCGAGTCAATAATTACGAGGCGTGTGCCTTCGTGTACGGGTACTATTTTGTCGTTTTTGTCGGTCTTGTCTGAGGGTGCAGGCGTAAGGTTGGCCGAGGGCACGGTGACAATGGCGATGTCGTCATTGTCTATGGCCATCGCGCTTTGGTAGGCAACGATGGCGGTATATAGGAATATTATGAATAACACGATTGCGCCGAAGAACCCTACTTTTCGTATGGTGACATTAGTTAAAAATAGGTATACGGCAACGAGCCCTATAATTATGACAAACAAGACGAAAGCGGTCCGGGCCCAGGCGTTTGGAGACATTAAGGCTATGACTCCCGAATGGAGTTTGCCAAGTATGGATGAATTGTCTTCCGGTTTGTCTTCGAGGGTTGTATTGACAAAGTTAAGGTTGGTACGTGCGTCTCGGTTTGAAGGGTCTATTTTGAGAGCGCGTTCGTATGCAAGAATGCTTTGCGAGACTTTGCCCATACGAAAGTAGGTGTTGCCCAAATTGTAGTATAGGTCGGATGACACGCCGTATTCCTTGATTATGGTTTTGTATAGGTCTGCGGCCTCGGTATAGTCCTTCGAATTATATGCCGAATCGGCTTTGGCCGAGAGGGTGGCTGCGTTTTCGGTCTTGACTGCGGTCTGAGCGGCGACAGCGTTTATGCAGAAGGATGTAATTATGGCCAAAACCGTGTATCGCAATATGTTGTGTGATTTTCTCATCATGCTTTTGCGGATGCTTTGGTGGGTTGTTTCTTAGTGCTTTCAACGGCTTTGATGACGGCTGAAGATTCGTCAAACAGGCCTTTGAGGTGTTCCGGTGAAGTGCTGTCCGGAGTGAATCGAGCCATTTCGCACTGGTCTAAGATGGCGATTGTGCGGTCTGTAAGCTCTTCGCTTATGCCGTTTTCGAGCAGTTTTTCGCGGATATTGTCGCGAGTGAGCGCCGATGATGGAATACGGAGCTTGTCGCTGATATATCCCCAAAGTGCGCGTGCCAGGCTTTCGTGAAAGGCGTCGGCGTCATTTGCCGCCAGGGCCTTGGCCGCCAAGCGCTGCCGCTTGGTGGCCACCTTATTGGCGCGAGCGGTACGACGCGCAGCCAGGTCGCTGTTGGCGCGTATGTGCTTGCGGTATACGATGATAGTGGTTAGGAAAGCGGCTAAGGAGAGCAGGTACAATAGCGCGTATAGGGCACCGAAGAATGTGCGCTCGGGATTATGTGCAAGGGCTGTGGTGTCGATACGGTGGATATAGTGTATATCCTTAATTCCTTCGCCTATTTCCTTTTGTTCGGCTGAAGATGCCGAGCCACGTATCACGCTGAGGTTGTACCCCTTTTGCTTTATGGTTATGTATCGTCCGGCTGTTGGGTCAAAGTATACAAAATTCCATGAAGGGATATTGAGCGTGCCCACCTCTTTGGGTACTATTGTGT
>CAKTOT010000067.1 GCA_934590135.1 uncultured Muribaculaceae bacterium
CCGTTTGTTCCCGAAAGCGGATGCAAAGTTACGCCCTTTTTCGACAATAGCAAAATCTTCCCACCTTTTTTCTCGAATTTTAACAGAGTTTAACCATTAAATAAAAGCAAAACATACAAAAAGAAAGCAAATCACCACATCAAGCGGCTCTATACCGCCGTGTTAGATAGCATTTTACCAACTCAACAGCACGGAGGACACGTTCAATCAGGTGTATACTTCGCCGTAAGCATATCCATATACTCATCGTACGTAATATGACGGCCGCCCATAGAGCGAAGGTGCGGCGTTTCGAATTGGCAATCGATAAATGACATGCCGAGTTTATCAATTACCCGAGCCAAAAATATCAATGCCAATTTCGAAGCATCCGGCACAAGCGAGAACATACTTTCGCCAAAAAAAGCATTGCATACAGAGACGCCATACAGTCCTCCGACCAATTCTGCGCCATCCAATTGTTTTCCTACGCCACCACGCCACACCTCCACGCTAAATGCGTATCCTTGACGATACAGCTCCGTGTATGCGGCAATGATGTCGGGGCCGAGCCATGCGCATGAATGGCCGTCACGACCATTGACAGATGCGCAGCCGCGTATCACGCCATCGAAATCGCGGTTTATGGTCAGAGCATATTCGTTACGACGCATCATCTGACGCATCGAGTGACTGATATGTATTTCCTTGGGGAAAATCACAAAGCGGTCCAATGGGCAGTACCATTGTGGTTCGGCACTATACCGGTAAGCGAACCAAGGGAAAAAGCCGTGGCAATAAGCCAGTAGTAATCGTTCGACCGATAGGTCGCCGCCTATTGCCACAAATCCGTCGTCCTCGCCCAGGTGCGGATCGGGGAACCATAATTCGTCATCCAATTGATATACGGCCATCTTTGATTTCAATAAGGACGTTGCCACCGTTGCGCAACCGTCCGAAGAGTATTTCGTGAACCAGCATCGGTTTGAGTGTCCGCGATACGACACGTTCGATCTCGCGTGCTCCATATTCGGGCGTAAAGCCTAGATGCAGCAGGTATTCCTCCGCCTCGGGCGAGACGGCCATTGTTACATTGCGAGCCTTGAGTTTTGCGCTAAGATCGTCCAACTTTTTGTGTAATATAAGAGTTGCCATCTTGAGGTCCATATCACGGAACGCCACAGTCCCCGACAGACGATTAAGAAATTCGGGTTTGAAAGTCTTTTTGATTTCCTTGAGCATAGCATCGCCGCGAGTGACGCTGCTGTTGAAGCCAACCGAAGCTTGAGCAGCGAACCGGGCACCGGCGTTTGATGTCATTATGAGTATGACATTATGGAAGTCGGCACGTCGTCCCTTATTGTCTGTCAAGCACGCGTAGTCCATCACTTGCAGCAATATATCGTATATATCCTGATGTGCCTTTTCGATTTCGTCCATAAGTAGTACACAACTCGGAGCTCGTCGTATGGCGTCAGTGAGCAGGCCTCCGTCATCATAGCCTATATATCCGGCCGGCGCGCCTATCAACTTGGCCACATTATACTTCTCGGAATACTCGCTCATATCAAAGCGCACCAATTCCAATCCGAGTTCCCGAGCCAAGACTCGCGCCAATTCGGTTTTGCCCACACCCGTGGGGCCGACAAACAGCAACGATGCAACGGGTTTATTGTCGTCCGTTAGGCCGGCACGCGACATCTGCACCGCCTCGACGACGGAGCGTACCGCCTCGTCCTGTCCGAATATCTGCGAAAGCATCCGTGAGCGAAGGGAGGCAAGATTCTGCACATCGTCATTTGATGTTTCGGCTATCGCCTCAGCGCGACACATCTTCGAAAGGACGGCGGCGACATCCTTTCGTGTGACATTGCGGCGGCGCCCGTTGATTTCGGCCGCAGCGCCGGCTTCGTCTATAAGGTCTATAGCCTTGTCCGGCAGGAATCGGTCGTGAATATGCTTGGCTACGGCTTCTACGGCAAAGACCAATGCATCATCCTTGTACTTGACGCCATGGAATGACTCGTAGCGCGGCTTTAGCTGTCGCAAGATGTTCTTGGTCTCTTCCAACGATGTCTCGGCGATATCAATCTGTAGGAAACGGCGTATAAAGCCTTTCGAGTTGGCGAAATAGCGGTTGTATTCCTCGTAAGTTGTTGATCCTATAAAGCGTATTTTACCATTATCGAGGTATGGCTTGAGTACATTGGATGCATCTCCGGGGCCGATTCCGTTGTTCCCCGCTCCGACAAGCATGTGTATCTCGTCTATATATATAATATTGTTGTCCGATTCGCCGATGACGCCATCCACTATCGTCTTGATACGGTTTTCCATATCGCCGCGATATTGCGCACCGGCCATCAGAGTGGTTACATCCAGGCTGTATATTCGGCTTCCCTTGAGCCGCTGAGGCACCTTACCTTCATTGATAAGGCGAGCCAGACCCCAAACGAGCGCCGTCTTGCCTACGCCCGACTCGCCGATGTGCAACGGATTGTTCTTGTCTCTACGGCAGAGCACTTGTATGGTGCGTTGCAACTCGCGTTGACGACCTACAAGCGGGTTATACTCGCCATATCGATCATTCATACACACAACCCAATTGCGCCACTCCTGTGTACCGGATGGAGTGGCATAAAATACATCATTGGTAAAATCACCGACTATGTCGGTTGAGGCTTTCGTCTCATTACGGTTATTGTTATTGACATCTTTGCCTGCGACATTAACGTCCTCAGCATCATCGTCTTCGCCATCGCCGTCTTCGCCATCGCCGTCATAGAACTCTTCATTAAAATCATCGTCATTGTAGTACGACGCGCAATCCCGGGAAACCTCGTGCTCATACCCGCATTTACCATCAAAATCGGTAGCTTTTGTCAGCGCATCTGCAAGATTTTGTTTATCGTTTTGGTGAAACAGATTTTGCTTCAGCAAAAAGGCAGCCCACGAATCTCTCAGGTCAAGCATTGCCCGCACCAAATGCCCCAGACAAACGCAATCATCGCCATTTTGCATCGCTAATTTCAACGCCTCGTGAACCATCTCGGAAAACTGAGCCGAATATTCCGGGTACCAAACGTCGCATTCGGGAATACGGTCGAGGCTTTTAATATATTCTTTGACGCCTTGAGCCAACAGCTCGATTTTCGTATAACGGTCTAATACTTTGCATGTGAAATCGTTGCTTATCATAGCCAGCAAAAAGTGCTCGGGCATGACAAACTCATGGCGATAATCCAAACATACCGTTCTACTCTGTTCCAGAATATACGGAACAAAAGCTGTGCAATTCAACTTATTCATATATCTATGTATCTGCGCGTTCGACTGTAACAAGTAGAGGGAAACCGCTGCGACGTGCCATATCGGTAGCCTTTCGCGCCTTAGACATTGCAATGTCGTAAGAGTACGGACCGACAAAGCAGACACCCTCGTTGTGTATCTTCAGCATCAGCGACGTAGCGTCATCTTGCCTCATGGCAAAAACGCTCATAAGCATAGTGATAACGAAATCCATCGTTGTTTGTTCGTCGTTGTATATGACCACATTGTATTTGCGCGGTTCGCCAAAGCGGATCTTTTCTCGCACTATGCTTTGTGTTTGCTCTTGATTCATAATGGGTATATTTGGGCAAATCCCGGAATGCAACAACAGCCGGGTTTTTAGTGATAATTTATTTCAGTTTCACCGAATCTTAATTGTTTTAATTTATTAAGATGTACCATGTGGGGCCAAGAAACTTGCCGAGGAGGCGTCAGCTTTGGCGTTTGGAGGGATTGAGGTTGGTCACGCCCCAGTCCTCGCGCTCGAACGAGCGCATCATGCACGCACGTCCTATATGACGTGCATCAATTGCATCAAGGCCTTCGAGGTCGGCGATGGTGCGGGCCACGCGCAATATACGGTCGTAAGCTCTTGCCGAAAAACCGTACAGGCGTATCGCCCGCTCGAGTATTGCTCGGCCACGGTCGTCTATAGCGCAGAATCGACGTATCAAGTTGCTATTCATTTGTGCATTGCAATGCACGCCCTCGATGTCGGCAAAACGGCGACGTTGTATTTCGCGAGCGGCAATGACGCGTGCTCGTATTTCGGCGCTGCTTTCGGCCGGCGTGCTGTCGGCGAGAGTATTGAAGTCCACCGGCTGGACCTGAACGTGCAGGTCGATGCGGTCCAACAGTGGCCCGGATATGCGGTTTTTATAGCGCAACACCGCGCCCGGAGGGCAGGTGCACATACGCGTGGGATGGTTGTAATAGCCACACGGACAGGGGTTCATCGATGCTACGAGCATAAAACGCGCCGGATACGTCACCGAATATTTGGCACGACTGACGCAGATGTCGCCATCCTCAAGCGGCTGGCGCAGCACTTCCAGCACCTGGCGGTTGAATTCCGGAAATTCGTCAAGGAACAATACGCCGTTATGCGCCAGCGAAATTTCGCCCGGCATGGGGTTGACTCCGCCACCGACAAGTGCGACAGGCGAAATTGTATGGTGCGGTGCACGGAACGGGCGGCGCGTAAGCAGGTGGCTGCCGCCGGTCAGCTTGCCGGCCACGGAATGTATACGCGTGGTTTCCAGCGCTTCTTCCAGCGTCAGCGGCGGCAAAATCGTGGGCAGCAATTTGGCCATCATAGACTTGCCCGAGCCCGGCGACCCTATCATCAAGATATTGTGGCCGCCTGCGCAGGCTATCTCCAGAGCCTTCTTGACCTCCTGCTGACCTCGCACATCACTGAAATCCAAAGCATTGTCATTATCCGTCGTGGCAAACAGCGCATCTACATCACTGCGCGTGGGTGCGATATCCGCCGCCCCACATAACAGATTGGCCACCTGCTTGAGATTTTCGACGCCTATAACATCGATGCCATCTACAACGGCAGCTTCGGCCGCATTGTCTCTCGGTAAGATGATGGCGTCAAAGCCGGCATTGCGTGCTAAGATGGCCATACACAAGGCTCCGCGTATGGGGCGTACGCTGCCGTCAAGCGACAACTCGCCCATAATCATAAAGCGATCCACCGAAGGCGCCGAAATCACCTCGTTGGCTATAAGGTGCGCGATGGCTATTGGCAGGTCGTAAGCACTACCCTCCTTCTTGACATCCGCCGGAGCGAGGTTTATGGTCGTAATCCCGGTAGGCACAGCGTATCCGCTTTCGCGTATGGCCGAGCGCACGCGGTCTACCGACTCCTTGACGGCAGTGTCGGGCAGGCCCACGATAGTAATAACGGTCGAAGGGTTGTGAACCGCGGTCAATTCAATGTCCACGCCTATGGCATCAATGCCCTGGATGGCGGCGCCGTGTATCTTGACAAGCATACGGATGTTATTAGCTGATTATGGGCTATTTATCTATTTGCCTGAGGGCCTGCGATATGGATGCGCCGCGATAAACCTGCGAGCCGATACTGTCCGTGACGATGAAGTACGGAAGGCGGGGTATGGCCAACGGCCTCAGCGCTGCCGAAGCTATTCCGCCGGTTCCCCAAGCGACTTCCCAGGTAGCGGTGTCGTTACGAGTACTGCGCAGCCATGCCAGGGTATCTGTATCCAACGATATGTCTATTATACCCAATGACTTATCGGTGTGGGCCTTGCGAAGGCGGCGCAGCGCCGGGACGATACTGTCGGCACGCCCGCAATTTTCGTCAGAGAATACCAGGAGGCTGAGTCGGTGCTTGCGTGGGCTGAATGTGGTCACCGTATCACCCTGAGCCATAAGCGTCAACGGAGACACACGCCGTTTGCCCGCGCTCGTATCAGCATACGTCAGCAGCGTGGCAAAGGCGTCTGTAAGCGCCGTCGGACGAGCCTCGGGGGTGATGATAGACAGCAACTTAGATGCTCCTTCCGGGTCGGCCGATGCGTCATATATCGTGGTGACAATAAGCGTCGAGACGATATCTTGCGGATGGGCCTTGACATACTTCGCTGCCAAAGCATTGATGGCTTTACTGTTACGACTATCCAGCGTTTTGGCATTGGAATTGAGCCACTGTGCCAAGCGCATTGCTATATCGTTGCCTTTGTTGACTTTAGCTGACGCGGGCGATTGGGGATCTATGGTCACGTCTATTTCATCGCCGTTCACTGCATAGAAGCGCCCGAGAAGGCGATAGTCGTTGTCCAAAATCTCGATGACGGCGCCTTCGGGTGCTCGCCCTTTGAAGGTGAACGAGCCGCGATCGGCAGGGAATATCGAGCTTTGAAGTGCCCCGTCGACGTAGTATAATGCTCTGAGATTGATGGTTGCATCGCCTTTTATATGGCCCTTAACATCGAAGGAGTCAGACCCGGAGCATCCGTAAAAGACCGCTGTAAGAAATATCGTCAGTGCTATGAGTATCGTTTTGTTCATACTTTGCTGAGCTGTACGTGGCATAACGCCGTCTTTGGGTGTATTAATTCTTTATCATATTTTGGACGCGGACAAGCCCGTCTACAAAGGCGTGTACTTCGTCTATAGTGTTGTACACAGCAAATGAGGCTCGGACGCATCCTTCGATACCGAGGGCGGTCATCAGCGGTTGAGCGCAATGGTGTCCGGTGCGGACGGCTATGCCGAGTTGGTCCAGTAGCATCCCGGTGTCGTAGTGGTGTATACCATCGAGGAGGAACGATATCACGGGCTCTTTGTCGGGCGTTGTGCCGAAGATGCGTACGCCCGGTAGATGGTCGCGCATCAGACGCGTGGTCTCGTCAAGCAGCGTATGTTCGTGGGTGGCCATAGCATCAATGCCGATGCTGTCTATGAAGTCGAAAGCAGCATCGAAGGCAGCCACGGCGGTGAAGTCGGGTGTCCCGGCCTCAAATTTGAAAGGCAAATCGGCAAATGTCGTATGATCGATGTCAACGTGCGCAATCATCTCACCGCCACCTTGATAAGGCGGCATCTTCTCCAGCAATTCGCGTCGCCCGTATAGGACGCCGACGCCTGTAGGCCCATACATTTTGTGCGACGAAAAGACATAGAAGTCGGCGCCAAGGGCGGCCACGTCTATGCGCATGTGCGCGGCGGCTTGAGCGCCGTCCACCAGAACGACGGCACCGGCGGCATGGGCCATATCGGCGATACGACGCACGGGATTGACCGTACCCAAGACGTTGGAGACATGGCAAACGGCGACAAGGCGCACACGTCCCTCGGACAGGATGGCGGACACCGAGTCGAGGTCCAGTGCACCATCAGGATGGATGCCGGCGGCACGGACTTTCAGCCCGTTACGTCGGGCCGCCAGTTGCCAAGGGACGATGTTCGAGTGATGCTCCATGACTGTCACAAGTATCTCATCACCGGGCGACAGCAATCTGCAATATGTATCGGCCACAAGATTGACGGATTCGGTGGTACCGCGCGTAAAGACAATTTCCTCGTCCGAGGCGGCGCCCAAACGCATGGCTACACGCCGGCGCACATGCTCAAGACGGTCTGTGGCTTCCTGCGAGATGCTGTGTACGCCGCGATGAACATTTGCATGGTGACAGGTGTACATCTCCTCGAGGGTGTTGAGGACACGTGTCGGGGTCTGCGAAGTGGCTGCATTGTCCAGGTAGACAAGCGGTCGATTGTTGACCTTGCGGCTGAGTATGGCAAATTGGCCGCGTATATTCTCGATGTCTAATTTGGTATCTGACATTGTCTTGTAGTATTTATTGCGGACAAATGTTGCAGTCGGCGCATCCCGAAGGAGCGGTATCACGACGCAGGCGATTGTCTACAAGTATCTGCAGACGCAGGCGCAGCGGTTCAAGTCGTATGGAATCCAAAATGTCGGCCATAAAGGCCTGGATGAGCATCGTGCGTGCTTCGGCGGCAGGAATGCCGCGACTTTGCATATAGAACATCTGGCGCTCGTCCAGGCGTCCGGTGGCGCTGCCGTGGCCGCATTTGACGTCGTCACAGTATATCTCGAGCTGCGGCAAAGAGTGCATACGGGCACCGTTGGACAGCAGGACATTGCGATTGTTTTGTTCGCCGTTGGTGTGATGCGCACCCTCGGCAACGTGTATCATACCCTCAAAAGAGCCGCGGGCTTGGTCGTCAATCACGTAGCGAAAATTTTGCAAGGTGGTGCAGCGCGGCGCCTTGTGGTAGACCACCGAATTGTTGTCGGCCACCATAGAGCCGTCGGCCAGGGCCATGCCGTTTATGTTGCATTCGGCGCCTTCTCCTTCGAGGGAGACGGCGATATTGTTACGACTGACGCCGCACAACAGCGTAATCGGCGCCATGGACAGGCGTGCGCCGCGACAGGCACGCACGCCGGTGCGACATAGGCGCGAGGTATCGGCGGCCGATTCTTCGAGCGTATACATCGACAGCGAGGCATCCTCGCCGAGATAAATCTCCGTAACTTGCGAGATGGTGGACGCAGCAGCACCTGCAGCAGTGTGGTCGCACAACAGCAACGATACCTCGGCGCCGGCTTCGAGCACGATGAGCATACGGCGCACGGCCAGCGTCGGGACGGCGGCATTGAGCACCTGCACCAGCTGTATGGTTCGGTCGGCCTTTACGCCGCGTGCGATATGCACCAGTACTCCATCCTGCGCCAAAAGGGTATTCAGTGCAACGGCGGCACGGTCGCCGTTGCGTGTGTCGTCGATGTCGACAATGGTGCCGTAATGGCGCTGAAGCACCTCGGGCATCAGAGTGGCGGCACGGCGAAGGCTGCAGATGGTGACACCCTCGCCGAGGTTGGCCAAGGCGGGCTGTTCATCGGCAAAAGTGTCATTGGCCACGACTCCGACAGCGGTGCTGATATTGGGCACGCGGCAGCGGAAGGCTTCGGCGGCAGTGGCGCTGAAAGGCAGGCGCGAGATATTGACGCCCAAGTCGGGCTCAAACATCCGGCGCAGCGAGGTGTACAGATACGGCCGACTGCCGTCGCGAGGTAGCTCCACGGAGGCGCATACCTCGGCGGCGCGGTCACGCAAGGCGTTCATCGCCGCCGGAGACTCGCGGTCAAGCAGGGCGCGATGGTCGCGAGCCAGGTCGATATATTGTTGCAATGGATTGGCGTTCATACTCTAAGCCCTTTCATTGGATTTCGTCCACTTGTTCCTTGATCCAGTCGTAGCCGCGCTGTTCCAACTCGAGCGCCAACTCCGGGCCGCCGGTGTAGACGATACGCCCCTTGTACAGGATATGTACCACATCGGGCTTGATGTAATCCAACAGGCGCTGATAGTGAGTGATGACAATGGTAGCGTTGCGGTCGGTGCGCAGGCGATTGACGCCGGAAGCAACGATGCGCAAAGCATCGATGTCGAGACCCGAATCGGTCTCGTCCAGGATGCTCAGCCGGGGCTCAAGCGCCGCCATCTGGAAGATTTCGTTGCGTTTTTTCTCGCCGCCCGAGAAGCCTTCGTTCACCGAACGCGAGGCCAGCTTATTGTCCAATTCGACTATAGAACGCTTCTGACGCATCAACTTCAGGAAGTCGGCGGCGCCCAGGGGCTCAAGGCCCTGATAGCGACGCTTGGCATTGACGGCGGCGCGCATAAAGTTGACCATGCTCACCCCGGGAATTTCCACCGGGTACTGGAAGGACAGAAACAGGCCTTCGTGGCTGCGGTCTTCGGGCGACAACTTCAGCAGGTCGGCATCGCCCAGAGTGGCCGTGCCGGCCGTCACCACAAAACGCGGATCGCCGGCCAATACGCCACTGAGCGTACTCTTGCCCGAGCCGTTAGGCCCCATGATGGCGTGCACCTCGCCCGGACGAATGGTCAGGTCGATGCCCTTGAGTATTTCCTTGCCTTCGGTCGTGGAGGCGTGCAGCCCCTTGACCTGTAATAATATATCGTTGCTCATAAGTATTTGCTATATATAGTTTCTCAGCCGATAGACCCTTCGAGGGTGATGGATAGCAATTTCTGCGCCTCTACGGCAAATTCCATCGGCAATTTGTTCATTACTTCTTTGGCATAACCGTTGACTATCAGACCCACAGCCTCCTCGGTGGGGATGCCGCGCTGATTGCAGTAAAACAGTTGTTCCTCACTGATCTTGGACGTCGTAGCCTCATGCTCGACAACCGCGTCATCGGTGGCGACATCTATGTCGGGGAACGTGTGCGCACCGCATCCGTCGCCAAGCAGCAGCGAATCGCACTGCGTGTAATTGCGCGCCCCGGCCGCTCCGGGAGCCACGCGCACCAAGCCGCGGTAACTGTTCTGGCTGCGGCCGGCGCTGATGCCCTTGCTCACGATAGTCGAACGCGTGTCGCGCCCCAGGTGTATCATCTTGGTGCCCGTATCGGCTTGCTGGAAATTATTGGTCACGGCCACGCTGTAGAACTCGCCCACACTGCCGTCGCCCTTGAGAATACAGCCGGGGTACTTCCACGTGATGGCACTGCCGGTCTCCACCTGCGTCCACGAAATCTTAGAGTGGTCGCCGCGGCACAACCCGCGCTTAGTCACCAAGTTGTACACGCCGCCGCGTCCCTCGCGGTCGCCCGCGTACCAGTTCTGCACCGTCGAGTACTTGACCTCGGCACGCTCCTCGGCCACAATCTCGACTATGGCCGCGTGCAGCTGATTTTCGTCACGCATAGGCGCCGTACAGCCCTCAAGGTAGCTCACATACGCGTCGTCGTCGGCCACGATGAGCGTACGCTCAAACTGACCCGTACCGGCCGCATTGATGCGGAAATACGTAGACAGCTCCATCGGACAGCGCACACCCTTGGGGATGTACACAAACGACCCGTCGGAGAACACCGCGCTGTTGAGCGCCGCATAGAAATTGTCCGTATACGGCACCACCTTGCCCAGGTAGCGGCGCACCAAGTCGGGGTAATCGCGCACCGCCTGCGAAAACGAGCAGAAAATGATGCCCATCTCGGCCAACTTCTCCTTATGCGTCGTCTTCACCGACACGCTGTCCATAACCGCATCCACGGCCATGCCCGACAGCGCCTTCTGCTCGTCCAGCGAAATGCCCAGCCGATTGAACGTATCCAAAATAGCCGGGTCAACCTCCTCCAGACTCTTAGGCGCATCCGACTTACGGCGCGGCGCCGCATAATAGCTCAATGCCTGAAAATCAATATCCGGCATCTGCAAATGCCCCCACCGAGGCGGCGTCAGCGTCCGCCAATGCTCGTAGGCACGCAGACGGAAATCAAGCAGCCAATCCGGCTCGCCCTTCTTCTGCGAAATCAGGCGCACGATATCCGCATTCAAGCCCCGCGGGATGATATCCGTATCGATATCGCTCACAAAGCCATACTTATACTCGCCGCCAACAGCCTCGCGCAAAGCCACGCCCGAGCCCTCAGCCTCCGACATCGGCGCGTCCGCCTCGCCCTCGCGAGCCACGGTCGCATCAGCTCCGGTCTTGCCGAAGCCATTGCCTTGAGCGTTTATATCGTGAGTATCCTTATTCATATCATTCGATGACAAATTATTCATTATCAAAAACATTCACTATCAGGATGCGGCTCAACTCCGGCGGTTCAGCCTCCCGTTGCGGCGGTTATCCGGCCATACACCCGAGCGAGGTCCTACGCCCCACCCATCCAGCGGCGAATACGCCCCTGCGGCAGCTCCACCCGGAGCGCCCGGCCATATATCCGTGGAACGAGCATACAGAACCACGTCCCGAGGCGGCACACCACCCGGACGCATCCTTCCTTATTCACCCACAAAAATACAACTTTTTTCCGTAACCGCAATCACCCGGCCACCGCCACCGTCCAAACGGCTCGCACCCGTGTCAGTTCCTGAAATTGGTTGACTCGATTATGGATGTTGACTAAAATCGCTTGACTGCGCACAGCGCCGACTCCGTACAGGCGTTGAAATTGCCGTGCGTACAAGATTTACTTCTTGCCGACAACATTTCTCCTGATCGGAATGTCAAACATTTCCTCTGCCACATCGATCATCATGTCAAGAGCCTCTGCGCGCATTTTCTGCGCCCGAAGCTCCTTGCGCAGCCGCTCCGTTTCCGCCCGCAACTTGTCGTAATCTTCCTTGCCGGCTTCTATTTTTTTCTTTCTCATAATTGTTATCTTCGGAAGTTCTGGCGCAAAGTTACGCACAATATACTCAACCGCGCGAACTTGAGCCCCATTTTCTTACGTCATCTCTCCCTAATAGAGATCAGTCTCCGCATATAGCCGCAGACCATCTTCGCGGATTTGCTGCCGTTCTTGTTTTGCCCGCCTCTGAAATCTTATCATCTTTCGACTATTTTAAAAGTCAACTTTTTTTCAGGGCGAGACAATCATTCTGTAGGTCTCTTAAACCTGTTGGTTGAATTAAATTAGAGAATATTTTACTTGACCGATTTTACGATGATTTATATAGTTGAGATATTGAA
>CAKTOT010000068.1 GCA_934590135.1 uncultured Muribaculaceae bacterium
CTTTGAAGGCGTGGGTCAGGACAATGAGAAGGCTATCACCTATAAAGACAAAAAAATCCCCACGGTGATTGTTCACGCGCACAATTGGCGTATGGACCGATTTGCGTATCGTACGCCGGTATTGCGAAGTGCAGTGATAAACACATTTAGCGGTGAGCCCGAAGGTGTCAAGTTGCATCGTGACAAGTCCGGACGTCCGCATATGCTGATGGGCATCGTAAGCGGCAAGGCCGGAGCGCGTCGTGCCAATATTTTCGACTTTGCACCCAATAGCGTAGAGGGTTACTCGTATTCGATCGAAAAAGCATCAACGACATCGGCCTCTACATCCTTGACCTTTACATGCCAAGGCCTTAAGGATACGGATATGCAGACATTGGCTCTGGAGCACTCTCGTCTGACGGGCGCGCCGCAGATAGTAATCACCGGACCGGATGCCGACTGCTTCAGTATCGGAGGAAGCGTCGGTGCGCTTGATTCGTCATCGTCGCACGAAATCATATTCACGCCCAGAAAGGGGCAAAACGACTATAAGGCAGCCGTGCGCATTTCGTCCCCCAATGCATCGGACCTTGTAGTTTCTCTGGTCGGCAAATGCACGGATAGCTCGGGTATCATCGACCTTAGCGCCGATGCTATCGCCGGCGAGGCCGTGTACTATGATCTCCGTGGCATCTGTTTGGGCGCCGAACAGCCTGAGACCCCCGGCGTATACATCGTACGCCATGGTTCAGAAGTCACCAAAGTTGCTATCCGCTAAGCGATAAAAGCAAAAATTAGATACCGACAGCAGTCGCGGCATGTCCGTGGCTGCTGTCGACGTTTTATGGGGATGGTGTGGCGCTTTCTTTCCGGCCTCGGGGCAATCCGCGCCATCGCCGAAATGTGGGTATGGATAAGCGGGTAAGGGAAGTGTGCAAGGTGGTGTTGGGGTAGTGCTTCGTTCGGCGTGTTCCGGTAGTGTAGTGGGGTAGTGCTTCATTCGGCGATACTATTCCAAGAAACGTGTCTGAGACAGGTGGTGTCTCGTTCAAATTAAACATGGCTTTTTTGCCGCAAAGTTCGCCATCAAAACCGCCCCACACAAGCCGGCTTGTTTCGGATGCTGGTGGTGTTTCATTCAGTGTGTCTGAGGCGAGTTTACTCAAGCCTGTAGACTTTGGATGACGGTGCAAGAGGATAAGACTTATGTGTCAATAAGACAGCGAGGCACGCCCGGCTTGGTGGACGCGCCTCGCTGTCTTATTGTCGCAGGATGTCAACGACGTCGGCACATGGCTGTGCCGATGTACGTGTTATTGATTGCGGCCGTGGCAGTTTTTGTATTTCTTGCCTGATCCGCAGGGGCAGGGGTCGTTTCGGCCTATACGCGGGCCTGCTTTGACCGGCATAGTGCGTTGCGGCTCGCCCTGACGCTGTGCTGCAGCGGCTCGTTGTGCCGCTTCGGCGGCAGCGGCGGCATTGGCTTCGCTGGGCAGAGTGGCGTTGGAAGTCTTGAAATCGCCGCGCGAAGTTTGGTAGTTGGGACGCGGGGCGTGCTGCTGCGGCATAGCGCGAGACATCTCGGGTGCGGAGGGCTGCTCTTGCTGCGGTCTCGGTTCGGGAATGTATACCTGTCCGCGCATCAGTGTGGATACAGCCTTGGTGTTGAGGTTGGCCAGCATTCGTTCGAACAGGTGGAAGGACTCGACTTTGTATATTACCAGCGGGTCTTTTTGTTCGTAGGATGCGTTGCGTACGCTTTGGCGCAGGTCGTCAAGTTCGCGCAAGTGTTCTTTCCAGAGTTCGTCAATGGTGAGCAGTAGCAGTTTTTTCTGCCATTCCTTGACGAGCGAAGCTCCGTCGGTGCGGTTGGCTTCTTCGATGTCGAAGAGTATGCGGAATATGCGTTTGCCGTCGGTGATGGGTATGGCGCGTATGCCTGTCTGTCCTTCCTCGACGGATGCTCTTACGACGGGCATTACGATTTCGCGTATGCGCTGGCTCTTGCGATCGAGTGTCTCGATGGCAACGGCGTGCAGACGCTCTATGCGGTCTTCTTTTTCGAGGTTGGCGTATTCTTCGGCGGTGAACGGGGGCTCGATGGTGAGTACACGCATCAGTTCGACGGCGAGGTCGTCGAAGTCGGCGGCCTGTTCGTAGTTGCTGACCAGGTTTTCGATGACATCGTATATCATATTTGATATGTCGATACCTATGCGTTCGCCTACGAGGGCGTGGTGGCGGCGAGTGTATATGTAAGTACGCTGCTTGTTCATCACGTCGTCATACTCAAGCAGGTGCTTGCGTATGCCGAAGTTGTTTTCTTCGACGCGTTTCTGGGCTTTCTCGATGCTGTTATTGATCATTTTGTGCTCGAGCATCTCGCCTTCCTTGAACCCGAAGGTGTCGAGGAGTTTCATGATACGGTCGTTGGCGTATACGCGCATCAGTTGGTCTTCGAAGGATACGTAGAATACCGATGTTCCGGGGTCGCCTTGACGTCCGGCACGTCCTCGGAGCTGTCGGTCGACTCGACGGCTTTCGTGGCGCTCGGTGCCGATGATGGCGAGACCTCCGGCGGCCTTGACTTCGGGGGTCAGCTTGATGTCGGTACCGCGGCCCGCCATATTAGTGGCGATGGTGACGGTGCCTTTACGTCCGGCCAGTGCCACGATTTCGGCTTCTTTCTGGTGGAGCTTGGCATTGAGCACATTGTGTGGGATGTGTCGCATCTGGAGCATACGAGACAGCAGCTCGGATATTTCGACGGAGGTTGTACCCACGAGTACGGGACGGCCTTCGCCGACAAGTCGGACGATTTCGTCGATGACGGCGGCATATTTCTCGCGTTTGGTGCGGTATACGCGGTCGTTCATATCGATACGAGCCACGGGCTTGTTTGTGGGGATGGTGACTACGTCCAGTTTGTAGATGTCCCAGAATTCTCCGGCTTCGGTTTCGGCCGTACCGGTCATACCGGCGAGTTTGTGGTACATACGGAAGTAGTTTTGCAAGGTAATGGTGGCGAAAGTCTGTGTGGCTGCTTCCACCTTGACACCTTCCTTGGCTTCGATGGCCTGGTGAAGACCATCGGAGTAGCGACGTCCTTCCATGATACGGCCTGTCTGCTCGTCTACGATTTTGATTTTTCCGTCATCGATGACGTATTCGACGTCTTTTTCGAAGAGGGTGTATGCTTTGAGCAGCTGGGTGACGGTGTGTACGCGCTCGGCTTTGACGGCGTAGTCTTGCATGAGTGCGTCTTTGCGGGCTGCACGTTCCTCCGGATTGGTGATGTGTTCCAGGTCGGAGAGTTGGGAGGTGATGTCTGGCAGCACGAAGAATTGCGCGTCGGAGATGCCGCGTGTCAGTTCGTCGATACCTTTGTCGGTGAGTTCGACCGAGCGATTTTTCTCGTCTATGACAAAGTATAACGGGTCGGTGACGATGGGCATTTCGCGAGCGTTGTCTTGCAGATAGTGTGCTTCGGTCTCCAAAAGGATGTTTTTCATACCTTCGGTGGAGAGGAACTTGATGAGGGCGCCGTTTTTGGGCAGACCTTTGAATGCACGGAAGAGTAGGAGCGCGCCTTCTTTGCGTGTGTCTTTGTCTTCGGAAGCAAGTTTTGTCTTGGCTTCGGCAAGTATCTGGGTGACAAGACGCTGCTGTGCTTGTACGACGTTTTTGACGTTTTGCTTGAATTCGTCGAAGTATTGGTCATCGCCTTTGGGCACGGGACCGGAGATGATAAGAGGTGTACGAGCGTCGTCGATAAGCACGCTGTCGACCTCATCGACGATGGCGTAGTAGTGTTTGCGCTGTACCATGTCTTCGGGGTCCATGGCCATATTGTCGCGCAGGTAGTCAAAGCCGAATTCGTTGTTGGTGCCGAAAGTGATGTCGCAGTTGTAGGCGGCACGGCGTTCGGGGGTGTTGGGCTCGTGCTTGTCTATGCAGTCTACCGTGGAGCCGTGGAACATATACAGCGGGCCCATCCATTCGGAGTCACGTTTGGAGAGGTAATCGTTGACTGTAACCACGTGTACGCCGCGACGCGAGAGGCTGCGCAGGAATACGGGGAGTGTGGCCACGAGGGTTTTACCTTCGCCGGTAGCCATCTCGGCGATTTTGCCTTGGTGGAGCACGATGCCGCCCATGAGTTGGACGTCATAGTGTACCATATCCCAGGTGATTTCGTTGCCGCCGGCCATCCAGTGGTTGTGCCAGATGGCTTTGTCTCCATCGATGGTGACGAAGTCGCGGCCTTGTGCGGCGAGGTCGCGGTCAAGCTGGCGAGCGGTGACTACGACATCGGTATTGGCTGCAAATCGTGCGGCTGTTTCGCGTATGACGGCGAAGACTTCGCAGAGGTGTTCGTCAAGTTTTTTCTCGAGGGTGTCGAGGATGTTCTTTTCGCGACGATCGATTTCGTCCCAAAGATGCTGGCGTTGATCTACGGGCAGGGTCTCGATGGTGGCGCGTGCTTCTTCGATGGCCTTGCGGTCTTCGGCAGTGGCTCCGTCGATGTCGGCGCGTACGGTGTCTATGCGTGCGCGCAGTTCATCGTTGGTCAGCGGCTTCAATTCCGGGCCTATGGCGTTGATGCGGTCGACAAGCGGCTGCAACAGCTTGCGGTCACGCGAGGACTTGTCGCCGAATATTTTGCTTAGAAAGCCTGTAAATGACATTTGTATAGTGGTGTTAGAATATTATTATTCAGATATATAGTATGTATGGCGGTGCACGTGTGGCACGTGCACGGCCAAATATTTTGCAAATATAGGGATTTTTGGCGGAATTGTCAGGCTGTCAGCGTCGAAAAGCGCTGTTTTAGCCGATGTCCGTCGGTGTTCGCCGTGTCGTTATTTTTGCAGTGACAGGGGCGGACGGCCGGCACCGTTGGGCGACCGTATACGCAGCTGCCGCGTTACGGTGGGTGCTATGCGTCGTGCATCTACGGGGGTGCCTATGGTCTGTGCAGGCACTTCCGGGGCGAGGATGAATACCGGGGCGGTAGTCAGGGCTGCTACGGCTGCCGATTGCGGCGTCGTAGTTCCTGCACGGTTGTAGTCGTCTTGGAGCTTCCACCCGGGGATGACTTGTACAAAGACGTCTCCGGCGTAGGCCATGGTGGTATTGCGCCGCAGTCCCTGCGGATCGTCCACGGGTGCTGTCCCGGTGATGATTTGGTCTATGGTATATGCTTGGAGGACACCGGACATACGTTGCAGGAAGGCTGCAGCTTGGCTGCGCATATCGGCTATGTCCTTGTTCTTTTGCTTGATGAGGTCGGCGTTGAGATATACTTGGCCGTCGTGGTATCCGCTGACCCATTGCCCGGTGCCGTGTACGGCCATGAGGTACATATTGAGCAGCGACATGGCCTTGCGTGTCGAGAATGTGCCGTCGGGCAGGCCCCAAGTTTCGTCATCGGGACGGCGCCATTGGCGTGGCGGAAGACCGGCTACCAGTATGACGGCGCCGCCGTTGTCGGCGGTGTTGCGGTCTGCGGCTTTGAATAGCGAGGCAAGGACCGCATCGGCGCGCATATATGCGTCGATGGTTTCGTAACGTGCCTCGCCGGTGCGTGTTCCCGGGTATGGCTCGAGTGTGCAGGACAGCGTCAGCATATCCGTTGACTGACGCGTGCCCAGTTTGTAGGTGTTGAGGTATTGTGTAGCCAGTTGCACTATGTCGGCATTGGCCTGCGGGGTGGCCAGATAACGAGCATAGCGGTCGGGGTCGTTGCGCTTGAAGGTGTAGCGGAAGGGATAGGTCCTGAGGTGTTCGGGCAGCATCCATGCGGCATTGCCTGAGGCTTGTGTCGGGGTCCATGACATTGTGTCCAGACGTGCCGACAATGGGGCTGTGCGATTGGACATCGATGCAGATACGGGAAATTCTTTGTAGAAAGTCGAGGTGGCCCAATTGCCGGTGACATCGTTGACGAAAATGGCGCTGTTGGCGCTGTGCCCGCCTTGGATGACGGCGCATGCTGCATCGGAGGCGATGGCGTATACCATGCCTACGCCGTTGCCGGCTATCTTGATTTCGTCGGCGATGGTAGAGACCTTCAGGGCTTCGGGCGAAAGCGTCATGTCGGTGTAGTTGCCCATGGTGACGCCGTCGTCGAAGACGTTGCGTGAGCGGAGTTTGGCCGCATCGTACACCATAGCGGAGGGTATGCCGTTGGCGGCCGGAGCTGCGCCCGTGAGTAGTAGCGCTGTGGCCGAAGCGGCGTCCAGGCCCGGGCCGAAGTCGGCATCGGTGATGACGGCGCCTTGGCGCAACAGGCGGTTGAAACCGTCATTTCCGAAGTATGGCGCAAGGTCCTGCAGCGTTTCCATGCGCAGGCCTTCGATGAATACGCCCAGCACAAGGCGTGGCTGTTTGGCCCCCATGGCGACGCTCAGGGCGGTCGAAACCATAGTGGCGGCTACGAAGCTTAGCATTCGCGGGCGTTGTGTCATATCTTAATAATAGTTGCGTTTGGGACGTGTGTCCCGTATTTCGTATATATAATCGGTATTCCGTTTGCGCCATGGCCATAGGTGGCGGCGCTTGCTGTCACGCTTTTGGTTGCGCTCGTGGTATTCGGCCATTTGCTGCTTTGTGGCGCCGGCCATTGAGATATCTCGCCACATCCACGCAAATGTAAGTATGATGTCGGAGGCTATCCAAGGCCAAAATGCATCATTGGCGGTTTGGTCTATAAACGGCCACGCAAGGCACATAAAGATTATGGCGACAATATGAAACACCATATATTTGTTTGTGAGCTTATCGCGTTTCGGCGTCCAAACCGTTATAGCCGGAATTAAAGCGAATGGATTGAGCCACAGCAGCAGCCAGTTGGGCGAGGTGGCGTAGTGTTCGGAGAAGAATACGAGGAAGGCAATGATGCAGCCCACTATGGCATTTGCGCCGAAGAACAGACAATAAAATCCGCGCATACGCCGCCATTTGACGGCCACGGCTCGTGCCACGAAGAATGATATTGCCAGAAGCACCAGCATGGCGGTCATAGGTGTCAGATACCACGGGGTGGGGGGTAGAATGTCTCTGCATTCCTCCGGGGTATCGCAGTCTAATTCTGGATTCCAAAGTCGGATAGGGATGCTGAAAAAGTCATCCGGCACTTGATTCCCAAATTCATTAATGTTTATGGTTTTCGACACAATCGAAATGTCACAACGCTCAGGTTCCGTTATGTCGAATTCGGCTAAATCATTTTTGGACAAGTCGGTGGCTTTGAACGTACTATATTTCAGTATTTTGGTCAATAGCACGGGCGCAAAGGTAAGTCCGCGCATACTATCAGATCTTTCGAGAGGTCGGTCGATGCCGCTGCCCAACGCGAGGTCGATGCCGAACTGATACCACGGATAGTTGGCGTGGTATCGTCGCATGACGTTGCGGTACGTAGTCTCGTCACCCAAGTATATGTTGATCCATCCCAAGTCCAGTTTTTGGCCGATTGCCTTCTCGATGATTTGCAGCGGACGAGTGGCGCAGTTGTCCTCTATAAAGTTGTAGCGGTAGACGCGATTTTCGGGGCGCAGGTTTTCTTCGACCAAGGCCATAAGACGCTTGACCTGCTCTCGAGTGATATTCAATTTTTGCAGGATGGTATAACGCCCTTGGCGTACATAGCTATGTAAAAAAGGCGCCCAGGGCACGGCGGCAACGCTGTAGTCGGTCTCGCCTTTGACAAAACGGTATACAAAGTGCGGGGCATTGAAATCGAACATGCCCCAAGTGATGGCTGTGTCGCTGTATGGCGTGACGATTCGCAGGGCTGAATGCCCTTCGAGCTCGTATATTTCTTTGCCGGGGGAGAATGTGGCAAGGTATACTGTTGTGTCACAGCCTTCCGTTAAATCACAATCGAGAGTATACCTTGGTAAATCTTCGGCCATAGCCGTGGGTACAGCTGCTCCGCATAAAAATACGAAGAGGAGCGCAAAGCCCATAATGCGGTGCGCCTGTGCGTAGAGCGTACGGGCGGCGTTGCGGCATATATTCATAGCCTGTGGCTGCATAGAGGGAGCGTCTTCGTGATAAAAGTAAATCCCGCCGTACGACAGCGGGATTCATCATGTGTGAGGTACCTAGCAGAATCGAACTGCTGTAAACGGTTTTGCAGACCGGTGCCTAACCACTCGGCCAAGGTACCATGCTCGTGCGGTTTGCGAGTGCAAAGTTAAGCACTTTTTGTGATATACACAATATTTGCACAAAAAACTTTTTTGACAAGCAAACGAAAAACGCACGAAAAGTATCGTAACAGCAAAAAAAATCGTATTTTTGTGGTCTGATTAATAATAACTCGGGAAATTGGCGTAGTCTTATTCCGAGTTCCAAGATAGACATATATATTCAATACTATTATTATTGACTATGAAAGCAGAGATAGCGAAACGGCTTGCGGTCCTTCGCGGACTTATGGCCAAGGCCGGCGTTGATGCCGCCATTATTAATAAAACAGACCCCCACCAGAGCGAATATATAGGTTCGCATTGGGCTTTTTTGCGCCGCATTAGCGGTTTTACGGGCAGCGCCGCCACGATGGTGGTGACTGCGGATAAGGCCTTGCTATGGACCGATTCGCGATACTTCATACAAGCGGCGCAGCAGCTTGACGACACCGAAATCATTCTGATGAAGGATGGCCTTCCCGACACTCCGGATATTCCGACGTGGTTGACGCACAATCTGCCTCAGGGTAGCACTGTGGGCGTGGACGGAATGTTGTTCAGCCGTACCGAGGCTGACAGCTTGGCCGCGACCCTCGGCGCCCGCGGTATCGCTCTCAAGACAGACTTCGATCCTATCGCTGACACATGGCCCGACCGTCCCGCACTGCCTCAGGATAAGGTCTTTGTACACGATATCAAATACGCCGGACAAAGCGCCGCCGACAAGATTGCCTCCTTATTGACTGCGGCTGTCGACCTCGGCGCCGATGCCATATTCACCAGCGCCCTTGACGAAATTGTCTGGACGCTGAACATTCGCGCACACGATGTGCCGTACACCACCGTGGCCACTTCATTCTTGTATCTGTCGCCCAAAGGCAACACATTATTTATAGATGAGGCCAAACTTGACGATGCAGTCCGCGCTCACCTCGCCGAGGCCGGCGTGGCTGTCGCCGGATATGGAGATGTGCTGCCCTTTATCACGGCCTTACCGACGGATATTCGCGTACTTGCCCAGCCGGACAAGAATGCCGTGGCCGTCACCGATGCCCTTGGCGCACGTGCCGTATTGGCCACCTCGCCGGCCGGGATGCTCAAAGCGGTTAAAAATAAAGTGCAGTTGGCCGGAGTGCGTGCCGCCATGGAGCGCGACGGTGTAGCACTTGTTTCGGCCCTTATGGAAATCGAAAGGCATGTGGACAATGACCTGCCACTGACCGAATTGGACGTTGTGCGCATCTTCCGTCAGGCACGTCAGGCCCAGCCGCTGTTCTTTGACGAGAGCTTCGGTACCATTGCCGGATACGGAGCGCATGGCGCCATCGTGCACTACGACCCTACCGAAGAGTCAAATGCCGAGATACATCGCGGTAGTCTGCTGCTTATAGATAGTGGCGCTCAGTATCTTGACGGCACCACGGACATCACACGTACAATTGCGATAGGCGAGAGCACCCCCGAACAGCGCCGCGACTTTACGCTGGTGATGAAAGGACATATCGCTTTGGCTACCGCCATATTCCCGCAAGGAACTGTGGGAATGCAACTTGACGTGCTCGCACGCCAATTCCTGTGGAAGCAGGGGCTTACCTATCTGCACGGAACCGGACACGGCGTGGGCCACTTCCTCAACGTGCACGAAGGGCCGCAGAGCATTCGCCTGAACTACGTGCCGGCGCCGATGACGCCCGGTATGATAACCTCCAACGAGCCCGGCCTGTATCGCGAGAACGTTCATGGCATTCGTTGCGAAAACCTTGAGCTGACCACCGAGGCTATGACCACCGAATTCGGAAATTTCTACCGCTTCGAGACGCTGACGCTATGTCCATTCGACCTGTCACTCTTTGACGTGGATATGATGACCGATGGCGAAATCGAATGGGTCAACGACTACCACCGCATGGTACGCTCACGCCTTACCCCGATGCTGAACAGCGCCCAGCGCACTTGGCTCGAAAAGAAGACCCAGCCCCTGACGCGCAACTAACCACACCGATGTAAATTATCAAAACAAACATATATAATGGCACTAATCATTCCACTGCGCGGACACACTCCGGTGATAGGCGCAGACACATTCTTGGCCGAGAACGCCACCATTATAGGCGATGTCACTATGGGCGAAAAATGCAGCGTATGGTTTGGCACCGTCCTGCGCGGCGATGTCAATACCATTACCATCGGCGATCGTGTCAATATACAGGACGGCAGCGTACTGCACACGCTTTTCCGCAAATCCACCATCACCATCGGCAACGATGTATCTATCGGTCATAACGTCACCATACATGGGGCGGACATACACGACCTCGCCCTGGTAGGTATGGGCGCTGTGGTCATGGATAACGCCGTAGTAGGCGAGGGCGCTATCGTAGCTGCCGGCGCCGTAGTCCTGTCCAATACCAAGATAGGGCCGTATGAGCTGTGGGCCGGCGCTCCGGCAAAGTACATCAAGAAGGTAGACCCCGACCAAAGCCGCGAAATCAACCAAAAAATTGCGCACAACTACCTGATGTACTCCCGCTGGTACACCCACCCCGACGAGCCCAATCCCTTAGACGACTGAAAAATAATAGGGGAATGTATAAGCGTCCGGGCATATCGGCATAGATGACCGATATGCCCGGATTTTGGTGTAAAAGATGGGGCGGTTACGTATTTTTCGGAGTATGACTTGTTTTTAGCAATGCACAGTTACAAAATACGCATTGCTAACCATTTTTGGGTACATAAACGATGTCTTTAATTGGACTTTTTCCTTAAAATTCGGTATGTCGCATATTACTTGATCGTTGTACCTTTGTGTCGACTTATCTAATGATTATACGCAGACTTCATATTGGTATCTATGACAAATACACTCCAACCATACAAGCCTTCAGATCGCATACGAGATATTATAGATGATGATACGCGAATGTTGCGTGTACTTAGTTGTTTTGATATACCGTTTGGTTCCGGTAGCAGTACAATAGCAGATATTTGCGACACATGCGGCATCGATTGTGCGACTTTTTTGGCCGTATCCAATATCGTAAGCGAACGGGAGGGCGACACTGAAGCCGAGATGTCACTACCGACACTTTTGGCCTATCTGCGGCGTTCTCATTCCTTTATTTCGGACTTTATGCTCCCCGAAATAAAGGAATTACTCATCCGAGGATTGCACCGGCCGGAGATGAATGATGCCGCACTGCTGGTACTCAGGTTTTTCGACGAATATATGGCCGAAGTGCAAAGCCATATACAATACGAGGAAAGCCGGATATTCGGGTACGTCGAAAGCCTGGCTGCCGGGGCGCTCGCTCGGGGAGTTAATATAAGAGATTTTGCCTCGAAGCACGGCGATATGACTTCGAAACTTCGCGAGTTAAAAAACCTCTTTGTACAGCATTGCCGTATGCTTAACACCCCGGTACTTAGTCGCGCTCTGGCAGATATATATGCCTGCGGTTATGATATGGAGCGTCATTGTGAAGTCGAGGATAAATTGCTGATTCCGGCAGCCGAACGACTTGAGATGCAACTACATAATCACGCAAGAGAGTGCGCGATGACCGAGCGCGTTGATAGTTATACTTATTCGCCGGATGAAGACCCTTTGTCTCCACGCGAACGTGATATTGTACGCCTTGTCTCCTGCGGATTGTCAAACAAGGAGATTGCCGACCGTTTATGCCTATCGTTTCACACCATCACCACTTATCGTCGCAACCTTAGCTCCAAACTCAATATCCACTCGTCGGCGGGCTTGACCATATACGCCATATTGCATCATATTATCGATCTGAAGGAAGTGGAAGCGACACAAGGATAGCGTATTGGTGCGACTATATGTAGAAATAACGGCGACATTGCGAAGATACGCAGTGTCGCCGTCTTTCTTTTGCAAGCACGTCTGTCGGGGGGGCTATGCGTATCCGTGTAGACCTCCAAGTATAAAGTTGACTCCGAAATACGTGATTATGACGCTGACAAATGCTACTACCAAATATATATGGAAGGCACGTGGACGAGCCAAGACCGGTAGTAGTGACGGATGCGCCGGCATGGCATATACAATCATTGTAATCAGCGCCCAAACTTCCTTAGGATCCCAGCCCCAATATCGTCCCCAAGAGACGCTGGCCCAGAT
>CAKTOT010000069.1 GCA_934590135.1 uncultured Muribaculaceae bacterium
GATTAACGAACAGATTCTTGAGGGTGAACAGCTCTATCCATATCAAAAGATAAATGATTATGATGGCATGACCCTAAAATATATGGAGCTTGCCTTAAATGCTCTTAGATGTGGCCTACTTACTTCTGCGTGCCTGTTGTTCAAGAAAATGTTTAGTGTGATGATCTTCGATGATGTTTTGATGGGCAGTTGCTCTGATGTGAAACTTGTCGACGAAGATACTCAATGTGCGCATTATGCAAATTCGGTTATTTGTCTATATGGCAATAAACCGGAAAAAGCCATCGAATACATTGATAAAATTCTGAATGTACGTATGATATATGAAGCGTACTACATAAAGAGTCGAGCTTTAACAAAACTAAGTAGATACAAGGAAGCGGATGTGGTGAATTCGTTAATGTACAAATGCCTTAAGTCGGAAAACTCGCCGCTATACTATAGTTTTATAGTGACAGCAGCTCTGGTGAATAAAGGAATAGGCGATTCGTACTTAGGCTTGTATAAGTTGCTGGTGCGTGAATCTCCGGATTATTTGCCGGGGTATAAGAAATTTCACGAAGAGATGCGTGCTAAGAATAAGAACCTTATGGTGCCAAATAATACAGAGGTTCCGACGCTGGTTAAAAGTTTTAACGAAGATTCTACTACTCGATTTATGCAGAATCTTAGAATTGCTAAAGATAATAACATAAAAGAGGTTGCTAAATTGACTAAAGTCATTGAATCGCAAATACTGAAATGATATGTTACCGGGAAACGCAAGGGTGCTGAAATGCCCCAAATGTGGAAAGAAGAAGGATGTGATGACGTTGATATCAATGCATATTTATGAGTCGACGTTATGGTCAGACAGCAAACAGGACTTGGGCAAGATGACACCGCAAGTTTCACCGATACAGCGGTGTCCAAGATGTGGCGCGTTCTATTTCGCGAACCGACAGCCGTGGAAGTTCGGAAAGGATTGTTCGTTTGAGCAAGGCAGGTTGTCGTACGAGGAATTAAAAGCCGCTGTGGTACAATTCGATGCCGATGGCGATATGACAGACGATGAAAAGTTGACCCTGCTGATGATGACTGTGTGGGGGTACAACGATGTATTCACGCGTGACACATTACTCGGAGAGATACAAAGCACGGAACGCGAAATAAATTACTGGGTGAGAGGCTGTGGCGAGCCTGTTGCCGAGGCTCTGCGGACAGGCGACTATGACAAACTTCATCTGGAATATGACGGCAAGTATGACGGTGTCGCGAAACACATTCGGGAGCTGTACGACAAAAGGAACGAGCTCAAAGAACAGCGCGAGCAATGGCTAACAGCTGAAATTCCTGCGGAAGACCGAAGCCTTTTTGAGGCTGTGGTCGAGCGGCTATTGGCACTGAACAATATCGATGGCGTATTGCGTGCCGAGCTGCTTCGCGAAATCGGACGCTACGACGAGGCGTTGCAACTGCTGGATGACTATGCAACTGAAAATGAGTTCCTGCGTTCAGTCAAAGAACAGGTCAGAGAGTCTGCGGAGCGGCATGAGACCACGCCGTTTATCGTTAAGGTCGAGAATTGAGCCGAGCCTATCGAGCCGGATGTGTTTAAGGACTTTCGTTTTCTAATTATCAATCACTTTGTTTGTCCGGCTTGGGCATATGTGCCGGGGTGTGGCTGCGGCCGCGTCCCGGCATTGCTTTGGGTCGGATGTCTTGCGTCCCTTGTTTTGAGCTGATGGCGGAATCTTTTTCGTGGCGGGGGATTTACCTTTGGATGGTTAACGGTATATAAAGGTGTAATAAAACAAGAATATTCACCTCAAACAATTGGATCAAAATGAACAAGACATTCAGAAAAGTGATGGGCCTCGACAGAAAGGAGTCGGGACCGAGGCAGGAAAAGGACCTCGAATTTGATGCTACGGCTGTCGCGCGGGCGCGTAAAGATGGCAAGCGCTGCTTCTTCGACCTTATCATCCTGGACGAGAGCGGCTCGATGTGCACGATATACAAGCAGGCTCTTGACGGCGTCAATGAGACACTGGACACCATCCGACAGTCGCAGACCGAGGATGACACGCAGCGCCATTTTGTGTCGCTGGTGGCTTTTGACAGCAGCCATCTCCGCTTCATCTACAACGGCACTCCGGCCGAGAAGACCAAGGATATCACCACCGAGCAGTATCGCCCCGGGGAGTGCACGCCGTTGTACGATGCCATGGGCGTGTCTATCAACGACCTGCGCACTCGCGTGGCCGACGAGGATATCGTGATGGTGACCGTAATCACCGATGGCGAGGAAAACTCGTCGCAGGTGTATACCTCGGCGATGGTCAAGGCGCTCGTGGACGAGTTGCGTCTCAAGGGCTGGACTTTCACCTATCTCGGCGCCAATCAGGATGTCGAGGCTGTCGCCAGCAACCTCAATATCGACAACTATATGGACTTCAATGCTTCGGAGGAGGGCGCCAGTGATATGTGGATGCAGGAACGCCAGATGCGCCAGGTGTATTATTGCCGTATGTCGGCCCTTTCCGACGAAGAAGTCGGTAGCGCAGACAAACGACGCGTCCGCGACTACTTCAAGGGCTGGAAGAAGAAGAAAGAATAACGCGGCGGCATACAGCCGTGCGTGACGCCGGCACTGCCGCCCGCCAAAAAGACCGTGAGCGGAGCATGTCCGCGCACCTGTTTCGGCAAATTGGTTTGCGCCCCGACGGGATTTCCGCCGGGGCGCAATTTTATGTGTCTTGGGGTGTGCTATTTGCGGGTCAGAAGTATGGATTTCTCGGTGGCGGCTGCTGCGCCGTCAAGCATTTCGAGCAACTGCGGCCATAGCTGTAGCGGCACGGTGGGTATCTTGACGCGCCACATACTCATAATCCGGATGTCGCCTTCGGCCGTGACGGCGGCCTGTACTGCAAATTGGCCTATAGGCTTGTTGACGTTGGAGGCGAAGTCGCGCAGCGAGGTTTCGTCTACCGTGTACCCTTCGGGAACGTGTATGGTGACCGTGCGCGAGAATTGGCGTGCCGTGGGCATCATTGCGTCCACCAGCGGCGTGCGCTCGGGTCCGGTGACCTTATCGAAGCGGCCTATAAGCTTGCCTGCATGGAGGCTGAGATCGGCGCCTAAGGGCGAGACTATGTCCGAAAGGTGGCACTCGGTTTCCATTTCGAGGCCTTTGGAGTCGGGGAGGATGCCACGGTCCGAGACTTTGTAGGATAATATCGAATCGGGCTGAGTGCCCAAGATAAATGCGCGTTCTTTGGCCACGATGCCGCGCACTTCGTGCTCACGCTCCACGGCGTCATATTCTTTGTCTATATATTTTTTGCTGATGCCGAGATATTCCTCGACGGTCGCTATCCACTCGTTGGTATTGGTGAGTTTGCCCGCCAATTCCTTGCATCCGCCGGTGTAGGTGGCTGTACCCTTGGCGGTGGCCGTACCCATGTCCGGGTCGAGGTCTATGGTGGCGTTAGATATGATGCGGTTGCCGAGATGTTTATGGTCTTTGATGGTGAATTCGGTGAGTAATGTACGCCTATTGATGTTATTGCGCGGTCCTACAAAGGCGTATCCCTTCTCGCCTTGGTATGCAGCGGGGGCTTCGCCGGGCATGTAGCACATCTGCGGCTTGGCGAAGTATACGCTGTCGCCGACGAGGTTTACGAATGAGAAGTCGTACCATGCCGAGGGCTCGGTGGTGGGGACATCGTTGCGCGGATTGATTACGCCTATGCCTACCGAGCCTTCATCATAGGCTTTCAGTTTGTCCAAGCAGTCAACCATATACAACGTTTTCCACATTCCGTAGTAGTTGGGTGTATCGTCGTCATCATCGATGGCATCGCTGTATTGCAGCGCCAGCCACATCACGTCTACGATTTGACGTTGGGTCATGCCCGGGTGGGCTTTGATGTAATTCTTGGCAATTTTGACGGCCTTGCCCGGCAGCGAGGACTCGTATTCGGCGTCGTGCAGCACTTCGCCCACTTCGCGATAGTATTTGCCGGGCAATATATTGGTGTAGAATCCGGCGTTGCGCGAGGATAGTGTGTGGTATCCGGAGGACGAGTTGTTGAGTGTCTGCAGGCGTATGAACGGCAGCTGGCGCGTAGGCATTACGTATAGGGTGAAGTCTATGCCGGGAACGTTGATTACGTGTGTCTCGGCGCAGTAGTTGTCGTCCTTATCGCGCGTAACGTTGAGCGTGGGAGCGCCGTTGTAGGTGCGATACTCGGTGGTGAGATACGGTGACATCTTCATTGACACTACGCGGTTCAGTATCGGATAGCGGTCGTAGAATTTGATGTCTATGGGGTCGAGGCTGAATTCCTCGGCCATTTCTTCGTCATAGAAGAAGTATTCGAGAATATCGCCCACGGCCAGCCCCGGTATTGCAATCTTGTATTTGCGCTCTTTGTCTGCCTTTTTTCCGTGCGCCACTTCGATGGCATTGTCCGACACGTCGATTTCGACAACCGAGCCGTCGGGCTTGTGTATGCGCGCGCCAAAGACGTCCTTGGCTTCGTAAAGCAGCAATCCGCGATATTTAATCTTTTCCTTAACGCCGAATTCGGTGTCGCCATAGTCTTCTACAGCCTTTTGGTCCAGCAGTTTGACCATGGTACGGCGTAGGTGATAACGTATTGTGCGGTTGGTGCGTCCGGATGCTTTGTATATTGTGTTTTGAATCTGTTGCTTGGTGCTTATTTGGTCAAGTCGCATCATTATTACGGCCGAAGACTTTTCTGCGATGCTGTCCGGTATGGGCATATCTGCGCGGAATAGGGTGTCAGCTTCGCTCCAGATGCGCTTGGCTGTCTGTCGGTACAATTTGGCGTCAATGCCGGCGTATGCCGTGGCGGCTGCCAATAGGGCTAATGATAGTAGTAGGTGGCGTAACGGTCTCATAATGAGTTTGGTCTTTTGGGAATAGATGGTATGTTTTGTCGGTTAAAGGGTTGATGCTATCGGTCGGTCGTATGTCGGCCTTCGGGAGGGTCATTGTGCGGCGGCGCGACTTAGCGAAAGAGGTGTGGTCATGATTCGGCGGGCCTTGCGTGCGGCTTTGTTCCATTCGTCCATATCTGCGCGGCGTATATATGGCGTCTTCCATTCGAATGAGGCTCGGCAGCGAACACTGCCGTTGTCGGGGATGTACTCCACGCGTAGGTCGTACCAACGTGTCGACATCTCGGAGGGGGAGGAGAACTCGGCTGCGTATCCTTCGGGGATGTCGATTGTGATATCGGCTGCAGCGTCATCGGTCATCGGAATCTTGGCATCGTAGCGTCTCTTGGGCAGGTCAAATAGCGGGAGCGCGATGCTGCGTAATGGCGATACGTTGATGTACAGCTTGGCGCCGCCGGCTCCGGAGATGACAGCTCCATCGTCGGCGTACGCCGCTTGGATGCCTATAATTGCGCCATCGTCGCTATGCATAGGTCTGAGGCTGTCAAGGTGGCAACTGCGGCTGCCTCCGGTGAGGATGTCTTCCATGTATATGTCTCGGCGCGAAGCCTGCACTGCATCGGCGATGGAGGACAACAATAGAATACTGCTGCCCGAGGCGGACATCGTCAAATGCCCGCGCATGGTGCGCATATCATCGTCTACAGCCGCCGTACCGCTGAGTGTGGTTGCTCCGTGCGACTTCGGATCATCGGGTACGCGAAGCAGCATCCCGTCCTGCCCGTTTTCGATAAGGGCTTGCGCTCCGATTATGGACTCGGGTATAAAGCCGTCGGGGGCATTACGTACCGTCCCGTCAAGATAGATAACAGTATCCGGCAGTATTGCCGCTGCAATCATATGGTTGCCGCAGCCCAGCGACGGCATCGTGTCCCAGTCGCCGATGACGTTGTCGCGCGTGCCTATCCATACCATACGCCCGTCAATGCCTACGGCGCGCAGCATAGCACGAATCAGGCATGCGCTGCCTTTGCAATCGCCGTAGCGCTTGGTCAATACATCGTCCGGATGGTCGGGGCTGAAGGCGTATTTGCCATTCTCGATGGCGACGTATCGTATATTACGGCGCACCCACCGAGCGATAGTGTCGATTCTGGCCTTGATTTCGTTGTCCGGGATATCGGCTGTCAATTGCCGTGCCAGGTCGGCGGCCGCGGGCGCATTGTCTATGTCGGGGTCAACCAGCGAGTGCAGATAGCGGTACAAATCGTGCCAATTGCCGGCCATACCGGATACGGCCAGTACCGGGGCCACGGCCAGGGATGACGGAATGTATTTTTCGTTCGTAAATGCGGGAATGTCCTTGGCTGCCAGTGTGTATTTTTTGCCGCCTTTGTCTGTGACGATGCTATCGAGGTGTGCCGTTGCGGGTAGGCGTAGTGCCGTGACGGACATCTGAGATGCCAGTGTCGGCGGTATCTCAATGGTCCAACGCCCTTCGCGAACCGGGACATTGGGGGCGATGATGATTTTTGAGAATTGCATCGGGTCTTTGAATGTGCGCTTGACGACGGCCTCGATGGTCTTGCCTGCACGGATTTTCAGCGGCAGTACGCATACGCGAGATCCGCTGTGAAACAGGTCGTCGTCTTCCCATGCTCGGTATATCGGGGTCGCTCCGGGCGCTTTGGCTCGGTCGATGGAAATGCTTTCGTCGTAGAATGCTGCCCATACGCCGGTGGCATCGGCACGTGTGGCGGTGTAGGTGCGCTTTTCTTCGGCGCGTACGCGTGTCGCTACGTTGCCATCGGCTTCGATGGTGTAGGTGGCTTCCAACTTGGTGATAATGACGTTGTTTTCGGGTACGGCGGCACGTATCGCCGTGATGATGGCGAGACCGGCACATGTGATGATAGCGCGAAGTGTTGCGACGTTCATGGTCGAGGGTATTGGGTTGTGATGGCAAAGATACGCATTATTTTTTGTCGTGGCAATATTTCGTCAAGATAGAGGAGGAGATTAGCTGAGAAAGTTGTAGCGTGCAATTGAAGTCATAGGGTGCTGTATTGCAAGCAGAAGCATGTAAAAGGTAGAAGCCATACAAAAAGGTAGAAGCCATGTAAAAGGTGGATAGTCCCGAAAAAAAGTGGTAAATTTGCGGTATGAAAAAACGAATCCGGATGTTTTTGGCCGTATGGGCGGCGATATTGCTTGTGATGGCTGTGGCTCATCCGATATGGATGGCCGTCGAGCCTCAATATGCGTGGGCCGATATGGCTCAGGTCCCGGTGGTGCTGTGGCACGGCTTGGGCATGGACTTGTCTATGTCGGCATATTTAGTGGCACCGGTGCTGCTGCTGATAGTGGCCTCAATATGGATTGTACGGCCTTGGATGTCAAGGGCTTTGCGTGCCTATCTATGGGCGATTTCGGCGATTGTCGCCGTGGGATACGTGCTCGATGCGGTGCTGTATCCCTACTGGGGCTTCCGCCTGGATGTGACGCCGTGGTTCTATTTCGTGACTTCCCCGTCTTCGGCCATGGCCAGTCTGCCGTGGTATGCCGAGGCGGGCGTGGTGGCGCTGATGGCTGTATTGGCCTTGGCTATAGGACTTTGGATGCGCATTGTAGTGCGCCGTTTCGGGCTGCCGGCACAGCCTTGCACCACCTTGCGCCGCCGTATCCGGATGACGGTGGTGTGGCTGGCGGTGTGCGGCATCATGATTATACCCATACGCGGCGGCGTCACCGTGTCCACGATGTCGCCGGGCCGCGCTTTTTTCAGTCAAGATATGCGGCTGAACCATGCGGCGGTTAACCCGCTGTTCAGTTTCGTGTACTCGCTCAGCCATACCGATGACCTCGCCCACCAATTCCGATATATGGATGCGAATGTGGCTGCGGCCGAAGCCGATGCGCTGTATCATCGCCCGGCGGTGTCTGCCGACAGTGTCGCGCCGGCCTACGGGCTGTCGCTCAAGGTATCACGTCCTGATGTGTATATCATTGTCCTCGAAAGTTTTTCGGCTGAGCTGATGCCGAGCCTCGGCGGGCGGGACGTGGCCGTCAGTCTGGACAGTATCGCACGTACGGGCGCGTTGTGGACGCGCTTCTATGCCGAGAGCTTCCGTACCGATCGCGCCCTTACCACCATCTTGGGCGGCTATCCGGCCCAGCCCTCGACATCGTTGTTGAGGTATATCAACAAGTTTGACAAGATGCCTACGCTGTCTACCGTCTTGGCTGCCAACGGATACCGCACTGCATATTACTATGGAGGCGATTTGGATTTTACCAATCTCAGGGCATATCTGCACGCCACGGGCTATGCCCGACCGGTGGGCGACACCGATTTTCCGGTGGGCGAGCGTCTGAGCAAATGGGGCGTACACGATGGTCCTGTCTTCGACCGGGCGTTGAGCGATATTTCGAACCGTACCGACAATGCGCCGACGCTGACGGTGATACAGACATCGAGCAGCCACGAGCCTTTCGAAGTCCCCTATGGGCGCTTCGCGCAGGACAAGCGTCTGAATGCCTTCTCGTATGCCGACGACTGCCTCGGACGTTTTGTACGCGGATTGCGTGCCTCTGCCGCATGGGAGCGTGCCTTGGTGGTGATAGTCCCCGATCACTGGGGCGCGTGGCCGCAGGGGCTGGAGGATCGCGAGCGCCGTCATCATATTCCGCTGGTAATGACTGGCGGAGCATTGGTCGGGACGCCGGTGATTGTTGACAAAATAGGCAGCCAAAGCGGCATCGCCCCCACCATTCTCAATCTTATGGGCATACGGGCAGACCTTCCTTTCGGACGCGACTTGCTGGATGTGCATACAGCCGGTTTCGGCTATGTCTCCGAGCCGTCGTGGTTTGGGTTGGTGACCGAACGCGGTCTCTCGGCCGTAAGCACGGACACCGGAGCGACATTGGAGGGTGACAGTGCGGATGTGCGTGCAGCCAAAGCGTTGGTGCAGAGTATATATACCGACCTATCCAAACGATGACGCTATGATAGACTACTTGATAGAGGTTGACCAAGCGATTATGCTGGCGCTTAATGATATGCACTCGGCGTATATGGACACATTTATGATGCTGTTCTCCGGTCGCTGGGTATGGGTGCCGATGTATGCAGCCATTTTTGCCGCCGTGCTGTGGCGCTACGGATGGCGGCGCGGGTTGCTGCTGTCTTTGGCAGTAGGACTTGCGGTGACCATTGCCGACCAGACGTGTGCAACTTTGCTTCGCCCTTTGGCCGAGCGCCTGCGTCCCGCCAATTTGGATAATCCCCTGAGCGCTATGGTGCATGTCGTCAATGGATACCGTGGCGGACAATACGGCTTCCCGTCATGCCATGCGGCCAATACCTTTGCGCTCGCGGCGGCGGTGGCGGTACTGCTGCGGCGGCGCGGCGTGGTCGCTTTTGTGTATGCGTGGGCTGTGGTGACGTGCTACAGCCGTATATATCTGGGCGTTCACTATCCCGGCGACCTACTGGCGGGCGCGATTGTCGGCACTTCGGCGGCGCTGTTGTGTGTACTCACCGTGCGGCATTATACACGCACCTTGCAGGTGTCGAAGGTCCCGGAGCGGTGGCACGAGCTGACACCTCAGCGCCTTGTCGTGGGCGTCGGTATGGCTGTCATTGTGGCCTTAGCCATTGTCGCTGTCTTCTGAAGCGGTTTGTCTGAGGACTATGGGCGTATGCGATGTTGTAATGACGATTTGTGCGTAATCGTATGCCGTGTATGGGGTGTCAATAATGTATTGCGCCCCTACAATTCCTGTCCTTAAAAGCATCAAAAGGGCCGACCCCGTGGCGGGATCGGCCCTTTTGATATTGTGGTGTGTCCGAAAAGATTATTCGGCAACAACCTCGAAGGGAATTTCTACGCTGACTTCTTTGTAGATATTCACAGTGGCGGTGTAGTTGCCCACTTCCTTAACGGGTTGCTTGAGCGAGATAAGTTTGCGGTCGATTTCGTGTCCGGCTTCTTTGAGAGCCTCGGCAATCTGAG
Source organism: uncultured Muribaculaceae bacterium (assembly GCA_934590135.1). Taxonomy (GTDB): domain Bacteria; phylum Bacteroidota; class Bacteroidia; order Bacteroidales; family Muribaculaceae; genus CAG-873. The sequence goes on from CAKTOT010000069.1 coordinate 9,927, forward strand.
CTGCGTTGACCGAGCCGAAGATAGTGCCTGTTTCGCTGACTTTGGTAGCGATGGACAGTTTGACATCCTTGAGAGCTTCGGCGAGAGCTTCGGCATCGGCTTTGAGCTGAGCCAGCTTGTGTGCGCGTTGACGCAGGTTCTCGGCGAGAACTTTCAGTGCGGAGGGTGTGGCGATGACACCGCGTCCGGTGGGAATCAGATAGTTGCGGCCGTAGCCGTTCTTTACTTCAACAACGTCGTCCTTGTATCCAAGGCCTGCAACGTCTTCTTTCAGAATAAGTTTCATATCTTATATGGTCCTTGAACGGGGGTTGTTATTTCATAAGGTCGGTTACGTAGGGCAGCAGAGCCAGGTGACGAGCACGCTTAACGGCCTGAGCCACGCGACGCTGGAATTTCAGCGAAGTGCCGGTGATGCGACGGGGCAGGATCTTGCCTTGCTCGTTGAGGAATTTCTTGAGGAATTCGGGATCCTTGTAGTCGATGTACTTGATGCCTGCACGTTTGAAGCGGCAGTATTTTTTCTTCTTAACGTCTACCGACATAGGGGTCAGGTAGCGGATTTCGGATTGTGTCTGTGCCATTGTTTAGTCCTCCTTGGGTGCTTCGGCGTTTGTGGTTTCGGTGTTCTTTTTGCCACGGAGGCTGCGACGCTTGGCAGCGTACTCGGCGGCGTATTTGTCCTGGCGGAAAGTGAGGAAGCGGATGACGCGTTCGTCACGGCGGAAAGCTGTTTCGAGCTTCTTGACGGTGGTGGTGGGAGCGTCAAACTCAATCAGGGTGTAGTAGCCCGTGGACTTCTTGGCGATAGGATAAGCCAGCTTGCGCAGGCCCCATTCTTCGGTGTTCACAAGTGTGGCACCGGCGTCGGTGAGCACCTTGCTGAACTTTGCTACCGCTTCCTTCATCTGGTCGTCAGACAAAACGGGAGTTAAAATGAAAACGGTTTCGTACTGCATGTTTAATGTTAGTTGGGGTATGTGTTTAGTGTTGTTTATTTCGCTTTGGCCGTGCGGGCGTCTTGCCTTCGGACCAAACCGACTGCAAAGGTACGCATATTTTTCGGAACGGCAATGCGTTGACCCTAAGAAAATTCTTTGTATCTTTGTAAATTCAAACGAAATCACGCGTCGCGCCACCCATCCCGGGCGCCCGTCCCCCTATAAGAAACAATAGACAACAACTAATCACATGGCTACAAGCATACAGCAAAAGCAAGAACTCTTCAAGGCCATCTGGGCTACGGCCGAAGACCTGCGCAATTCGGTCGATGGCTGGGATTTCAAGAGTTATGTCCTCGGAATACTTTTTTACCGTTTTATCTCGGAAAACATTGCTAATTACGTCAATCGTCTGCAGGCCGAAGCCGGCGTCCCGGATTTTGACTATGCCGATTTCGCGGATGCGGATGCCGAGGCGGCACGTGCGCAGCTGGTGCACGAGAAAGGCTTTTTCATACTGCCCTCGCAGTTGTTCTGCAATGTGCGCAAGCACGCCAAGGACGACCCCAACCTCAATGTCACCCTCGACAATGCCTTCAAGGCCATAGAAGCCTCGGCCATAGGCACGGAGAGCGAGGATGACCTCAAAGGGCTTTTTGCGGACATCGACGTCAATTCCAATAAATTGGGCGGCACCGTGGACAAACGCAACGAGCAATTGGCCAAGATCCTGAACAATATCGGCAATATCGACCTCAAGGGCGAGTACAACGAAAATCAGATAGACATCTTCGGCGATGCCTACGAGTACCTGATGACAATGTATGCCTCCAACGCCGGAAAGAGCGGCGGCGAGTTCTTCACCCCGCAGGAGGTCTCGGAGCTGCTGGCGCGTATAGTCACCCACGGCCGCGAGTATGTCAATAAGGTCTACGACCCGGCGTGCGGCTCGGGGTCGCTGCTGCTGAAATTCGCCAAGATACTTGGCAAGAACAATGTCAAGAAGGGCTTCTTCGGCCAGGAGAAGAATATCACCACCTACAACCTGTGCCGTATCAATATGTTTCTGCACGACATCAATTACTCTGACTTCGATATACGCAACGGCGATACGCTGCTCGAACCCTATCACTGGAACGATGAGCCTTTTGATGCCATCGTGTCCAATCCTCCGTACTCCACCAAATGGATAGGCTCGGACAATCCCACTCTGATCAATGACCCGCGCTTTGCCCCGGCAGGCGTCCTCGCCCCCAAGAGCAAGAGCGACTTGGCCTTCACCATGCACATGCTTGCATGGCTGTCCACGGCCGGCACGGCGGCTATTGTCGAGTTTCCGGGCGTGCTGTAC
>CAKTOT010000070.1 GCA_934590135.1 uncultured Muribaculaceae bacterium
CGGCCCCCTCGGCGCGCGGCCTTCCCCCGAGGAGGAGTGAGGCTTTTTGCCGTTGCACTTCTTATCTGAATCTTTCCACTCTACAAAAAAGGATTTTTCGCAAAAAAATTTTGTGGGAACGGGGAATTATGCGTAACTTTGCAGCGCTTAAGGCGCGGAGCGCCGCGCTTGGGCATCACGATAGTCTTATGGTGTAATGGTAGCACTACAGTTTTTGGTTCTGTCTGTCTAGGTTCGAATCCTGGTAAGACTACTCACAAGAAAGAAGGAAGCCCCAAGGCCGAATGGCCAAACGGCTTCTTTCTTTTTTTTTGCCCATACTTATTATTTGTATCCACCCACCCTATCCAAACCGACTTCCAACATTATGAATGGTCGTGATGTATGGTCTGGCCCACGAAAAGATTATGCGAGGTTTCACTCTTGCTTCGGAATATACGCCCACCGAGGTCGAGGAGGCGTCAAAATGGTCGTTTTGCAGACAAAATGACACCGATAAGCCCAATTAAAAATATTTAACGCGGAAAATTTGGATGCATTCACGGCATTTGTCTACCTTTGCATCAGAAAAATCTAATACATGGTTTCTCATAGGGTAATATATAGATATAGTTTTTACTAATTAACACACGTACAAATCCACGAAAAGCAACCCCGAGCGGCGCCATCCGGGCGTCCTCGGACAGCAAGGCACAGGAATTGTGCCGCGCACAAAATCCGAACGCGTCAACACGCGTTTTTTTTGTGCCCGGACGCTTCCATAATGGATGCTGTGGGAATAATGGCAGCAATAAGAATCATGGAAGCAACGGCATAGCTCGCATAAATTCCGTCGCTTCACCCCCATAATTCTCGTAAATCTCATCAGCCCACATAACCCTCAAAATCCAGCCACTTCCATAATTCTCATAGCTCTCATCACTCCTATGACTTTCATACCCCATCATTAATCTTACCTCACTCACCGAGCCTGACAGCTGTTCAGTCAAGCTTGACGGGGACTACGGTGTGGCGGTCTAGGTACCAGAGGTATCCTTTGATGGGATATTCGGGGTATATCTGATGGAGGATGCGGCAGTATTCGCCGACTTGGCGATGGTGAGCGGGGTACTCTCGGGTGGTGAATTTGAAGTCGACGACTTCCATGACGCCTTCGTGTATCACCACACGGTCGGGTCGCAGCAGTCGGCCGATGTCGTCATCGTCTTCGGGGTGTAAGGGCGGCACGAATATAGGCTGCTCGTCCATACTGTCGTCCGTTTCTACAAACCAGCGGCGCAGTCCGGCGTCATTGGTGCCGTCGTCACCGAATAGGGCTCGCAGATCATCCAGAAAAATCTTGTAATCGTGCGTATGGCGCAGATAATGCGCAGCTGCACATCGGCACAGTGGCGTCATCACCTCGTCATCGTCTACATCCTCGGGGCGACGTATGCCGCTGAGCACCTCGTGCAACACCTTGCCGCGTATGGCTGCTTGACGCACTTCTTCGCTTTCGTAAATTCCGTCCACCAGGACATGCGCTTCGGGCGGCGCAGGTTCGTCATCCTCGTCATCGAAACCCTCCTCGCCATCGTCTATGCGCGTGATTGCGTCCACACGTGTGACTATAGCCGTATCATCGCGTATGTATGTGCCGTAATCCAGATCCTCGGCCGTGTCATCTTCCACATTCTTACCGTAGTCGGGGTGCGTGTCGGCGCCGTAGACATACTCCGTATTACTGTCAAAATGCTCGGCCAGGGCTTCGGTAACCGCCGGGTCGCGATCTTCGTAGCCTGCGGGCATGGGCGTACCACTTTTAACGGCGGCAACGGCGCTGACCAAGGTGACATCAAAAGGATTGTTGGGTGCCAAATCGGCAGCCGTGACTGTGCCCGTGTCCTCGTCGCGCGTCAGCGCTTGCGATGATTCGGAGCTGACATATATATCCAACTCGCGCTCGGGACGCGTGAGTGCTACATAGGCTTTGTTGATGCTGTCTACGGCTTTGGCGCGGCAGTTGGCCAAATAGGCGTCCCTGAAGCTCGTATTGTAGCTTTCCATACCGCTGTCGTAGCGTATAAACACCGCCGGCGGCAGGACATCGTCCGGGAGCAGTTTTTTGAGGGGATTGGATACGACCCATTCGCTTTCGACTTTTTTTCCATCGACGAGTTTGAAGTCCATATATGGCAGATGTACACACGGATATTGCAGGCCTTTGGCCGAGTGTATGGTGACGACGTTGACGGCGTCCGTATCACCCGATGCCTTGACGGTGGGATGTTTGGTCTGACGATCCCACCAATTCAGGAACTCGTATATATCATTGCCGTACAAGTTGGAGTAGTCCATCAGCGTGTCCGACAGAGCGCTCAGGTAGACCATCTCGCGCTGCGCCATAGACTTTGGCACAAACGTCGCAACAATCATATCCGCCAAGGACATCAGCGTCGACGGATGCAACGACACGATGTGTTCCAACTGCTTGCGGAAATCGTCTCCCAGGCGGTCATTGGCCAGGTCATCCACAACATCTTCGATGGTTTTCACAATCGTGTCCGCGTCCGCACCCGCGCCGTCGTTCGTTCCCTCGCGGTACAGGGCCAATTCGAAGCGGCATAACATCATCGAAGCGCGTACACGTCGCGCTTTTTGCCCCTTGGCCATTGCCTCATTTGTGATATTCCAGAGGTTGGCGATCAAGCGGATAATGCCGATAACCAAAGCGACACTTCGGGCGCGGTCTATCTCAAGGGCATCGGCGGACATCACCGGGATACCCGCATTGATAAGCGCGGTGACGCACCCCGAAGCCTGTCGATTGGTATCGGTGAGCACGGCAATATCGCCCCAGCGGTATCCACATTCATCGTGCTGGCGGCGTATGCTTTTTATCATTGCGGCCTCTACGGACTCCTCCTCGGCGGCATTTGCCGTCTCGGCTTCAGTGTCGGCATCCGCATTTTTTTCGGCGTCCTTGTCTTTTTGGGGCGGAATATGGATGCGCACCACGCCGTGCAGGTCGCGATGACGCTCCGGGATGTCCTGTATGACATTATCGAAACTGTCAAAATGCTCTCCATCCGACAATTTCATGTGCTCGACTATATAATGGAACAGCGTATTGTTGAAGCGCACGATTTCGACGGCACTGCGGTGGTTGGTGTTTTCGCCCGGATTGACGCCTTTCAGTTGGTAGTCATCGGGGAATTCGTCCGCAACTTCGTGCTGCAACAGCGACGAGTCCGAATTACGGAAACGATATATCGACTGTTTTTCGTCGCCGATAATCAGGTTGTCAAAACCCGAAGCAAGGCTGTTGCTCAATAGCGGGCGGAAGTTTTTCCATTGCAAGCGCGACGTATCCTGAAATTCATCTATCAGGAAGTGTCTCAGATTGACTCCCATGCGCTCGTACATAAATGGCACGTCGTCCTGCGTCACAAATTTGCTTATAAGGTCGGCGGCATCGCTCAGCAGTAGAATGTTATTGTCCCGACGCCACTGCTCGACTCGGTCCAGTACCAGTTTCTGCAAACCATACATTCCGACGTACTTATTCACCGCCTCAAGAGATTTTATATCAGCCAAATACCGAGCATACGAATTGAGCGCGGCCAATATTGTCTGCGCCTCGGCCGGAGTGGGTGTGTTTTTGCTGAATATATCATCCGTGCCGAAAGGCTCTTTCTCGAAAGACGCTTTTACCGCCGCTTCATAGAACTTGGTCTTAGGATTAGGCGTAGGATTATTTTCCAAAATCTTGGAAGCGAAAGCCTTGAGTTTGCGTCCGGCCACGGCGTCGCGTGCCGCCTCCATCAGCGCGGCCAGTTCGGCCTTTAGACTCTTGATTTTATCTTCCACGGCCTGCCTGAACGCTTGTATGGCACCGTCACGATTCAGCCATCCGCTCATAGCTTTGCCGTACTCGGCAAAACCTTCATCAAAAAAGCTGTGAACAAATTCGACGATGCCTCGACGTACCGAGCCTTTGGCTTGGAAGACATTGAAATCCTCGCCTTTGCTCACCGCCTCTCCCATCTTTCGACGTATCCACTCGTTCAACGGGCCCAATTCGGTTTTGCGCTGACGCTCATCAGCGGCGTTGAATTCTTCGAGCAGCTCGTCTATGGCAAAATTGATGACGGCATCCGAATCCATAGTAATATCGTAGTCGCCCTGTCTTTCAAACTCAAAGGCCATAGAACGCAACACATTCTGAAAAAATGCATCAATGGTACTTACATGAAATCGGCTGTAATCGAATATAATCTCCCGCATGGCATCGTTGGCCGCTTCGGCCAGTTGCCGGCGCGTACAACCAAATAATTCCATCAATGCCGCCGCATAAGCGGCATCTTTTTTTCCGGGCGCGGGCTCTTTGGCCAGGTCTTGCAACTCCTTGATTATGCGCTGCTTCATCTCTTCCGTGGCCTTATTGGTGAAGGTTACCGCCAAGATATGACGATGGCGGTGATGCTGCACTCCCTCGCCCTGCGGCAGGCATTCTTTATGGTTGAGATAGTATACACCGTCAGCATCTTTGACGCCCAAAAGCAACGTAATATACTGCAACGTAAGCGTATACGTCTTGCCCGAGCCGGCGGATGCTTTGTATATGGTCAGGTGAGACATGGAATTATACGGATTTGAATATGGTGATTCAATGATTTATGAAAATCGCATTTATGAAGAGCGGAGGTTAATGCCGTCAGAGTAAACAAGTTTCGAGGGAAAGTTCGGTGCCCGTAAATACGGGATTATCACCCTTTGACCTTGAACCCGAGATCGGGCAGTATGCTACGCAGGGCATCCCGTCGGTCGCCCTGCAACAATATCTCGCCTCCGCGAGCGCTGCCACCCACTCCGAGACGGCGACGTAGCGTTCCGGCCAAGGCCTTCACGTCTTCGGCGTTCAAATCCTGCGGACACACCACAATGGTGGCCGGATGCCCGCCACGCCCCTTGCGCTCGTACACAATCTCGAGGACACGGGGTCGGGCTTTTTCGGCCTTCGTCACAGCGTTGTCCACCGCCTCAACGCCGGCTTGCGCCGACGGTGCGGAATCATCTTCCCCGGCCGGCACAACACCGCAAAGCGCCGCCAATGCATCTTTCCAATCGTCACTCATGGGCGTGTAAGTTTATGCTGTCGGGCACGTAATCTTCATAATTACGCAGGTCCGAGTGTGTCCCCATAGCCAGGCGATGCGCCATATTGGCGATACTTTGCTCTTCGACGCTGAGACTGTTGAGAAACGCGGATACCGAATCGACATTGACGGCAGCGGCGCGTCTGAAGCAGTCGGCGGCGCGTGCCATATTCAATTCGTTGTCGCAATCATTGTCCGCCGCCGTGGCATACACGACTGCAATGCGGCACATCTGTTTGATGGTGATGGTCGCGCTGTCCGGTTTTTGAAGTATGTCGCGGCATATCTCCGCGGCCTCGTCATAGCGGCCCTCGTGCATCGCACTTTCGGCGAGCACGAGATCGCTCTCTGTGTCCGAGCCGCCGACACACGACGTCATTATGACAATCATTATAATTATTATCGGCGACAGCAGACGCCGCAAGAAGATCCGGTTTAGGATATGGTGATCGGTAAGAAACATCTTTAGTATTTACATAATGGCACTACCGGCGTGGAAGCGCCTTTTGACAGATGCAAATTTACATTATTTTTTCGGTATAGACGCCATAGATTACACCAAAAAAAGGCGGCCGAAATGCCCGGCCGCCTTTATTATTTGAAGTCTTATTGACTAAACTATTGTCCTATCGGGGAATTGTAGAAGTGTGTATACAAGTCGGTGATGCAGAAGTAAGCCGGGTTGTTCATATACGAAACTCCGTTATATGTGGAATTGTCACTGGATTCCATCTGGAATACGAGTTCGTCCACAGTTCCCAATCCGGAGAGATTGACTGCGACCCAAGTGTTGCAGAATGTGCCGTTTAATGCAAGGGGAACTTTTACCGTGCCGACGCACACGCCGCGGAGGCGTCCGTAGATAATGACATAGCAGTAGTCATCCGTTCCGAAAGCCTTGCTGTACGCGCTACCGTTCTTCATTGCGTAGTACCCCCAAGTGGTATTGGTCACATGCGCACTGAGAAGATTGACTTCGCTTTTGAACTTGATATAGCAACTGGGATTGGCAATATCCTTGTCGAGCTTTTCGGATGTATTCCAGTAGCCCACGAGGTAGTTGGGAGTGGTATAGCCCTTGCCGACAATGGATGCATACTGATGGTCTACCCAAGTACCCTCGGCCGTGTAGTCCTTTACGTCCGAAACCTTGGAAGGACAGAAGCCGGTCCAGGAGTAGGTGGTGGTGCCGCCATACTCGTATCCGGAAACATTGTGCGATGCCCTTACTCCGGTGTACTCAATGTCGCCCTGCTCGGGATTGAGTACATCCGACCAGTAGCCGTCAGAGTTGTAAGACGAATCCAATAGCCCGAAGTTGTATACCAAGTCGATACCATCAGGATCGTCATTGTCATCGTTACATGCCGTCATGCCGAATGTCAGGCACGCCAATGCAACGAGTGTCAGTAGGTTGTGAAGATGTTTCATCGTTATTTATGGTTTTAATGATTATTCTTATCCGCCGCAAAGATACGTATCTTTATTGAGATAACGACTATTCAGCGGCTCAAAATACTCAAATTTAGGTATTGCCGAACTTCGGCAACGGAAGTAATTTTGCAATGTCAAACAAGGGCTGACACGGTTGCACCGACAGCCGGCCCGGACGGAGCTACAACGCCGCCTACATTGACAAAGATTTTGTATATAGAGGATAATTACGTAATCAAAGAAAAACACACACCACGGTATGGCCGCGCTCTTTTAGCGCCGGCCGCCAAAGACTTAGGGCGCGAAGTGATTCGCGCCCATTTCTTATGCGGTACGACACCCAAAGAAATTGTCATCCCGAACAATACGTAATCGCCGACAGATACAAAAAAAATAGAGGTCCGTGCCGCTTTAGTGGGCACAGACCTCTATGGTGATTAGGTGCAGAGGGCTATTACTTGCCAACCACAACCTTTAGGGTGTCCGAACCGGCCTTTACGATATACATACCGGGGGCGAGGCGTACGGCTACGCCTTGGGGAGCATACGCGGCTATACGGCCTTGGAGGTCATAGACCACGGCATTGTCTGCGCCGTAGATGGTCAGACCGTCCGAAGTTACATTGACTGCCGGGGCCTCACCACCGACGGCAATATCGTTGACTGCCGAGTAATACGGGGTCAAATCGGTGGGCTGAGACTCGCCGGTGCTGTATACGGCGGTGACAAAGTAACGGTGATTTATGATGCTCGTCCCCGGGATAATGAAGGACGTTGTCTCTGTATCCACCGCGGCAGCATTGACGCGGCCGATGCCGTTTTCATAGACATTGTAACCCAGCAAGTGGCTGTTCTCAGTCTCGGCGATATTGACATTGTCAATCCACATTGCGCTGGTATACGAAATCTTGGAAATGAAATGTATGGCCACGCGCTTGGCATCGGACGGTATGCCGGTAATGCTGATGGGAACAAACGTCTCGGAATTGATAAACTGTCCGTACGTGAGGCTTGATTGCAGCTTTTGCACCTTGTTTGTGAAAGCGGCCGAAGGATTGGCGGCGTCATAATCAGCCTCGGTAGAATAAAGTATCTCTATGGTGTAGTAGTATGACGATGTCGTGAATTTCTTTGTGGCAATAAGGAAGTTGAGATCCATTGTCGCGCCTGGTTTGCAGTCCAGTACAGGCGAAATCAGCCAGTCATCCTGCTGCTTATTTGCACCCAATGTCAGACCGATGACATTGTCTCCGTCGCGGCCTTTAGGTACAGACGGTTTTTTGATAACCGAGAAGGCGCTGCCGGAAGCCATATAATAGTTTTCGCCGGCGGCCTGGTCAAGGTCCAGGACGGTGAAGCCGTCAAACGGACCGGTAAATCCTTCTTCTTGTCCCTCAAACGAAGTGCCTACACTGAACGGAGTGTGTCCGTCTCCGACAGCATCCCAAGTGACTTCTATCGACCCGTCGGCAAGTTGCTTGGCATCAGCGTTGGTCGGTGCGGCCTCTTCTACGAAAGCTACGGCCACCACGGAGTTGGCGGAAATATTATTCTCGGGCTTTTCGTCGCCGTCATATACGACTTTCAACGCAAACGAATAAGCATCGGCAGCCTTAGCTTCGATAGCCGTAACAGGCATCTTCAGCTCTATGACGGACGATCCGAATGCCGGAAGGTCTACATTGGCGGGCATGGGTATGGCTATGGGATAGTCGGTCACCAATTCGAGGGAGTAATCGGCGGCACTGACATCCTTGGCACTATTATTGGACACGGTGAACGAGAGATTGATATCGTTGCCCGAGTATACCGATTCGGGGGCAACTACGGACGAGACTTCGAGGTCTTTGTCGGCCGGGACAAATACGCGCACCTTATCGATGATGGTATTCTGGCCGTAAGCGCTCAGCGCCACAAAAGCCACACGGAAGGTTTTGCAACCCTCGGTGATAACCGAGGCGATAGGAAATTCGAATTTCTCCCAATCCTGAGTGGAAGATTTCAACGTGATCAGCGCGTCGGGGACGTCCGTCCAAGCGCCATTGTCACACGATACCTGAATCTTCACCTGATCATTGCCGTTGGTACGATAAGCGTAGAATTCGATGATGGGGCTACTGCCGGCCACATTTTTGATGGGAGCGGAGGCAAGGCGTGCCGAGCTTCCGCGTGTGGCGTTCCAAGAGTTGTAGAAAGCAAAGCCGCCATCTTGGTCTACAGACTCGGAGATGAGAGGCCGTTGCGAATCGGTCTTAGCTACCGCTGTCCAATTAATCGATCCGGAGACAATCTCTGCCGTCCAAATCTTGCCGAAGGATGCGCCGGCAAAGGAGTCGGCAAACGGGAGTGTCAACGAACCTACGGCCAAAGCCTTGGTCTGTGCCTCCTCGGAGGTCATTCCGTTGAGCACTGCCGCAACGGAATACTGCAAGGACTGCAAATTATCGGAGGAATAATTGTCGGTAAATGTCGTGGCGGAGATGGCTTCGCTCAAGACGGTAGACACACCGTCTACGATACGCGTAACACGATAAGTGAGCGATTCCGGGTCGATATACGCACCATGGATGCCGACAGACGGAGCCTTCCAAGTGAGCGTGTACGAGCCATCGCTGCCGGTCACATTAAGATCGGTGACGGCTGCAGGAGTCTCTTTGCCTACGTATGTCGATGCGGTGACGCGATCGCTGACATTGCCGTCATTCTCGACTACCACCGAGTAGGAAACTGCGCCTTCGCCACAGTCGTTGTCTGTATACGAGACGTATTCGCCGGCACCACCGCGGCCGGTTTTGAGGGCTGTCTCACCGTCGCCGCGGAAGATGCTGTACTTGAGTGTGCCGTCAAGCGGCTGCCCGCTTATGGTGGTCGAGGGCAAAGTGAATGATACCGTCACCGAGGCCGAGCCGTCGGCTGCGGGCATCAACGTCAGGCCTTCGGCAGCCAAAGGAACATTTGAGGAGCCGACTTCGATGACCTTGGTATCATAAAGGTACATTCCGTTGGTCTCGCCGAGGAAATACAGCTTGTATTGTCCGTCGGCATCAACGTTGAATTCTACCGTCTTTTGAGCGACCGTGCTTTTGTTGGCATAAGCCAAGTTGTCATACTTGGCAAGAACCTTATACTTGGTCAGGTCATTACCTTGTCCCAAACCGATTGTCAGAGACGTTGTTTTTCCCGAATTATAAGCTGCCGGCGACACCTCGATGCGATAGAGCGTATAGGCCTTCAGCGTCACTTCCGGCGTAACAAGATAGTCCGAATAATAAGGCTCATTTATATCGTAATTGTACATATACGGGTACTTCCCGTAGTTGTTGAAAGACCACGCACTGTAATCTTCGCGTTCGTACCTCTCGCTGGTCTGCGTGCACTTGTCAAAGGTCGTACGATCCGTCAGGTCGAGCACTGCATCGGTGCTTTGCGCCGAGGCGCTGAATGACAGAGCCATAGCGGCCGAAAGCACTGTTATATATAGGCTTTTCATTTTGTCTGTTTTTTTCTGTTCTAAAAAAAAGCGGGAACGCATTTCCGGTGCAGTCCCCGCTATAGTTAAGCAGGACCGGTCAATCCCGCAATAGATTGTTTGGTCTCATCAGGCGTTTTTAGTCGTGAACGGGACGTACTTGGATGCCGCCGGCCTTGGAGCTGAAGGTGACTTGGGGCGCATTGAGTTTATTGCCTGCGCCGCGCGAAAAGCGCAATGTCACGGCAGTGCTTGTCATCTTGTTGCCGGATTTGTCTGTGTTCACGTTGGCGTTGCCGGTCATATAATAACCTGTCTGATAAGAGCCGCGCGGAGCGCCTTTATAGCCCTGCATACCACAGGCGGGCAGGAAGATGCTGTTGCCGTTGGGACCGGTGACGGTGTATCCGTAGTTTTCGGCAGTCCACGTGCATTTTTCGACAAGTTCTTTGACTTCGGCCTCGGTGGGCAGACGCCAACCGTTGCCCCAAAGTGTCTTAGCCGTATCGTATTGGGTGTCTGAAATCTGGTCACCGATTTCGACGTATTGATCGGTCAGAGGATCGTACCATTTGTAGTTGTATACATGGCTGTATTGCTTCTCGGTGATTTCGCCCCAGCAGATGAAGTCACCGGTTCCGGATGCGTCTTTAGCGCCGATGTTGAACGGTGCCCATTTTACGGACAAGCCGAGGTCTACCGGCTCGGAGGGTGCGGTATATGCGGGCAGAGTCTCGGCAGGCACGGGTCCGTATACGGGACGTATCGAGAAGCCTACATCGGGATAGTCATAACCTTCGGCCGAGCGGTTCGAGGCATCGATGTTGGCGCGGTAGTTGCGACATTCCTGTGAGATGTCGCTCTGCTCGTATTCGGTGGAGGTCCAGTAGAAGCATCCGAGCTGGTCGTGGGTGTGCTCGGAGCCTACCATATTGCCGGCAGCGGGCAGGAAGATGCTGTTGCCGTTGATACGGGAGGTGACCATGGCGCCGGTCACGCCGTTCATACCGGTCCAAGTGAAATCGCAGTTGTTGATGAGTTCGCGCCACTCGTCACGTGTAGGCATACGCCACTGGTCGCCCCACTTGACATGAGCGACGTCATAGTTCGTGCCGGTGATGGTAGCACCCAGCTTGAGGTATTCTTCCCACTGGTCGTGGTCTTCACCTTCCCAGTCGTAGTACCATTTATAGTTCTCAAGGGTGTATTCACTCTTGGGCTCGACTTCGCCGTAGGCGTAGAAGTTGCCTTCTTCCCAAGGATTGGTGGCACCTACATTGTATGAAGCCCATTTTACGGACAGGCCGAGGTCTACCATCTTTGTCTCCGGATCAATTTGGCCCTCGTTGATAAAGGAGATTTTGGATACCTCGGACACGTTTCGCAGTTCCTCGGTTCCGTCTTTGTATTCTATTTTCATCACCTTCTGCTGGGCAGCGGCAGTGCCGATGCCGACAGCGGTGGCAAGCAGTGCGTAAAGTATCTTGTTCATAGCGCGTTATAGTATGATTTTGAATGCTGTTTTGTTGATTGTGACGATGTAGACGCCCTTATTGAGTTCGGAGCGACTGACACTGAATGTCTCGGGTATTGTGGTGTTGAGCACACAACGTCCGTCAAGCGAGTAGATTGCAAGCACGCTGCCGTCCTCGGCGTTGGCGATAAGCAGCGCATCTTGCGTCACACGCAAGGTCACGGCCGATGTCTCAACGTCTTCTACGGCACCGTATTTCACGAAGTCGATAAACTGAATGTCGTCGAAATCGAAAGTTACGGGATCTTGGCCTTTGGTCGCGATTGTCGCACCGGTGGCACTATAGGTCACTTCCGGGTTGGATGTGAACAGGAACACCACAGGGTCGCCATTGGTCGGCGTAACCCTGACGGCATCAGGCTCAACCTCCGCTGCAAAACCGCAAATGCTCACCAGTATGGCCAGCAATAATGTAATTTTTCGCATAAGCAGTGTGTTTGATTGGTTTATAATTATTTTTGTGATTGTCCGAATGTATCTCGTATACCGGATATATGTCCACAGTATATTCTAATGGTAGTGACAGACGTATACCACCATCGCATCAGCTATGACGGTGTCGCACGTGATGATGATGTCGTCGAAAGGCATTATCGTGTAGGATATATAATAATG
>CAKTOT010000071.1 GCA_934590135.1 uncultured Muribaculaceae bacterium
GGCGCAGCCCGCTGTCTGTATGGTAAGTCGTTCCGGTTTATAGGGCGACTTTGAAGGTCTTATCGGCTACGGCCACGATGTATATGCCGTGGTTGCCGATGGTGATTTCATTGCTTGTTCCGGAGTAGGCTATACGTCCGGCGAGGTCGTAGACGGCCACTGCAGCGTCTGCCTCGGCTCCGCTGATACGGATGGTGCCGGCCGATACGGATACGCTGACGGCGTTGTCATCATTGGCAATGACATCGTCCACGCCGCCCATATCCTTTTCAACTATTTTGCCGAACTTGCCCCACAGGCTATGTTCCTTGTATGCCTGCGCCGAGCCGGTGGGTACGTAGAGCGTTACTTCCTGATAGCGGTAGCTTTCGAGGATGTTATAGTCATAATCTTCTGCGCTGTCGAGGGTGAAGTTGTATGGCTTTGCAGTGCGGCAGGTCATGCTCTTGAGGTTGGGACAGCCGTAGAATATGTGCTTGTATAATGTTCCTGAATATTCGGTATTGTAGGGTTCGATGGTTACTTCTTCCAACGATTTGCAGTTGATAAACTCGCCCATGAATAGCTTATCCGTCTTGATTGTGGCCTTTTTTAGTCCTGTGCAGTTGGCAAAAGCAAAATCTGCATAGGTTACAGCAAATCTGTTTTCTTCCGTTATTTCGATTTGCTCTATTTTGCTGCAACCATCAAAAGCGTGGCTACCGAGCGATATGGGCTTTTCAAATGTCAGTGAGGTAATCTTGTCGCAGTTATAGAATGCGTAAGCATAGGCAACGTCACCGTTTACAGAAACGTCACCGGTTTTTCCGGGTATGCACGCTACATAATAACGCCAACCACCGGTTCTAAGTATTCCGTCTGAAACTCCGTAATACTTTGAGTTTGATGTATAATGACTTATATTTACGCTGCCGGGAGCGAGAGCTCTGATGCTTACCTGAATTGAGCTGGGTATAGTTAATGATGTTAGTTTAGGATTATTGTCGAAAATATTATCGAAGGTAGCATCAACTTTATATTTTCTCCCGCCAATCGTGACTTGTTCGGGGATGATAAAGTCGCCTCCAACCTTTTGAGGGTCAGCATAAACTGCACCACAGCGACTCCCACCATAGAATTTAGTGTCGTATATCAGTCCGCTATCGTCTGAGCCGAGGGTGTTTTCGATGGTGGGTACTTTGCCCCATGCGGCATCATTGGTGTATGCGTCCTTACTTTCGTAGGGTACTTTGAGTGTGAATTTGGCTATGTTGTTTGCATTGTCTGACAGTCCGCCTTCGCATTGCGGCGGGGTGGCATTCAGCGCATATATTGTCGTTGAGTAATTACTGTGTAATGAAAATGCCTCTTTGCCCACCTTGTTCACTTTGGGACTAAGTATTATGTCTTGTAAGGATTTGCAATCGTAGAACATATACTCTCCGACAACTTCGGACTCTATCTTAGCATATTTAAGGTAGTGGCAGCCCCCAAAGACGGTACGTTCGAGTGTGGTGACGGATGCCGGGATAGTAACCTTGGTCAGATGCTTGCAGTATCCGAATGCAAAATAGCCGATTTCGGTAAGCGTGTTGGGCAGGACGACGGAGGTGATATTGCTGTTTTGGAAGGCATGGTCGGCAATGGTGCGCACGCCGTCCGGCATGGCCACGGGGTCGAAGTAGTGGTCGGGACATTTAAGCAATGTGGTGCCATCGGCGGTGTAGAGGATACCGTTGATGTCTTTGTAGTACTGGCTGCCGGCCTCGACTGTGATGCGTTCAAGGCGTGTATTGTATCCGAGGAACTCCTCGCCGATTTCGCGCACGGTGGACGGGATGGTGAGCGAGGTAATCTTGTCGCAGTTATAGAAAGCCTTGGCGGCGATGCTTGTTACGGTATAGTTGATGCCGTTAGCGGCAACTGTGGCCGGGATTACAACGTTGCCGCCAGAGAGTTTGTCATAATCTACGGCTTGGCACTCGTGCTTTTCGCTATCTGTAATCATATAGGTGATGCCGTTTGCGATTATATCGCTGGAGAATATTCGGCAGTCTTTCCACACATCGGCGGCACGATAGTCGGCCACGGCTGAAGACGGCACATATACAACGCCGTCGAAACCGTATGTAAATTTGTTTGCGAAAGTGATTTTTGGTGGCGTTGTACCCAAACAGCGGATGTATTGGACTGTTGAAGGCATATTGCCGTTGTTTAGCGCCTGTACAGAACTGAAGTAGACAATCTGATTTAGGTTTTTCAGCCCTGAGAACCATCCGTCGGGCTCGTTTTTGCAACGTATATAGGCTGTGGTTAGGCCGGGGCATAAACTGAAAGCACTGCTTGCGCTTTCGAGACCTACAGGCAGGTCTATTGTTATCAGGCTCTGACATTTATAAAAAGCGCGGCTTTGTATGGTCGTTACGGTGGCCGGGACTGTGAGCGAGGTGATGGACGCCTCCTGGAAGGCTTTGCTGTCGATGCGTACAACGGTGTAGGTGGTGCCGTTATCCGCCACCTTGGCCGGGATGTCAAGCGCTGCGGGGATGGTGGCGGCATCGTAGCCGGTGACTGCGCACTCGTTTTTTTCGCTATCGATGACGGTGAAGCTAAGGCCGCCGCTATCGAAGGCCGACATGGTGGCCGTGGCCAGCAATGCCGTGATTGTGAGTAAGAACTTGTTCATTAAGTGTAAGTTTTGGTTAGTGATGGCTAATTGCTGTTATCGAGTAAGGAATCTGAAGTGTCTACGGGTAGGGCGTTGAGGCTCTCGATGTAATCGAGGAGCTCGAAGCGGCCGCGACGGTCGATGCTCGAGGTGCGGAATACCGGGGGCAGTTCCTCCCAATATTCGCGCAGGGTCTCGAGGTATTTGGCGGTGACGGTCTTGGCCGCGTTCGATGACATCTTGTCCAGCTTGGTGAAGACTATTGCAAACGGTATGCCGTTCTCGCCCAGCCAGTTCATAAATTCGAGGTCTATGTCCTGGGGTAGGTGACGCCCGTCTATCAGCAGGAACAGGCACGTCATTTGCGGACGCTTGAGAATATAGCCCTTGATCATCGCTTCGAGGCGGCGGCGGTCGTCCTTGCTGCGTCGGGCGTATCCGTAGCCGGGCAGGTCTACGATATACCATGCGTCATCTACGAGGAAGTGGTTGATAAGCATGGTTTTGCCTGGCGTGGCAGACGTCATAGCCAGCGAGCGATTGCCCGTGAGCATATTTATCAGCGAGGACTTGCCCACATTGGAGCGCCCTATAAAGGCGTACTCGTGCATAGTTGTGTTGGGGCATTTGTCCACGTTGGGGCTGCTGGTGACGAAGCGTGCTTTGGATATATTCATTGTCAAGTCGTTGTCAAGTGGTCGTTTGCAATCTTTTGCAAAGGTAGCCATAAACCGCGAACTATTCAAATTCACTCTTTTCGACTTACGCCGATTTATGCGTTATTTCTCTCTCTAAATGCGTATTTTGCGTGTGCTTCGCGCTGACTTGACGATGTATATGCCGCGAGGCAGTTCGCTGAGCCGGCTCTTGTCGCAATGGCTGCGCACAAGTATGCCCTGGACGTTGTACACGTCATAGAAGTTGTCGTCATCGGTGGTGACGTCGTCCACTCCGCCATCGCTGGATACTGTTACAACGCATGTTGCGGATGCATCGCCGCAGGTCACGTTTATATATGTCGTGCCTTCGGAGATGCCTGTAACAACTCCGTCCGCGCTTACAGATGCGATTGTCGGGTCGGAGCTTGACCAAACAATGACTCCGTGTTCGGCATTGTCAGGTATAATCTCGACAGACAGTTGCGCAGTCTTTCCTACTCCGATAACGATGTCTGTTTCGTTGAGGCTGAGACCGAGTTGTTCCCTGATATTGACGAATTGGCCCCAACCTGCATCTGCTTTGTATACGGCGGCCGTTCCTGTGGGGACATATACTATACATGTCTCGTATTGTCCGTAAAAAGAATGGTTAAGCGTTGGCGGCGTGGTTGCCAGAATCTTTACCTCCATAAGCTTGGGACAAGATGCGAAGGCTCCGTTCCCGATAGACTTTATGCTTTTCCCAAGACGGATTGATGCCAGTTTGGGGCAGTTATTAAAAACGTCACTCCCGATAGTTTCGATGTTGGATAGATCGATGTTTTCGAGACCGCTGCATAGGCTGCAAGCATAATCCCCGATATTGGTTGCTTTGCCTAGTCTGACTTCGGTTAGGCTTACACAACCGCAGAATGTGGATTCTTTGATTTCGGAAACTTTGCGCAGAGTTATGCTTCTAAGACTGCTGCAGAATGCAAAGCCGTCAGCGCCGATATTCTCGACGTTGTCAAGGTTGATGTTGTCGAGTTTCCGGCAGTTGTCAAAAGCGTGTTCGCCGACTGTGGCCACATTTGAAAGGTCTATCGTTTCGAGAGCGAAACAGTTTTGGAAACATGCATCTCCGACTGATTTCAGTTTCGGAGATTTAACCGAGGTTAGCTGCTTGCACCACTCGAAAGCGCTGTTGCCGAGTTTCTCAACTTTCGCGATGTCGACTACTTTGAGGCTTTCACATTTATAGAAGGCTTTGTTACCTATGTACGTGACGTTGGAAAGGTCGATGTCAGACAATAGAACGCAGGATTTAAATGCATTGAAGCCAATGTCTAACTTTTTGTCGCCTAATTTCACGCTTGTTAAAGATTTGTTCTCAGAGAACGCGCCAGTGTTTATGAGTCGTACCGAAGGCAGCTCGATTTCAGTCAGATTGCACCCCGAGAATGCGTCATTATATATTGTTATCGCTTTTGGTAGCACAGCTTTTTTTAATGCGCTGCAATCTACAAACGCGCTCCATCCAACCGTCGTTACATTTTTGAAGGTTATGTCTGCAAGTTGGCTACAGCCCTTAAAAGCAGAATTATCGATGTACTCGACATTTTTCAGGTCAATGGTCGTGAGAGCGGTACATCTGTAAAAAGCCCCACTTCCAAGAGTTTGAACGCCTTTTAAGTCGATTTGTCTCAATGCGCTGCAATAGGCGAATGCCCAGGAGCTTATTGTGGAGACCTTGCCCATACTGGCACTGACCAGTTGCGTACAATTAGAGAAAGCAGCATTGCCGATTGTGGTCACGTTCTTCATGTCGATACTTCTCAAGGCAGTACAAGCTTTGAAGGCGCAGTCTCCGATGCTTGTCACATTGCCGAAGTCGATTGCCGTTAGACCCTCGCAACTTATGAACGCATAGCTTTTGATTGTCGTTACATTGCCAAGGGCGATGGATTGCAGGTTTTTGCAGTTAGCGAAAGCGTAGTCGCCGATGCCGGTAACCGTGTAGGTCGTGCCTTCATGGGTTACTGATGCCGGGATGGTGATGGTACTGTTTGTATAGCTCGCATCGCCGTATGTTACATCGCAGGTGCGTTGCTCTTTTGACGTGACCTTGTAATAGATCCCGTCCACGGCAAAGTCATACGCCTTTGCCGATACAGCCGTCAGCAGTAATACCGCCAACAGTGCTAAGTGCTTGGTTAGTTGTCTCATATTAATACTTTATGTTGATTAATTCTAAGGTCTTACTGGTCGGATGCATTGGCCGTAGTACCGGCTAAAGGTGCTATTGCTATAATCTTTGCCGGTTATGCTTTTATCAAAGTATATAGACCTTGCTCCAACGGGGTTTTCCAGATACAATGAGGATGTCCAATACTTGGCGAAGTCGTTTAGGTCAAGAGCTATACTATATTGTCCGCAGCATGGCATAAATATTGAATTGCCGTTAGGCCCGGTAAGCCGGTAGCCTGTTGTTCCGTTTATCGAAGTCCAAAACCAATTGCACATTAGCCGTAGTTCGGTTGCTTCGGTATTGGTAGGCATACGCCATGGCTCGCCGAGGCTCACTGTCGCTGCATCGTCTTCGGACTTGAGTGTTGTAAGCCCGTCAGTGACGTTGTACTTACTATAGCTGTCAGATTTTCCACAGTAGAATTTGTAATTTTCATGCGTGTAGCTATTCTTGGTGGATGTTTCGCCCCAAGCATAGTAATAGCCATATTCTTCGGGTACATCGGCGCCAAGGTTGCACGTGGCCCATTTGACGCTGAGGCCGAGGTCGATATACATCCCGATTTGTTGGAGTTGGGTGTCGGCTGATGTCTGCCCATCTTTGGATGAAATCGTGATTGTAGCACTGCGCTCGGTGTCGGTATTGGCTTTGACCACGCATTTGACGATGATGGTTTCGGGAGCCGGTGCGCTTGGCGATTTTGCCTTGATAGGTGCTACCGGGTTGTCCCCCAGCCACCGCAACGGACGGGCGGATGTCTCAGCCTTGTCTACGGCTGCGAGTTCTACTGAAAGCCAGTCTACATCAGCCCCTACCGAGAGGTCTGATAGTGGGAGGTTGGTCGTCACCGGTATTGTGAATTCTTTTGCGCTGTGTCCTATGCGTATGTTTTGTTCCATCTCGATGCTGGGGACGACGCCTCTGCGGGTGATGGTAATCGTGGTTGTTTTTCCGTAAAGTGTCGTAAGGGAAACGGTCGCCGTCTCGTCCTTGGTAGAGTTTGATGGAAGGACGTTTATACTTACGGCGTCCGTCAGGTATGGCTGTTCAAGGGTCGAGCCTATCGTAACATTGCACCATTCGGCAGACGAGGTTGCGGAGAATGGGATAATTGAATTGTTGTTTATGGTCACAGTCGTATTGCCTCCTTCTGCAGCATAAACGATTTCGGATTCGGACAGAAGCAAAACCTCGTCTTTACCCCTGAAGGGCTTTTGGTACTTAACTTTGGCGCCTGTGGCGGAAGCCTTGCTCGTGCTGATGGTTTTCTCTACATAAAGACGGCTCCATTCGCCATCGAGATAGGTTACGTAGCAGGTCTTGGGCATAACCTTTGATGTGCCGCTATATCCGGACTTGGGTATACTTGCAACATCGCTCAAGCCGTTAGCGCCGCTTATCATAGTCATATCGCAGCCCACGAAGTTTCCATCGCGATCTATGTGCAGGCTTCCGAGATGAGTGTCTCCGTTATCCTCGTTGTACATGGTGGTGCTGACAGTCCCTATAGGATCCGGATTGCTCTTGTCGTCCGGGGTGTCGGCCTCGTTGTCGCTACATGCTGTCAGCGCTGTTGCTGTCATCAGCAAAATATACTTCGCGTAGTGTCTCATATATAGCTATTTGAATGTTAGATTACTCTTTTGTATGCCGCGAGGTAGCTCACCAGTTGGTGTAGGTGTTAGCTTTGCTCCAATATTGATTGCCGCCTTGAGTGAAAACAACTCGTTCGCCATAGCCATATACTTTGACACAATAACAGTCCTGCCATGTGACGTATAAAACCATGTCATCGTCATTAGGAACTAATTTGAACATCCAGTAAGAATGTTTGACTGTGGCGCATTTATTTCTGTTGTTGTAGGATCTGTCGTATATGTCGTCAACTGTTCCTTTACCACTGGTACTACCATCATTTTCTAAGGCAATTATATGGTCCTTTTCATTGCCCCAGTACCCAAGCCAATATTTGCCATATTCGACTCCATCTGAGTAGTTGAAATATAGAACCCCTTCATCAACGCTGCCTTTACAAGTTTTTATGCCATCATCATTCATTTTTATCCGCACAGAGTACCCATCGTTTGTCTTTTGAATTTTGATGTTGCCAATATTGTTATCCTTTGACGGATACCATACGCCCTCGAAGTCCTGTGCGCTTGAGTTGACGAAAGTTAAGGACAAGATTAGCCCGATTATGTGTAATCGTTTGAAGTGCATATGCTGTTTCATTGTCGTATATGTTGGTTTTTGTGTGGTTGTCAAAAAAATGGCTGCCGTGCCCGCCGTCAGGAATGGGCTGTTTCAGAAATGGGTATACGGCGGACACGGCAGCCGGGGTTGGATAGGGGAATGGATATATCGTGGAGAGAATAGAGGAGAGAGGCGAATAAGCGGTCTACTTACGCTTGCCCCATAATGTCTTATCGGTCTGCGTTATGGTGATAATATTATCGTGTATAGAATGTGTAGCCGACGTTGATCATGAAGTTGCTGTTCTTGATGCCGCTGTTTTCTTCTCCTTTCATGGCGTTGGTGAAGCCGATTTCGTAGGCGATGCCGGCACGGAGCTTGTTGTTGAAGACAATCTCGGGACCGAAGCGTAGGCCGAGGTCAAAACGGTTCATTTGTCCTTTGCTGCCGAAGAGCTTGTATACGGTCTTTGTGGGGCTGGAGGCGCCGCCGGAGACTTTCTTGACGTCTTTGCCGTGGAGGCCGAAGGCAAAGTAGGGACCTAAGTCGAATTGCAGACGAATCTTCTCGTTGAGTTGGTAGCGGTAGCTGGCCAGTACGGGGATTTCGAGGTAGCCGGGGTCGAGGGTCGTGTGCAGCGTTGCTCCGAAGCCGGTGTCACGGCCGCCGTTTTTGGCGCCTTTCATCGTGTAGAACAGTCCGGCCTTGACAGACAGGGAGTTTATCACAGGTTTCTCGGCCATAATGCCGACGTTGAGGCCAACTTTGCTGCCCCAAAGGGTTTGCTTGGTGAGGGAGGCTACGTTCATGCCGAGGTCGGTGCTCAGGCTGATGCCTTCGGTGGACTTGGTGCTGTCCCAGAATGTGTTTTGTGCATAGGCGCAAGTGCCGGCGAGGGCGCAGATGGCGCCGATAAGTAGTCGTTTCATAGAGTGTGGTGTTAGGGGGGGATTATTATTTGCTTGTGTTTTAAAGGGATGGGACTTAATAGCGTTTGTAGGTCAGGGTGATGGCTTCGCTTAGGGGGACGTTGTGGTAGGAGCCGGTGGTGAGGACGAGTGCATCATCGGTGAGTTCGCGGATGTTGTAGGACATGGGCAGGCTGAGGTCTTCCTCGGTGGCGATGAGGTTGAGTTTGTCGCCGCTGACGGTCCATGTGCCTTGGCCGAAGAGGATGCGGTAGCCGGACTTCACTTCGCGCCAAGTGCCGTCGGAGTTGTACTCGACATAGCCGCGGTATAGGTCGCGTGAGTTGGTGAGGCCGCACATGGTGGCAAAGGCGTCTTCCATTTCTTCGGGTGATACGGATTCGAGCTGCCAGCGTCCTTCGAGTTGTTCGGAGTCGTATGATTGCTTGTCGTCATCGCTGCATGCGCCCATGACGCAGGCCAGTAGCAGGATGCCTAACAGGTGTAGATGCTTTTTCATGTCTCTTGTTTTTGATTGGTGAGTATTGTTGTTGTTGTTGTTGTTGTTGTTGTTGTTGTTGTTGTTGTTGTTGTTGCGGGTCGGGGTCTTGTGGCTTTGTGCCGTGGGGTGGGGATTGTCAGCCGGTGTCGTTTGACGTTGCAAAGGTATTGCACGGCACGTGGCGTTGTCAATGGTTTTGTCGTTTGCTGTGCGAACCTCCGGGGTTTATGTGCGAATCACCGCTTTTGCGGTGGCCAAAGCCGCCGTGCCGTGCAGGGTAGGGCTTGCGCACCATGCCGGTGTCCCCAAGCGTGCCGCGTGTCGCGGCGAAAAAGTGCGGGTACGGACGAGTGCCGTCGCGGTGGCTTCCGCCCGTACCCGCTATCGCCATTCCTGCGTTTCGCGGTTATTTGTCGTCAGATTAGTCCTTTGGATGTAGTGTTATAGTAGAAGTCTTTCCGTATAGTGTTTTGATTGTTAGATTTACAGAGGTTTCTGCTCCGAGTATGAAGCCGTTTAAGTTATAGATGGTTACAGAAATAGAACCATAAGTCTCGCCTATTCCTGTGCTAACCTTGGCGGATGATGGTATACCATTACTATTTACTTCTATTTCAAGAAACGGAATTATAGTATTATTATCAAATTCAATCTTTGCATTATAGTCTCCATATTTGTCCCGAGTAAGGGCTGTTGCTATTATTGGTTTCAAAACCTCGTCCTTGCCATAGAAAGGTCCTTGGTACTGGATGTCCGCGCCGATGATTTCTCCGGCAGTGTTCTTTGTGTAGTTGGTGACGTATATGCGACAAAAAGAGGTTATAGCATAACGATAGAGCCCATAATATGGATAACGCGCCCAGATATATCCGTGTCCGGGTATTACTGCGACTTTATCTGCGTATCCTGTTTTGGGTATATACCCCACGTTTCCGAGTCCTTTCATGCTACCGAGATCTACTATTTGACCCCATCCATCTGTATCAAAGTTGTCTGCGCCATCGATAAATAAACGACCATCGAGTTTGGTTTTGCTGTCGCCGGCGGCGGCTTCGCTGCGCATGGAGAGTTTGACGGTGCCGGCGGGGTCGGCGACCTCTTTGTCGGGGTCTACGGGATTAGGATTGTCCGGCTCGTCGCCGTTGCTGTCGCCGCAGGCTGGCAGCAGGCACAGACATAGCATAGCAGCGCATGCCGTGTACCAAAGTCTTTTTAAGGCTTTCATAGAGTGTGAGTGCGCGGCCGGCAATCTCCTACGGCCACTGTGTATAGGGTGATGTTTGGGTATAAAAAAGGTGTGGAGATTGAAGTTAAATCTTATTCCCATATCCAAGGCCTTGACGGGAGCCCCATTCCTGTAAATAAGACATCAATCTCCACACCTATGCGTATAGCGTGTGCGTGCCTGTATGCACACACGTGTATATGCAGAAATGCGGATGCCATTGTCTCTTATCTTCAGGAATATATCTTAAACCGTCAAGTTTGGGATATGGAAGATAATAGATAACTACATCTTTTTTGTATTGTATAAGCGTTTACAGCCGCTTCGCGACTGACGGATAGAGCCTCTGCCCTTGTCCAATGCAAAGGTACGTAAAATCTTTTAACAGAGCAATAGAAATTCACGTAAATTTTTCGGGGGGGGGTAAATTGCTGTATATCAGTGTTGTATGTTGCGCTGTATGTTGCAATCGGGGGCAAAATAGCGAGATATTGTAGGGATGCAATATATTGTGTCCGCCGCGACCGTGGGCTAATATTACATAATACGCTCGAAACCATCATATTATCCTTCTGTCGCGCGGGCGCTATGTATAGCGCCCCTACAGGTCGGCATACAACAAAGGCGGCAGCCGTGCCGGTGGGCGCGACTGCCGCCTTTGAAATTTTGGGGGATGTAGGTGAACTATTTGCTTAGTTGCTTGAGCAGCTCTGTGACGGCTGCCTCAATCTGGCGGTCACGGCCCGTGACGACGTCCTCCGGGGTGTTGTAGACCTCGATGTCCGGGTCGAGTTGCTGGTTCTCCAGTGCCTTGCCGTTGCGGTCCAGCGAAGTCACTTGCGGGATGCCGAAGACGAGGGTGGGGTCTATCTGCGTTTCCCACCATACGGCCGTCATCGTGCCCGGAACGGGAGCGCCGATGAGTTTGCCGATGCCCAGGGTCTTGTATACGTAGGGTGTGCCGTGTGCATCGCTGTAATTGTACTCGTTGGTCAGCATCACCGACGGCTTGGTCCATTGCGAGAACGGGTCGCTGCCGATATAGCGGCCGCGGGGCGCGTAGCGTACATACTCCTTGCCCGACAGCAGCAGTGCCACATCGTTATGCAGCCATCCGCCGCCGTTGTAGCGCGTGTCCACGATGACCGCCTCGCAGTTGCGGTAGCGGCCGAGCAGCTCGCTGTACACCTCGCGGAAGCTGGGCGAATCCATACCCTGGATGTGCACATAGCCTATGCGGCCATTCGAGAGGCTGTCCACAAGCTGCTGGTTGCGCTCCACCCAGCGGCGGTACAACATTCCGCTCTGAGCTCCGGCGCTGATGGCGCGTACCGTCACGGTGCGGCTTTTGCCGTCGGCCGAGCGCACTGTCAGGCGGACCTTCTTGCCCACCTTGCCTTGCAGCAGCAGGTTGTAGTCCGCATCGGCGCCAATCTCGGTGCCGTCTATGGCCGTAATGACCTCGCCCGGCTTCACGTTGGCCTTGGCCGAAGCCAGGGGCGAGCGCGGCAGCACCTCGGCCACTTTCAGGCCCTCGCCGCGGTAATCCTCGTCATAGAACGCACCCAGCACCGCAGTGGACAGTGCCTTGGAAGGCGCGTAATAGCGGCCGCCGGTGTGGCTGGCGTTAAGCTCGCCGAGTATTTCGCTGAGCATTTCGGCGTAATCGTAGTTGTTGTTGATATAGGGCAGGAAGCGGCGGTAGTCATTGCCGTAAGCCTCCCAGTC
>CAKTOT010000072.1 GCA_934590135.1 uncultured Muribaculaceae bacterium
GGAGGGGGTCGGCCTCGTATGTGTCTTGCGGACCATGGTGCGCGGATGGTATGATTTTTGCTTGTTTGAGAAAAATATATACTGCTTAGACATACAATGACACGATACAATACGGACAATACGACACAACAGGATGCGACAGAAGCAGACCTCAAGGTCTCGCCGCTGGTGTTTCCACGCCAAGGAATAGAGCGTAAAATAGGTTTTGACGCGATACGCGCTATGGTGGTCGGCCGATGCAGCTCGCCGCAGGCACGTATGCTGGCTGCCGAGGCTATGCATTGGAGTGCGGATGCCGCCGAAGTGCGTTGTCGTTTGGCTCGCGTGTCCGAGATGGTGAAAGCTTTGACCGGTGATGATGTCCTTGACTTGGGTACAGTCGAGGACTTGCAACGACCGCTGAAAAGTATTTCCGTGCCCGGAACCTTTGTTGAGGCATCCGAGCTATTGGCCTTGCTCAAGGCTTTGCGTCAGGCCACGCGTGTTCGCTCGTGGCTTGACAGGACCGACAACAGCGGAGAGGCTGTCTATCCGTATTTGCGCGAAATTGCCGAGGGTATGGATACCGCGCCTGAAGTGCAGCGCGTGGTAGCATCGCTCGTGGACGACCTCGGGCAGGTACGCGACAATGCTTCCGTAGCTCTTGCCGATATACGTCGCGAGATGTCCACCATACAACGACGCATAGCTTCGGCCATGCGCCGTGTAATTACCGAGGCTGTGGCGCAGGGCTGGATTCAACCCGATACAGCTCCGGCCATGCGCGACGGACGCCTCGTGCTGCCCATCGCACCTATGAACAAGCGTATGGTGCAGGGCATAGTGCATGACGAGAGCGCCACCGGCAAGACCGTCTATATCGAGCCTGCCGCCGTTGTTGAGTTAGGCAATCGCGGGCGACAGCTCCAACTCGAGGAACGTCGCGAAGTCGTGCGCCTGCTTGTGGCTGCCGCCGATAGCATTCGTCCGCATTTTGACGCGCTTCTGGACCTTAATGACCGTCTCGGCCTTCTTGATTTCATTGCAGCCAAGGCGCGTGTAGCCATAGACACTGAAGCCGCCATGCCGAGGCTTTCCAATCGCCCGTGCTTGAATTTGCAGCAAGCGCGTCATCCGGCACTCGAGGCCGCGTTGCGTCGCCACGGACGCGCCATTGTCCCGCTGGATATCACTCTTGACAGGGAGAAAGGTCGTATACTCGTCATTTCCGGTCCTAATGCCGGCGGTAAGTCTATCGCCTTGAAGACAGTGGCTGTCGAGCAATATATGCTGCAATGCGGAATGTTGCCGACGGTGTCCGCCGATTCGGACATGGGTGTGATGAAGCGTCTGATGGTGGACATCGGGGACGATCAGTCTATGGATGACGACCTGAGTACATACAGCTCGCACCTGCTGGCAATGAAGTATATGCTGGAACACGCCGGAGATGCCGACCTCTTCCTTATCGATGAATTCGGATCGGGAACCGAGCCGCAGATTGGCGGAGCCATAGCCCAAGCACTGCTGACACGCTTCAATGCCGCCGGAATGTGGGGCGTGGTCACCACTCACTATCAAAATCTCAAGACATTGGCCTCCGAAGTCCCCGGATTGATTAACGGGTCAATGCTCTATGACCGCCAGCGTATGCAGCCGCTATTCCGCCTCGATATAGGACATCCGGGCAGCTCTTTTGCCATAGAAATTGCTCGCAAGACCGGATTGCCCTCCGATGTGATTGATGATGCCTGCGCCATCGTGGGCAGCGATTATGTCAACTTGGACAAGTACCTGCTTGACATAGCGCGCGACAAGCGCTACTGGGCCAATAAACGCGAAGATATTCGCCGCCGCCACAAACACCTCGAAGAGGTCATCGACCGCTATGAGACCAAGCAGCAAGACCTTGACAGCCGTAGCCGCGCCATACTGGACGAGGCGCGGCAGGAGGGATTGCGCATCGTCACCGAGAGCAATGCGGCCGTGGAGCGCACCATACGCGACATTCGCGAGGCTCAGGCCGAGCGCGACCGTACGCAGCAGGCACGCGAGCGTCTGCGGCAGCAGCGCCGCGCCCTCGAAGACAAGGCTGCCGAACAGCCCGTGCGTGCCCCCAAGCCCTCCAAAAAGGCTAAAGCCTCCGCAACCAAGGCTGCAGTGCCGACTAAGGTTGAGCCCGTACGCACTATTGAGCCGGGCATATATGTATTGCTTGACAATCAGGGTCAGCCCGGTCGTGTCATTTCGCTCGAAGGCAAGAAGGCTATGGTGGCCTTCGGCGCACTCAAGATGGATGTCCCCGTGGCACGCTTGACGCCCACTATGCGCCGTCCCGACAAGGGTGGGGCATCGCAGGCCGCGTCCTTTGTATCCGTGTCCACGGGCGAGGATATACGCCGTCGTCAATTGTCCTTCAACCCGGAGATAGACTTGCGCGGGTTTCGTGCCGATGAGGCGTTGCAAGCCGTAATGCACTTTATAGATGACGCCGTGCAGTTCAGCGCCGGACGTGTGCGCATCCTGCACGGCACCGGGACGGGGGCATTGCGTACCGCCATACGGCAGTATCTTGATACAGTACCGGCGGTAAGGTCCTATGCCGATGAGGATGTCCGCTTTGGCGGTGCCGGCATCACGGTCGTCAACCTCGGGTAGCCTGACCGAGAATAATGAAAGTAATGTGAGTTATGGGAATAATAGAATCACGGGAATAATAAGAATGATGTAAATTATGGGAGCAATGGTAACCATGCCATTACTCCCATAATTCCTATAATTCTCAGAATTTCCGCGAATTCTTAGTTTTTGCGGCCTTGGAGGTCGTCGTTGGTGATGCGTGCGGCGGTTTTCTTGACCGAAGCGTTGAGGTTGCCGAAGCGGTATCCGACTGATAGGCCTATCTGCATACGCATATCATCCATACGCGTCACGCTTGTGCCGGTGTACGCACCGCGAACAGCCTCGTTTCTGAAGAAGCTGTTGTGCTGTCCGAAGGGGTTGGTGAGGCGCAGCGATACGGTCAGAGCCTTGTTGTTTAGGCAATTGGCAGTGAAATTAATTCCGTACCAGAAATTGTTCATAAAACCATTGTCGCTGCGGGTGAAGGCATCGGAAAGTGCGAACTGATAGTAGCTGGCCCACAACTCGGCTTCGATATTGCACGGCAACTTGCGTGTGGCACGCATATATACATTGCCGCCCCAGCCGTTGTTTTTGAATATTGTCTGGCTAATGTCAGTGTAAGTAATACTTCCGGAGACCATGATTGAAGTTTTGTCCATAGGCGTCCATTGCATAAATCCGCCGGACTGGAATGTGCGAATCTTGCCGATGTTTTCGTATGTGCTATGCAGGATGTTGCCATCCAGAGTGGTGACTCCGGCAATGTCGTTGTTGGTGAATGCGTATTGTGACCATATATTGAAGTTGAAGCGCGGGCGTATCAGCATATAGGTGAGTTTTACGCTCTGTGCGTGTGCACTTTCGAGATCCGGATTGCCTTCGGACAGAGATGTCGGCGTGTACTTCTTGGCGGGGTTGAGATATGATATGCCGGGGCGACTGATGCGTGTGGCATAGTTAACTGTCAGTGAGTTGGCGTCGTTGATTTGCCATGATGCGGCGGCACTCGGAACCCAATCGTTGAGGTTGGAGGAGAATTCGTCTTGGCTACCATCGGGATAGTCGGCTTTGAGCTTGGAGAACTCGTAGCGCAGGCCGGCACGCAGGGTTATTTTGCTTAATTTTACCGAATACTGGGCGTATGCGGCGGCGACGTCCGTGATATGACGGAAGTCGGTGTACAAATCCTGCCATCCGATATACTCGCTGCTGGTCTTCGAGCGGTTACGGCGCAGTATGTACTTTGCACCTAAGTCCAGTGTGTGATTCTTGGCTGTGGGACGTGTCCAATCGGCCTGAAAGGTGTGCTCGATGAAATTAAGGCGAAAGTCGTTGTTGAAATCCGTGTATTCGAACATTGAGCCAAATATATCGTCGTAGTGCGTATTCGACTTCTGCTTTTGGCGCGTGGTCGAAATCATATAGCTGAAAGTTAGAGCTTCGCCCTTGCGCCGCGTCAGGTGTTGGTAGTTGATATTGCCATCGATGTCAAAGTAGGACGAATTGGCTATGTCATACGTGGATGTGTATTTGCTGAGCAGGCTACCATCGGCAGCGGTCAGCGATTGTGTCCCTGTGCCATTTCCATTGACGTGATATTCATAGCCGTTGAATTCTCCGGAAATGAGGTTGAGCGAGTCGATTTCCCAGGATGCTTCCCCGCCGAACCATTCGACAAGACCGTGAACACGTTGGTCTTCGGTGCGTAGGCTGCGTGTTCCGTTTTCGTATGTATAATCGTATTCAGAGTGGTTTCGCTGCATTTTTTCAGGGATATTGGATATGCCACCTTGGATGCTGAAAGTCACTTTGTCGATTTGGGTTGACAGCCACAGGTTGCCGTCTGCGCGGTTGTTCATAAAGTCGTAGCTGCCGCCTACGCGACCGGTGACGCCCTTGATGATGGTCTCGTCGTCCGTGACTATATTGAGTATGGCGCCGATACCTTCGGCATCATACTTGGCGCCCGGTTCGGTGATGACTTCGATGCGTTTGATGGATGCTGCGGGCAGGGCGTCAAAGATGTCTTTGGCATTCTTGCTGAGCGAATTGCTGGGACGGCCGTTCTTGAAAACCTTGAAATTGGAGCTTCCGTTGACTTTGATATTGCCCTCGCCATCAACGCTGACCATGGGGACGCGGCGCAGGACTTCGCGGACTGTGAGCGTCTGTGCCGTTGCATCAGCCTTGACGTCATAGCCTATGCGGTCGATTTCTTTGGTGACTATGGGGCGCTGGGCTGTGACTACGACTTCCGAAAGTTCATTGACGCCGGAGGTTATTGTGCCGAGGTCGGCCACGGGGGCTGTATCGCTGACGGTGAAATTTTTGACGGCGATGGCGCTACCGATCACTTCCAATTGCAGTCGGTATGTCCCGGCCTTGGCGATACTGCCCGTCCATATGCCCAGGGTGTCGGTGACGCCGGCAGCCACGGGGTGTATGCTGTCAGTGCCGAAGACGCGGCACGTGGCATATTCTTCGGGAGTGCCCGAGGGGTCTACGGCTTTGACCTTGACCGTATAGGCCGAGGCGGGCGCGCTGCCCATACAGATTATTAGGAGGAGTACGAGGAGGAATGATGTCGCAATTTTTTTCATCGGATGGTGTGGGTGTTCTTGTTTCAGATCTTTGTCGTTTCGCCGGGGCTCCCATCTCCGGGAACCCCGGGCCGAAAGACGTGAAATTGTCTGATTGTTATTGTCTAAAAACCTATGGAAACTGTTTCGTTGAATTATTCTCTTTAATTGTTCGTTTGTCTATTAGACGTGCAAACACCCGAATAGTGACATATTCGATGGTTAAAGATAGTTAAAACGTCAAAGGCTTGTGCTGTGACGCGATAAAATGTGTCTGAATCGGCCGTGTCGCGATGATTCGATTGTCTCATCGGCATCATTCGCGATGAAATTTACGGACGGATTAATACACTTTCAATGAAAAACGTGCTGTATTTCGCCGAAAATGTGTACATTTGCACAGAGATTAAAAGAATCATGCTTACGTGTATGTCCGATACAACGAGACATACACATATAGGTGTATACTAAAGAGATAAATAATATACATTAAATACAATCCACTAATATGATTAAACGACTGATCACATTTTTGGTGGCGGCGCTTGTGCTGGGTATCTCCGTAGCTTCTGCACAGATAGTCACTACCTCTCCGGCCTTGCTGCAAGAGGCCAGTAAGAACGTCGTGCTGACATTCCACGCCGATTCGCCTCTGGGCAACGGCGGCCTCAAGGGATTGTCCGCGACCACCCCGGTGTACGCCCATATAGGCGTGATTACCAATAAGAGTGTCAGCACATCCGACTGGAAGTACGCTCCCTCGAAATGGGGCGACAATGCGGCCAAGTACAAGCTGACATATGTATCGGCCAACACCTACACCTTGTCTATCGGCGACATCCGCACCTATTTCGGTATCACCGATGCGACAGAGACCGTACAAAAGATTGCTTTGGTTTTCCGTACCGGCGACTGCACCAAAGAAGGCAAGACGTCTTCCGGCGGCGATATCCTTGTAGACGTCCTCGAACCGGGTTTCCAGATGGCCCTGAATGTGTCCACTCCCAAGGTTATCACAGCCGAGGCTAAGGCCACGCTGACGGTCAATACCACCGAGCCTTGCACGATAGAGCTTTACAACGGCACCTTCCGCTTTGGCCGCAAGACCAACGCCACTACTTATTCCTCCGAATATAATATGAATACCCCCGGCACTTACGACTTCAAGGCTGTGGCTACGACTAATGACGGCAGCAAGACCATGACCAAGACCTACACGGTGAGCTACATCACCGACTCGCCGGCTGGTACATATCCCGGCGGCGTACCCAAGATGGGCGCCGTGAAGAACAGCAACGGCACCGTGACCTTCTGTATCGCCGCTCCCGGTAAGAAGAACGTGATGCTCGTGGGTGCATGGAGCAATTACTCGACTATCGCCAACCAGTGCGAGATGCAATATCAAGACTACAACGGTCAGCGCTACTTCTTCCGCACGGTCAGCGACCTTAAGGACAATGTATGGTACCCGTACTACTACATTGTAGACGGAACCACCAAAGTAGGCGACCCCTACGCGCATATGGTCCTTGACCCGTATAGCGACAAATGGCTCGACTCCTCCATTTGGCCGGATATGCCTCAGTATCCTTACGAGAAATTCGATGACACGATGCTGGCTGTATACCGCGGCGACCTCGACGGCAACTACAAATTCAGCGATTTCACCATTCCCGACCACCGCAATCTAACAATCTATGAATTGCTGGTGCGCGACTTCACCGGCACAGACCGTCAGGCAAATGGCGAAGGCACCCTGCGCAAAGCCATTGAGAAAATACCATACCTGCGCAGCCTCGGCATAAATGCCGTTGAGCTGATGCCTGTTATGGAATTCAACGGCAACAACTCGTGGGGTTACAATACCAACTTCTATATGGCTCCGGACAAGGCCTACGGCTCGCCCAAAGACCTCAAGGACTTCGTGGAATTGTGCCACCAAAACGGCATAGCTGTCATCCTTGACATCGTGTTCAATCAAAGTGACGGCCTGCACCCCTGGTATCAGATGTATCCCATAGCCTCCAATCCCTTCTACAATCAGACCGCTCCGCACGACTATAGTGTGCTCAACGACTGGAAGCAGGAGAACCCGCTGGTACGTCAGCAATGGAAAGACGCCATCAAGTACTGGATGACAGCCTACAACGTTGACGGCTTCCGCTTTGACCTCGTCAAGGGTCTCGGAACATCCTATCCCTCCGGCACGGAGGCATACAATGCTTCGCGCGTAGCCGTGATGAAAGACCTCCATGCAGCCATCAAGGCCGTCAAACCCAACGGAATACA
Organism: uncultured Muribaculaceae bacterium; assembly: GCA_934590135.1. GTDB lineage: Bacteria > Bacteroidota > Bacteroidia > Bacteroidales > Muribaculaceae > CAG-873. The sequence goes on from CAKTOT010000072.1 coordinate 7,473, forward strand.
TATCAACGAGAACCTCGCCGCTGCTAAGGAAGAAAACGAGATGGCCGCCGACGGACAACTCAATTGGGCCAATATCAACTACAATTCCTGCCAGTTCGGTATGGGCTATGCCTCCGGCTCCAATCTCGAGCGCTTCCTGTCCACCTCCGACAGCCGTACGGCATTCTCGACGGTGGCATACGCCGAGAGCCATGACGAAGAGCGTGTAGGCTACAAGCAGAAAGCATACGGCTACGGCTCGGTCAAGGAAGACCAAAACAAACGTTCGTACCGCTTGGCACAACTGGGCGTACAGATGCTGCTTACGCCCGGTCCGAAGATGATTTGGCAGTTCGGAGAGTTCGGCGCCGACCAAACCACCAAGAATTCCGACAACAGCAACAATACCGACCCCAAGACTGTGGTATGGTACTACAAAGACGCTACTGATCGCGTCGGCATTTTCGAGGCTTATCAGGCCATGTGTAACCTCCGTCGCAACAACGCCGACCTCTTTATCAACGGAACATACACACAGGTGGGCATGAATACTCAGTCCTTCAGCACCAACCGCATTATTCGCCTCAATAACGGCGATGACGAAATCATCGCCCTCATAAATCCCAACGTAGACGGCGCAACCAAGAATGTGGGCTATTCGGTGCAGAAGATTTCCGCCTCCAACTATCAGATACTCAGTTCAAGCAAAAATCTGACGGCCACGCCGACATTTAGCGGCACGACGGTCAAATGCGCCATACCGGCCAACGGCTATATCGTCCTCGGCACGAAATCAGTCCTCGGCGTGGATGATGTCACCGTAGATGCCGACCCGACAACGGCAGTCAAAGTCTATGCCGATGGCCGCGAGATTGTAATCGACGGCGAGTACACCACCGCCACGGTTTACAATGTTGCCGGCAGCCTCCAGCCTTCGCTGAGCGTCTCCGCTCCCGGTTTGTATATCGTCACCGTAGACGGTACGGCGCACAAGGTGCTTGTACGCTAAGCATATAACGACTTCCCCCCTAAAATAGCAGCGGGCGTGTCTCTCGGATGATGACACGCCCGCCATTTTTTTTGTGCTAAAATTGCTCACCGGTGTGTGGAGAATGTGAATGAAAGTTGGTTTGTGCCGTTTTTTGCTTGTTGCGTATATCTTATAATCTGCTGAAATACACATTTTAACCTATTATATTGCGTCTTGAAAAATATTTCGGAGAATAATTGGTCAAAAACTTACATTCGGAGGAATAAGTGTGTATATTTGCAGCGAATTACTCTCCGTCCCGTTGCTGTTTGACTCAAACATCTTAGATAGGAGAGATAATTACTAACCCCTAAGCACAATGAACAAAACTACCAGACGAAAGAAGACGCTGCTGACGGCAGCGGCTTTGGGCGTGTGCTGTGCGTATGCACAGACGGCCACACCCGGAGGTCTTGTCCTGCCTAATGTGCCCCCGGATGCCAGCCCTTATGACTTCCGGATGTCTAAGACGGATGACGGCATGTCCGTCTCGCTCACTCTCAATCGCATCGACCGCACTGTCACCGACTCCACGATTGAAATAACCGAGCAAGAGAACAAGCAAATAATTCACTTAACCAATGCACCGATAGGCATCTGCGTTATTTCGATGATGGTTGACAGCGAGGTAGTGGATAGAAACAAACTACTAAAGCAATAAGGTATGAAACGAACAATAATGGTTCTGTTGTTTTTGCTTATAAGTGTGGCGATGCAAGTCTTTGCATTCAAGACAGACCGCACTTATAATGGCAAACCCACATACAATGTAGACGGCATTGAGTATATAGTGATGACCGATGTCGATAAAGAAGCAGGCAAAGTCGAGTACACTGGCGCTTACGTCGTGCCTTCAGCGGACAAAACGCTAAAATACAGCGGAATAATCATAATTCCGCAAGAGGTTTTCATAGAAGAAACGCTATACCCTGTAGTGAACTTTATCAAGCTGTCAGAGTATTCCGAAAACGAGGATTCGTCCTTAGAAATCGTCCTACCTAATAGCCTTATAGCCATTAGCGGAGTGTCAACACAGTTTAACGAGCGGATCAAAAGCATAGACATTCCGGCAAGTGTCATCGGGCTTTACGGATTGAGTTACAAACCCGACACGCTTTGTATTCCTAAAACGATACAGATCTTTGGTCCCGTGAGCGAAGTGAAAGCGTCGTATATCATTTTTAAGGACGGACTTGCAACATGTGCATACTATGGATTGTGTTGTGACAACGACAGCATTATCATTCCCGGCAGCATGGTGATGCAAGGATGCGCACTATCCGCCTTAAGCTTGAATACATGAAGATTACCAAATCGTCAGACGCCACAAAGTCACCCATCCTGTGCGATTTGTTCTGTCGCAATTCGTACCGCATCAAGACCATTGTGTGTGAGTACGCTACTCCACCTGAAGCTCATGAGAGCGTATTCGTTCTCGAGAAATCAAATCTGGATCCACTGTATTCGGAAGTAGACCCGGAAGACTCATATCCATACGGTTACTATCCTACTATGTACGACCGGGCAACGCTGTACGTACCTCAGCAGGCAATAGAGGCATACAAGGTAGACCCGGTATGGGGGAAGTTCGAGAAGATACTACCCATAAAGGACGGCGTGAATGACGTGACGGCGGACGAGGTTCAAGTCGTTGCCACCGAATACCACGACCTGTACGGCAGACGTCTCGAAGCACCGGCCGAGCGCGGCATCACCATCCGCACGGACATCTATAGCGACGGCACACGCCGCTGCGCCAAGATGCTTCGCTGAAACTATATGAGCCACTTATAGCGACAAATATTGCCGCCGGGATTGTCCCAAGTAGTCCCGGCGGCTTCTATATTTACGGAAATGTCCGTTGGGTTATCCGTCGATTTCGGAGAGCTCGAGCCAGCGCATTTCTTTTTGGTCGAGGAGGTCTTTGACTTGGCTGTAACGGGCGCTCATGGCTGCGATGTCTGCATCGGGTGCGGGAGTGCCGGCAAATGCGGCTTCCAGCGAAGTACGCTCGGCGGTGAGGGCGTCAATCTCGGCAGTGAGGGCCTCGAACTCGCGCTGCTCCTTGAAGTTGCGGCGCCGGCGCTGCGGCGTCTTGACCTTGACGTTTTGCGGCTGGGGGCGTTGGGCCGTCGTCTGGGCGGCTTGTGTGGCGTGCCAGGCGCGGTAGTCGCTGTAATTGCCGGGGAAATCGCGTATGGCTCCGTCGCCTTCGAGCACAAAAATGTGGTCTACGATGTTGTCCAGGAAGTATCGGTCGTGGCTGATGATGATAGCGCAACCATTGAACTTGGTGAGGTACTCCTCGAGTATGCCCAGGGTGACAATATCGAGGTCGTTGGTGGGCTCGTCCAGTATCAGGAAGTTGGGGCGACGCATAAGCACTGTGGCGAGGTGCAGGCGGCACAACTCGCCGCCGCTGAGCGTCTCGACATATTTCTGTTGGGCGGGGACGTCAAAGAGAAAGCGCTTGAGCAGTTGCGAGGCGTTGAGGCGTGCACCCTCGTACTCGATGTCATCGGCGATGTCGGTGATGACATCGATGACGCGCTTGCCGGGTGCCGGTGCAAAGCCGTCCTGGCTGTAGTAACCGAAACGCACTGTCTCGCCGATGTTCCATTCGCCGCTGTCTTGCGGTACCAATCTCAGAAGCATTTTTACGAAAGTGGACTTGCCGATGCCGTTGGCGCCGATAATTCCGACTTTTTCGCCGCGTGCAAAGTCGTAGGAGAAGTCGCGGACGATGACTCGGTCGCCAAAGGACTTGGAGATGTGACGAGCCTCGAAAATTTTGCTACCTATGTAGACTTTGGATGCGTTGCCGAGATCGATGTTTCGTTCTGTGAGGTTGACGCGGCTGCGTTCCTTGAGGTCGTAAAACTGCTCGATGCGGTATTTGGCTTTGCCGGCGCGGGCTTGCGGCTGTCGTGACATCCAATCCTGCTCCTTGCGCAGCAGGTTGTTGACGCGATCCAATTCGGCGGACATGGCGCAGATGCGCTCGGCACGCCGCCGCAGAAAGTAATTGTAATTGCCGTCGTAAGTATATATTTGGGTGCGGTCTATTTCGATGATTTTGCTGCATACGCGGTCCAGAAAGTATCGGTCGTGCGTCACCATCAGCAGCGTCATACGTGATTTGGCCAAGTATGCTTCCAACCACTCGATAGCGTTGATGTCCAGGTGGTTGGTGGGCTCGTCCAGTATCAGAAGTTGCGGCTCGGTGGCTATAGCTCGTGCCATAGCTATGCGTTTGCGTTGACCGCCGGAGAGCTTGGCAAGCGGCACGGAAGTGTCGTTGACGCCCAGTCCGGACA